>JBCDFO010000124.1:0-11686 GCA_039177895.1 Bacteroidota bacterium
CGCCCGCAGCTCGCCGACCTCGACGCGGACGGCGACGTGGACCTGCTGGTGCTGGACGAGGGCGGGGCGCTGTTGCACTTCGAGAACACCGCCGCGCCTGGCCAGCCCGCCGCGTTCGCGTGGCGCTCGGACGACTTCGCGGGCCTGAGCGCGCTCGGCGGCGTCGGCGCGTGGTATCGCCTCGGCGACCTCGACGGCGACGGCGACCTCGACCTGCTCGCCACCAGCGACGACGGCCCCAACCGCGCCCGGCTGCTCCTCAACACGGGCACCGCCCAGGCCCCGGCCTTCACCCTCGCCGCCGACCCGCTCGCCGACACCGACGGCAATCCGATCCGTGCGGAGACAACCAACCTCCCCGGCCTCGCCGACCTCGATGGCGACGGCGACCTCGACTACTTCGCGGGCACGGCCGACCTCGGCACCGTCTTCCACTACCGCCACGACGGCGTCGGCCCCGACGGCGTGCCGCGCTTCACGCTCGCGACGGAGCAGTTCGCCGACATCGTCATTTTCGAGAGCGACCCGACGTGCCCGAGCGACCTGCACCCTCCGAATAGCCTCCCCCAGAGCGACTCCCGCGCGAACAGCAGCGTAGGGCGCGGTCCCTCGGCGGAGGGCATCCCGGCGTGGGCACCACCGCTCCAGGCCGCCAGCAGCGGGCTTCACGGCCAGAACGCCATCGCCTTCGCAGACGTGGACGGCGACGCGGACCAGGACTTCTTCTGGGGCGACTTCTTCACGGTGAGCCTGCTCTACTTCGAGAACGAGGGCACGCCAGCGGCCCCCTCGCTGGTGCTCGCCTCGGAGGTCTATCCGGAGGACGAACCGCTGTCGTCGGGGGGCTACTCCGTCCCCTCATTCGAAGACACGGACGGCGACGGCGACCTCGACCTGCTCGTGGGCATCGCGGGCGGCCTCTGCTCCCAGCCGAAGAACCTCGCGGCCAATCTGTTTTTCTTCGAGAACATCGGCAGCACCACGGCCCCGCGCTACACCGAGCGTACGGACCAGCTCCTGCCGAGCTTCGACGCGGGCCGCCGCACCGTCCCCGCCCTCGGCGACCTCGACGGCGACGGCGACCTCGACGCCATCGTGGGCAACGATGAGGACTTCCGGTTCAGCCCGTCGCGGGCCGTGCTGCGCCGCCTCGAAAACACGGGCTCGCCGACCGAACCCCGCTGGCAGGAGGCCGACAACGACTTCCTCACCCTCGACCTGGGCATCAGCGCCAACGCATACACCCCCGCGCTGGCCGACCTTACAGGGGACGGCCAGCTCGACCTCGTCGTGGGCGAGTTCGGCCGCGCCCTGTTCCTGTTTCGCCGCACCGACCGGCCGCTCACGGACCCCGAGTCCTTCGTGGAGGCTACGCCTAACCCCTTCGCGGACCTCGCGATCGGCCAGCGCCCGGCTCCCGCGCTCGGCGACCTCGACGGCGACGGCGACGCGGACCTCGTCGTGGGTGAGTTTAACGGGCGCCTCCGCTTCTTCCGCAACACCGGCACGGCGCAGGCCGCGGCCTTCACGCTCGAAACCGACCGGTTCCTCGACGCCGACGTGGGCAGCTTCAGCAGGCCCCACCTCGCCGACCTCGACGGCGACGGCGACCTCGATCTGCTCGTGGGATCGAACGAGGGCCCGATCCAGCTCTACCGCAATGACGGCACCCCCCAGGCCTTCGCCTTCACTGAGGCAGGCCTCATCCCGGCGGCACGCGACGGCACCGCCCCCGCGCTCGGCGACCTCGACGGCGACGGCGACCCCGACCTCGTGAGCGGCGCGCTCGGCGGCGGCCTCCTCTTCTTCGAGAACGCGGACACGACCGACACCGTCCCGCCTCCGACCCCGACGGTGCTCCGCTTTGAGGCCTTCCCGAACCCCACGACCGGCGCCACGCGCTTCCGCATCGACGTACCACCGGACATCGGCGCAGACGCGGACATCCTGCTGACGGTGTACGACGTGCTCGGTCGCCTGGTCTTCGAGGCGCGGGTGCCCCCAACATCCGCTGCGCCGCTCTTCTGGGACGGCACCGACGCCACCGGCCGCGCCGTGGCAGGCGGACGCTATGTGGCAGTGCTCCGCGCCGGCAGCGAGCGGCTAGCGACGCGCGCCGTGACACGACTGCCCCGCACACAATAACCGCTCACGCCAGTTCAGGAGATAACAGCCGACGGCTGAGAGCCGACCACTCAACCTCGCAGCGTGCTCGCGTGCTTGACCAGCTTGGCGACGAAAAACGCCTCCATCGTGGGGCTCGGGAGGACACGCACGGCGGCGCGCACGGCCTCGGGAAACGCGCGGTCGTTCCAGGCCTCGAGCGTCGGCTGCGTGTTCGGCAACGCGAACGCCCGGCCCGCCAGCGTAACTGGCACCAGTTCGATGGCGTCGCCGAAGGTGCGCAGGGCCTTGGCGAGGACGGCCTCGTTCTCCTCCGGTGCGAACGTGCAGGTCGAGTAGACGAGCGTCCCACCCGGGCGGAGCGCCTGGACGCCGGAGAAGAGCAGCTTCCGCTGCTTGCTGCGCATCTCCTTGATCTTGCGCGGCGACCAGTAGCGCGTCGTCTCGGGCACGTCGGCGCGGAAGCGGCCCTCGGTGGAGCACGGCACGTCGAGGAGGACGCGGTCGAACGCCTCCGGCATGCGGTGCCAGAAGCCGGCTCCGTTGGCGCACACCGGCTCGACGATGGTGCTGCCCTGCTGCGCGAGGTTGTCGCGGAGCTTGTAGTAGCGCTTGCGCACGACCTCGACGGCCACAATGCGGCCCGTGTCCTCCATCAGCGTGGCGAGTTGCCGCGTCTTGCTGCCCGGCGCGGCACAGAGGTCGAGGACGGTCTCGCCGGGCTGCGGTCCGAGGACGAGCGGCGGGAGCTGGCTGGCGAGGTTCTGGACGTAGACGTGGCCGTCGGCGTAGGGCGTGCTCGCGAGCAACGCCGCGCGCTCGGCGGGTGCGACCCAGAAGCCGCCCAGGATGCCGTCGGCGGCGTGGGGGTGCAGTCCCTCGGCTCGGAGCGCGTCTAACACCTCGTCCTCCACGGCGCGGAGCGTGTTGACGCGGAAGCCCGTCGCCTGCGGCGCAGCGAAGCTCGCCACCACGGCCTCGTAGCGCGCGGGCGGCACGATGGCGTGCAAGCGGTCGAGGAAGGCGTCGGGGAGCGGCACGGGGGATGTTCGATTTCTGATTCTCGGTTTTCGATTTGGATGCCACAATCGACGCAGCCAATCAAACATCGGCAATCTCCCATCGAAAATCGCGTCTGCGCAGAGTCCGTATACTTGATCCTCCCCTGCCTCCCTCCCCGACTCTCCCCATGAACGCTGTCGGCGACGAGATCATTCGCTGCTCCTTCTGCGGGCGCGCCGCGCACGAGGTCGCCTCGATGGTCGCGGGGCCGGACGTGTACATCTGCGACCGCTGCATCGAGGACGCGCAGCGGATCGTGCAGGGCGAGCTGCTCCCCTACACTGCGCCGCCGCCGAGGCGTGCGAACCGCAACCGTCGGCTCACGCCCCGCGAGATCAAGTCGGCGCTCGACGAACACGTGATCGGGCAGGAGCGGGCCAAGCGCGCGCTTTCCGTCGCGGTCTACAACCACTACAAGCGCCTCGAAGCCCACGACTACCTCCTCGACTTCGAGGACGTGGAGTTGGAGAAGTCGAACATCCTCCTCCTCGGGCCGACGGGCACGGGCAAGACACTGCTCGCGCGCACGCTCGCGCGCATTCTCGACGTGCCGCTCGCCGTCACGGACGCCACCGCGCTCACCGAGGCGGGCTACGTCGGCGAGGACGTCGAGTCGATCCTGAGCCACCTCCTCCAGGCCGCCGACTTCAACATCGAACGGGCCGAGCGCGGCATCATCTACCTCGACGAGATCGACAAGATCACGCGCAAGGGCGACAACGCCTCGATCACGCGCGACGTCTCGGGCGAGGGCGTCCAGCAGGCGCTCCTTAAGATGCTCGAAGGCACCATCGCGGGCGTGCCGCCGAAGGGCGGGCGCAAGCACCCCGAGCAGAACCTCGTCTCGTTTGACACGACCAACGTGCTCTTCGTTTGCGGCGGCGCGTTCGAGGGCCTCGGCGAGATCGTCCTCCGGCGGCTCGCGAAGGCCCCCATCGGCTTTTACGTCGAGCCCGGCACGAACGGCGTGCAGCCGGGCGCGCTCGACAAGAACGACCCGGCGCTGCTGAGCTACGTCGAGCCCGACGACCTCGTGCGCTACGGCCTCATCCCCGAGCTCGTCGGGCGGATGCCGGTGATGACGGCGCTCGACCAGCTCACGCCCAGCGAGCTGCGGCGCATCCTGACCGAGCCGAAGAACGCGCTCGTGAAGCAGTACCGCAAGCTCTTCGCGATGGACGGCGTGGACCTCTTCTTCGACGACGGGGCGCTCGACGCCGTCGTGACGCGGGCGCTCGACCGGGGCACCGGCGCGCGCGGCCTCCGCGCCGTGCTCGAAGACACGCTGCTCGACGTGATGTTCGACGCGCCGGGCCTGCACGGCGTCGCGGCGTGCCGCATCACCCGCCGCGTGGTCACGGGCGACGCCACGCCGGTCTACGAGGAGCGCAAGGCCAGCGCGTAGCTGGTTTCGGCCCCAGGTCCACTCCACAGGGCCCTCAGCGCGCGAGCGCCCTACCGCACGAGCGCCCTACCGTACCAGCGTCAGCTTCTGGTGCTCCACCGCCCGCTCGCCCGCCTCGGCCTCCGCCGTGAAGCGCACCACGTAGACCCCGCTCGCCAGGCTCTCCGGCCGCAGCTCCACCGTGTGGCGACCAGCCTCCTGCGGACCGTCCACGAGCCGCGCCACCTCGCGCCCGAGCAGGTCGTAGACCACGAGGCGCACCTCGGCCGCGCGCGGCAGGTCGAAGGCGAGCGTGGCCGGACGCGCGCCGAACGGGTTGGGGTAGGCGGCGGCGAGCGCAAAGTCGGCGGGCGGGGCGACCTCGACGCGGACGGTCTTGGTCCACGCGAGGCCCTCGACGGAGGTGACGGTGAAGGTCATCGCACCGGGCTCGCCGACGGGGGCGTCCTCCGCCACGTCGAAGGCGAAGCGGGCGAGGGCGTCGGTGCCGGGGACGAGGGCGTCGAGCGTTACCTCGGCGGGCGTGACGGCAAGCCAGGCGGGAGCATCGGTGAGGCGGACGGTGACAGCCGTGGGCGCGGCGGTGCTCTCCTCGTCTGTGGCGGTGCGAGCGACTTCGAGTTCGAGGGTGTGGCCTGTGGAGGCAAAGGGCAACGTGTGCGGCGCGGCCTCCTGTGCCAGAGCTGCGGCAGACAAGAGACATGCTAGGGCAACGCAGAATGCGAAAGCAGGGCGCATGGGAAGGTGTAGTGAGGTTGGAATTGTGAGCGGCGGCTAGCTCACGTTGGGATCGATGAGCGCCGCGTCGCCGACGAGGTCCGCCGCCGCCTGCTCAATGGCCACCGGGAACGTATGGCTGAGAGAAGGTCTGAGGTCACGCTCAGTGAGCAAGTCGTAGAGCGCACGCGTGCCCGCGAAAGAGCCGAAATGTTCCGAGCGAATGCCGCCACCGTTGTCAGGCTCAGGGTCGAACACGCTCAGGTCGGGCGGCAGCGGGCACTCGAACGTGATCGAGCGGAGGCCTTGACGCTCCTCGCGGAAGTCAGGTCGAGCGCGAAGCCGAGGCACTATGCGGTCGAGCCTCGCGCGGTCGAGCGAAACGGTATGGGCTGTACGTGCAGACATGACGATAGCAGCTAGCCCACGTCGGGGTCGATGAGCGCGGCGTCGCCGACGAGGTCTGCCGCCGCACGCTCGATGGCTACGGGCTCGTACGGCACGTCGCGCTCGGCGAGCTGCTGGAACGTCAGGTAGTAGCCGCCCCCGCCGATGTAGCCCACGTCGATGGTGACGAGCACGTTCTTGTACGGGCGCACTGTCCCGAGCGGGAAGGCCAGCTCCTCGACTGCCTCGGCCTCGTCGAGCGTGCCGAAGACCGTGTCGAGGGTGTCAAGCGAGAGGACGCGCCGAGGGCGAAAGGAAACCATCCACGGGCCGACTTCCATCCCTGAGTCGGCGGCCTCAGCGAGAGCCTGGCGGAAGCGAGCGTACTCTCCTGGCAGAGCTGCGAGATCGAGCCGAGACTCGGTGACATGTTCTGCGCCAAGGTGGTCGATGGTGGCCTGGACGAGCGCATCGTGCTGGTCCGGCGGAAGACCCAGGAGCGTGAGAGCAGAGAAATTCCGGTAGCGCAGATCGCTACTGCCTATCCACACCAGTTGCCCACCCAGTTCTATGCTGCTCTTCTGCTGGGGTATGGAGAGTCCTGGACGACCCTTGCTCTCGCCCTGAGGATTAATCACTCGGTCTGAAAGAAAGCGAAGCACAGTGCGGCCCCGGTCATCGGTTTCGACGCGGAGGTCGCTACCGAAGCCCGTCACTGAAATGAGATCGTTGAGCATCTCGGCCCGCACTACTCCGTCTAGCAACTCACCTGAAGGCTGAGCAACTCCAAAGCTGAGATCACGCCACCCCTTGCCGTACCCCAAGGAAGCAGCATACTCCTCACCACATTGTGACGTAGTCACGCTGAATTCGTGGTCGACAGATGGTGCAAGGCTTCGCCCGGAGAGTAGACCGTAAAGTGTGCGTGTGTCCGCGAAAGAGCCGAAGTACTCTGAACGGATACCACCGCTTCCGGGGTTGGGGTCGAACGCGCTTATATCAGGCGGAAACGAGCGCTCAAGCGAGATTGTATGAAGACCCTGGTGCTGCTCACAGAAGTCAGGGCGCCCGCGCAAACGATCGACTACCTGGTTAAGCGTCGGCTGGTCAAGAAAGACTGTAGAGGCTACAGAGGACATACACGTATTAAAATTCAGAATGAAAGTTGGGCAACGGTGCTCTCCGCCACTTAGAGGCTGTTACTTGAACTGAAAAGGATATGTGTCGATAGAAATTCCCAACTGCTGGACTAGGCGGTTTAGCGGCCGTCTATTAGTATCCGTTCCAAAGACGGACGGAGGGAATCCACCAGGGACAGACATATAAATGACTTGATTTGCACCAAGATCGCGCGCTTTTTCGACCCAGGCCACCACAGCCTGCTTCATTGTTGGCCTTTTCAGCTTTGTCACTCCGTTAATAACCATCTCCATCTTTTTACTAGCCCTGAACGCTTTTCGACTCCACTTTAACTGATAGTATACTCCGTTGAGAATAACATCTATGTCAGTAATCTGCCTCCCCTCATCATCGAAGAATTTTCGTGTCACGAAAAACGGCGAGCCGCCGATCTCGCGTACGAGGTAAGCCGCCCCCTCCAACTCGTAGCGGTTGCCCATACGTCCAGTGCCTGGGATACCTATGGTCTTCACAAGCGACTGAAATCCTGCCAGCGCTTCGTCACCAGCATCCAACGCTTCAGCTACGGTATGTAGGTCATCGATCATGTCGGCAGCGGTGTACGCCGTCTCAACTGACCTGCTTCCGACGGTGATCGTCCCTGGCCCGAAGACATCGTTGGAGAACGCGCGCACCAGCGTCTCATGTTCGAGGCGTCCATAGTGAATGACGCGCGCGAGCTTCTCCTTGAGTTCCGTTGCCCTGGCTGGATTCGTACCCGCTAGATCATCGAGTACCTCCTTGAGTTTGGGCGGCGCGTTGTCGAACACGTCGTTGGCTGCGCGGATGGCCGCCTTCGAGATGCCACACGGCGGGAGAGTCGCCGCCAAGCGCTCCGTGTAAGGCGAACCCACACCCGCAGCGGTTCCGTCAGCGCTCGCCAACTCGGTCCCGGACCCGCCCGTGCGCCGCGTGAGCGAGCACGCCCGCACGAGGTTGTCGATGGCGTCCACGTACGTGTCTCCGTACTCGTCCGTGACGCGGATGGCCGTCTCCATCGCCTCCTCCGACGTGAACACCTGCCGCCCTGCCGTCAGGAACCCGGGCTTGCTCGCCAGCGCGACGAGGTACTTCCCAAGACGCTGGGCGTCCTGTACGTTCGCCGCCGCGCGCCGGAAGTAGAGCACGAGCAGCCGCGTGAACGGGGTGTTGCCCGAGAACGCCACGATGGACTTGAGCGCGGAGATCGGAACGTCTGGGGCCTCGCCCACACCGACGGCGAACTCGGTCAGCAGCCCCGCACCGGAGAGCGTCACCTCGAGCCAGTTGACATCCGCGTCCGAGAAGCCTAGCCCGCGCCAGGTGTTCTTCACCAGCGCCCCCACGTCCCCGACGATCAGCATCCCCCCGGCGAAGGCCGCAGCCACGCCATACGCGGTGTCCACATCGGCTCCGAAGAACCCACCGAACATGTCGAGCCCGATGTTGGCGAGCGCGGCCAGGCCGGTCTGGGGTGCGAGGTAGACGAACTCGGTCCACGGGTCGTCCCCGGAGAGGCGTGCGGTCGGGACGGTCACCGGACGCACCGTAAACCCGACCGCGTGGAGATCGGTCATGCCGGTGTGCGGGTAGGTGCCGAGGCTCCGCAGCGTGAGCGTAGCACGCCCCGTGGCGTCTGTCGTGATCGTGCCGTCGGGGCCGAGCCCGACGAGTTCGACATAGGCACCGTCGAGCGGGTCGTCCAGCTCAACGACGTAGTCGGTGTCCTGCGCCCCTCGCACAATGACTTCTGTAGACGCATAGACGGGGGCTTCCCACGTGTGAACCACGCGCGGCTGTCCGTCTCCCGCTTCCTCCGGCGGAATGGAGGCCGCTGGCGCAACGACCGTCTCCTGCGTCACGATACTCGGTCCAAGACCCCCGACTGGCCCGGCCATATCCCCAGCGATGACCCGGCGATGTACCTCCGCCGAGAGCGGTGCCGAGGACGTGTAGGTGAGGCGTGTCTGTGCGACCCGTACGCCGACTGTCGCGTTGACGACCGCCATTCCGAGGTCAGCCCCCGCCGCGCTGACGTCAAGCGTGGACGTTCCTCCAGAGACGGTGGTCGTGAAGGTCGAAGGAGCCCCCTCTGCCACATTGCTGACGGTCCAGAACACCTCGGTTCCATCCGACGCGTTTGTGGTGAGCGTGAGCACCGCCCCATCACCGGTCGTCACGTCGAGTAGGTCGCGATCAGCGGCGAGTTCGACCTCCAGCGCGCTAAACGCGATAAGCGTGGAATCCCCGATGACGGAGGGGGCGAGGGCTTGAACGAAGGCGTCGCCTTCGAGCGGTGCCGTGAGGACGAAGTCGACCAGACCGTTCAGCGTCGAGCCGCTGAGCAGAGCGGACGTACCCACAGTTGCGGCGTCGCCAGCCGCACTCAGCACATCCAGCGAAACCGGCGTCCCATCGGCCACAGGATTGCCGTAGGCATCTTTGACCTCGACCGTGACCGTAGCCGTGCCGTGGCCGTCAGCCGTGCCGCCGACCGTAGAGAGCACCTGTGCGGTCGCTGGAGGACCAGGGACGACGATGAGCGGATCTGCCGATAGACGGAAGCCATCCTCATCTGCTTGCACCTCAACGGAGAACTCGTCGCCCACGTCTGCTGATTCTGAACCCAGATCGAGTTGGATGCTCGCAGCCAGGTTCGAAATGACCTCTTGACGTTGGCTGACGAGTTGACCGTTCCTGTGGACGAGGAATTCCACCGACTCGCCAGGCGGAAGCCCTGTGAGAACCACGACGGGCTCGCTTCCGACTTCCGTCTCTCCAGGTATGTCGAGACCGAGTCCGCCTGTGTAGAGCCTTAGCGTGTCGGCTTCGATCTCAACGCCGCCCCCGTCTTCGAGCGTGAGTTGGAGTACGGTCGTCGCGTCGTTCCATCCGACTCCTTCGACGAAGAGCACAGAGGGCACCGCCGTCACAGCCCACGTCGCAGGCAGCACGACTTCTTGGCTCTTCGATGCATCGGTCCATACGCGGACTTGGGCTTCGCCCACGGTTGCCCTCAGCGTGACGGTGCCGCCGTCGAGCAGCGGGACGGCGAGCTCGATCCGTTCGAGGTCGTCGTCGGCAAAGCCGCCTGCGTCGTCGTGGTCAGGAACGTCGTTGCCGTCGTCATCATCTCCATTGAAGGCTACCAGCGCCCCAAGTCGGGCCGGGTCGTTCTCGATGGCGTCGTCGGCCTGCGTGATTTGCCCGTCGTTGTCGCTATCGATGCGCAGGTCGACCGGTTCCGCCGCGGCGAGCACCGTGGCGGTGGTCTGGCCTGCAACCCCAGGCCCGGTGACGATCACAGCCACGGGCGTGTCCACCGCTGGGGCTTCGTCAGCAGCCTGGAAGTACACCGACTCTATCGCTCCGACGGTCGTCTCTAGGTAGCTCGTACCCGGCACGGACGCACCCGCGTCGGCGAGGTACCCAACGTCGGTACGGTCGAGGAGCACGGAGAGGGGCGTCTCAGCGCCGAGCGTGATCGGGGTGCCTGCGCAGTTGAGCGCGGTGACGCGGAGCGCGGCCGTCCGGCTGGCGTAGACCGCCTGCGGCAGCGCTGTGACGGCGAAGCTCGTCGGCACGGTCAGTTCGCTGCACGTCGGGTCGGGGCCGCCCCCGCCGTCGCTGTTGGGCGGGAGCGTATCGGGACGCTGCAGGATGGGAACCTCCTCGCTGTCCCCTTCGATCGGATCGCCGTTGTCGTCCTGAATCGGCGTCGCAGGCGTCGCCGTCACGACGACGACCTCGTCGCCTAGCGGTGGCGAGCCCGGCCTCTCGGGCGTCGGGTAGTATTGGAGCCCCGCGCCGGTGATGATGCTCCACTGGACGAGCAGCGTCGTCCCCTGCTCGCCGGTGAAGGGGTTGTAGAGCAGGCCATCGCCCGCCGTCACAAATACGTTGGGACAGGTGCCGAAGCAGGTGTACCCGCTCGGAGGCTCCACCCACGCGCGGAAGATGCCATCGCCGTCCCGGTCGGACAAGCGTAGGTCGAGTTGGGACACCGAGCGCATGACCCGCACCGGCACCGTGTCGGAAACCGCTGGGTCGGAGAGCGACGCCGTCACCCTCACCGTGTCCACGATGAAGCCGTCCACGTCTACGGTCCCATTCGCGCCCGGGGTGGGGGTACCTTGAGGAGCAGCGACACGGCCTATGCCCAACGGGGATGCAACCCCACCCCCGACGAGATGAACGCACCCTGACGCCGCCTCAGGCAGCGACAAGCCGCCCAGACTAGCCCCCTGGCGTGGCGGGTGGCCAGCCCGGCACGTTCCCCGCTCCACGAGTCCAGCCAGTTCCGGGCGGTCGACCGAGAACGAGATCGTTGCCTCGGGCGGGATGGGGTAGCCGCCGCTGGTGAACACCCGTGCCGGGAGGCTCGCTTCCTCGGGACCATTCCAGGGGATCAAGTCGGGGTTGGCGGTGAGTTCCAGGCGCACGAGGCCCGGGATGAGCACCGTCGCCCTGCCTGAGGCCCCGCCGCCCTCGACGGTCACCTCTACCTCTGTATCCCCGATGGGCCGCGGCTGGCTGGTGTCGACGTAAAGCGAGACACTCCGCCGTGGCGTCGACACGGGATTCCCTGTGAGACCGTCGTAGCTATGCTCGAAGTAGACGAGGGAGCTGCTGGCCGAGTAGGTAAACAGCGCATCGTCGTCTATGGGGGCCGCGAACCCATCGGTATACGCAGGCCGTGGGCGGATGACAACATAGCTCCCCCAGTCCAGGATAGCTGTTGGCTCCCCGCTGGCTGTAACCTCCAGCAGGTCAGGCGGGTCGGCGAGGAAGCGCATACTGGCGCTCACGTTGTGGGGAGGACAGCGCCGGGTC
>JBCDFO010000125.1:0-11685 GCA_039177895.1 Bacteroidota bacterium
CGCCGTTGGCGAAGGCCCGGAGGTCGAGCGCGTCGTAATCGAGCCAGCGCTGCGCTTCGGGGTACGCCGTGAGGAGCACCTGAAAGCCGCGGTCGAGGAGAAAGCCGTCCACCTCGTCCGTCCGCACGCGCCCGCCGAGGCCGTCCGACGCCTCCAGCAGCGTGAACGCGACGCCGTGTGCCGCGAGCGTCCGCGCGGCCGTCAGCCCCGCGAGCCCACCCCCGACGATGGCTATGTCCGTCTGCACGCTCATTCGCTTCCGTTCCCTAATGCACCCGTCCCTGAGGAGCCTGGCAGCGGTTCGAGCGTCACGACGCCGACTTCCGTGTCCGTGCCCGCCTTATCGAAGGTGTAGGTGATCCCCGCACCGGGTACGAACGGCGCTTCGGTGCGGACCTCGTCGGCGAGTGCCTGCGTCAACTGGGCGGTGTCGATCCGGATCGTGCCGAGAGCTCGTCTCACCTCCACGGCTCCACTGACGGCAACTGGGAGTGGTCGCTCCGTCTGGTCCTCGCGGCGGTCGAGGCGGAACTCTGCGGTGTAGGTGCCCGCACCCGTGCTGGTGAGCAAGAAGCCCCCGACGCGCTCCGTCGGGTCAGCCTGCGACGGCGCGAGGATGTAGAGCACCTGGAGCGTCTCGCCCGCCTCTGAAAGCCCGAGCGTGCTCAGGCGTACCTGCCGGGCCTCCGTGTCGGCGGCGGGCATCGAGCCGAGCAGGTCGAACGCGGTCGTGGGGAACGTGCCCGTCTCGGCGTGGAGGAGCGCCGCCGCTGCCATCAGCCGGCTCGGCTCTGCGAGTTGCGCCTGTAGGTCATTCGAGGCATCCGCGAGGGCCGGTTGCAGCGCGTCCGTCGAGCCGCAGCCGACGAGGACGAGCGCGAGTAGAAGTGTCAGGGGTCTCATGGACGTGTCGCGTTGGTGTGCGCGAAAGTAGCAAATGCAGGGGTAGGCATGAACGCGATTCGCACGCTTCAAATGCGTTGCACCGACGCCAGTGCTGCCGTCGTAGAAGTCAAAGGATGGTAGAGCTGGACGGGAAGTTAGGACGAAGCTGCTCATGACTAGAGTTCTATAGTATTTCGAAGTAAATCATTAGGTAGGAAAGTGTGAGCGATACAATTATCGTGATGGTATAGTATAGTAAATCGCCGATCCATAGGTTCTCTTCGCTAAATGTGCCCCAAAGAAATAGGGGTATCCCTGTCAGTGGGAGAATAAATCGATAGATTAGGGGTAGGCATATCAAAAATAGAAAGATAAACTTAGCAAAATCGTTCACGGCTGGATCTGCGTTCGAGGTGCAGAGGTGCGGTAGGGAAACGGATACGTTCTGGCTTGAAATCGCGGTGCCACACAGGCACCTTTTCACTGCAACACTGCAACACTGCAACACTGCAACACTGCAACACTGCAACACTGACTCATGCCGCCATCAGCGCCTTCACGTCCAGCGTCTTACCGAGGACATGGCATAGCGCCGCGTCGAGCGTGGGGTAGGCGAACCCGAAGCCGCTCGTCGTGAGCCGCTGCGGGACCATCCGCGTGCTCGTGAGCGCGATGTTCTCGATGGCCTCGCCGCCGAGCGACGCGGCTGCGATGCGCGGCACGCGCAGCAGCACAGGCCGCCCGAGGACCCGTCCGACGCGCTTCGCGAACGTCTTGAAAGGCACCGGCTGCGGCGCGCTCAGGTTGACGGGACCGCTGAGGTCGTCCGTGGCAAGGGCGTGCAGCATCGCGTAAAGCACGTCATCGAGGGCGATCCAGGGCGTGTAGGTGTCGCCGCGCCCGATCCAGCCGCCGAGGCCTGCTGCGAACGGCGTTTTCATGAGACCGAGCGCCCCGCCGCGCGGGTCCAGCACGACGCCCGTGCGCAGGTGGACGGTGCGAATCCCGGCGGCTTCTGCCGGCTCGGTGGCGGCCTCCCACACCTTGCAGACGTCCGCGAGGAAGCCGGTGCCAGGCGTGTCGTCCTCAGTGAGGACGCGGTCGGCGCGGTGGCCGTAGATACCGGACGCTGAACTCGATAGCAGCACGCACGGCTTGCGGTCGAGCGACGCCAGCGTCCGGGCGAGCAGGCGTGTGCCTTGCGCGCGGCTCTCCAGGATGCGCCGCTTCTTCTGCGCCGTCCAGCGCGGCGCGAACACGTTCTCCCCCGCGAGGTGGATCACCGCATCCACGCCCTCCAACGCTGCGGCGTCGATGCGTTCCTCGGCGACGTTCCACTGGGCGTAGCGGAGGCGATCCCCGTACCACGCAGGCGGTGTCGCGTCGGGATCGCGCACGAGTTGCACGACGCGGTGCCCGCCGGCCATCAGGAACGGGATGAGCTGCGCCCCGATCATGCCGCTGCCGCCCGTGACGGCAATCGTCATCGGGGCGAGGTCAGCTTCAGCGTGCAGGGCGAGGTCGTGGCGCGTGACGCGATGGCGGTAGGCGAAGACGCGGTCGAGCTCGCCCTTGGCGAGCCACCCGCCGAGCGGCTGCGTGACGCGCGAGGCGGGCAGTTCGTAGACGATCTCGTCGCGCAGCGTGCTCGCCTCGGCCTCCTCCGGCAGCATGCGATGCGTGTGCCGCCACGACGCAAATGGCCCTTCGATCTGGACATCGGTGAAGCTGCCGGGCGCATCAGGCGATGCGGTGGGGCGATAGTCGCGGTGCTCGGCGATCCAGGTGAGCGAGAGGGGACCCGGCCCGAGGGGCATCTCGATCACGGCACGCTGGCCGTCGCGGATGCCCTCGAAGTGCTGTAGCGTGACTGGCTGCCACGGCGGCGACAGCCGGTCGAAGGCACCGGGGCGCTCGTGCCAGGCGAAGAGGGCATCGGCAGGAGCAGGAACGGCGGTGTCGCGGGTGAACGTCGGCACGGGCGGGGGAGCGTCGGTGGAGGCCGGGCTAGGCGGCCTGTTTCATGGCATCGAGCGCGTCGAGGGCGCGCTGGCGGGCCTCGCTGTGGTCCACGATGGGCAGCGGGTAGTCCACGCCTAACTCGACCCCCGCGTTCTGAAGCACGCCGCGCGGCGCGTTCCACGGGGCATGGATGTACTTCTTCGGCAGCCCGGCAAGCTCCGGGATCCACTGCTTGACGTAGGCGCCGTGTGGGTCGTAGCGCTCGCCCTGGCTGATCGGGTTGAAGATGCGGAAGAACGGCTGGGCGTCCGCCCCGCACCCGGCGGCCCACTGCCAGCCCATCGTGTTGTTGGCGAGGTCGGCGTCCACGAGTGTGTCCCAGAACCACGCCGCCCCATCCTGCCAGGGGATGAGGAGGTCTTTCGTGAGGAACGACGCCACGATCATGCGGACGCGGTTGTGCATCCAGCCGGTCGCCCAGAGCTGCCGCATCCCCGCGTCTACGATGGGAAAGCCGGTCTGGCCATGCTGCCAGCGATGCAGCCCCTCGGCGTCTTCCTCCCACGGAAAGGCGGCATACTTGTCCTTCAGCGGCTCGGCGGGCGTGTCGGGATAGTGGTGGAGGACGTGGTAGGAGAACTCGCGCCACACGATCTCGCGGAGGTAGGCGTCGGCGGCCTCGCGCATCGCGCCGTTCTGTACCCAGCCGTCGACGCGGTGCCAGACCTGCCGCGGCGAGAGGTGGCCGTGGTGGAGGTAGGGCGACAGCATCGAGGAGCCGACGCGGTCGGGGCGGTTGCGGTCGTCCTCGTAGTCAAGCAGCGCGTCCTCGATGAAGGCGTCGAGGCGGTCGTGTGCCCCAGCCTCGCTCATCGCCCAGCCTTCGCGCAGGCCGCTCGCCCAATCCGTGCCGTCCTGCGTGTGGGCGGTGAAGCCCCACGTTGCTATGTCGTCGGAGTCCGGCCAGGACGCGGGTGCCTTAGTCGTGCCCATGCGCGGCGTTCCCACTGGGGCATCCACCTCGATCTGCTTGCAAAACTTCCTCCAGAACGGCGTGAACACGCGGTAGGGCCCGCCGCTCCCGGTCTGGATCTGGTTCGGGTCGTGAAGGAGCCGTCCGTCGAAGGTGTGGACGGCGACGCCATCGCCGCGTAGCGCATCGGCGACGTCTTGGTCGCGGTGGCGGAAGCCAGGCACGACGCGGGCGTTCCAGACAACGGCGTTGGCACCTAGCTCCTGGACGAGCTTGTTGAGCTGGTCGAGCATGTCGCCGCGTCGGAGGATGAGGCGGCTGCCCTTTTGCCGGAGGTCAGCGTCGAGCGACTGGAGCGCGTGGTAGAGCCAGACGAGGTGGGCTCCGCTCACAGCGTCGCGCTGCGAGACATCGCGCTCGGCCTCCGCGTCCCAGATGAACACAGGGATGACCGTCTCGCTGTGTTCGACCGCGTAGGAGAGAGCCGGGTTGTCCGCGAGGCGTAGGTCTGCGCGAAACCAGACGAGGGTGGTCATGAGGGCGACCGAGAGAGGAGCAAGAAAGGAAGTGCCCCGGTGCTACGAGGCACCCCGCGCAAAGCTCCCCGGCCGATTCGACCGATTTTCCCGCTGGAACGACCGTCGCTGGCTGGCCGCTCCGCCGGGCGGTGACACCGTTCGCGCAGCCGTTTCACAAACCCGAGCGTGGCCGAGGGGTTGGTCCGTTTCCGCCCACCTACCTACTGACATGGAACGGCTTCAGTGCAAAGCCTGCGGCGCCTTCGGCCTCGTGCCGATGGACGTCGAGGAGATCGAGATCGACGACGAGGTGCTCGCCCACGAGCCCGATGCGCGGTTCTACTCGTGCCACGTCTGCGGCGACAACTGGCTGGCCGTACGCACCACCGCTCCGGCGAAGGCGCGGGCGACCGTCACGTTCATCCACCAGATGGGCCTCACGCCGACGCTGAAGCGCATCGCGCACCTGCTCCCTCGCCTGAATGCCCACGACGAGGTCGAGCGCTGGGTCTACTACCGCGACGACGACGAGATCGACGAGGCCGAGTGGCAGGCGCACCTCACCCGCCGTCGTCAGCTACTGCGCTCGATCTGCACCAATTAAAAAAGCGGCCAGTCTCCTTGTTAAAAAAGCGGCCAGTCTCCTTGAGGAAACTGACCGCTGAGTCGGGGTGACTGGATTTGAACCAGCGACCTCTTCGTCCCGAACGAAGCGCGCTACCGAGCTGCGCCACACCCCGAGCAAGGCAACCAAGCTACAACGTTCGCGGACGGTGGTCCAGTGAAAGCCGCGCAAAGCTAGTGCTCAGCGCTTCACTCATGCCTCGACTCGTGCGCCGTACTGCGTCTGGACGTAGTCACGGTAGCTCTGGTCCATGACAGCCTGCAGCCACGAATCGTTCGAGAGGTACCATTTGACGGTTGCGCGGAGGCCACTCTCGAACGTGTGGCGGCGCGTCCAGCCGAGTTCAGTTTCGAGCTTCGACGCGTCGATGGCGTAGCGAAAGTCGTGGCCGGGACGGTCCGTGACGAACGTGATCTGGGCGCGGGCAGTGCCGATCTCACGCTCCAACGTTTCATCCACGAGGTCGCAGAGCGTGTGCACCACGTCGAGGTTGCGGCGCTCGGCCCGGCCACCGATGCAGTACGTCTCGCCGTTGCGCCCGTCGCGCAAGATGAGGTCGATCGCGTCGGCATGGTCCTCGACGTGGAGCCAGTCGCGCACGTTTTCGCCTGCGCCGTAGACCGGGAGTGGCGCGAGGTCGCGTGCCTTCGTGATCATGAGCGGGATAAGCTTCTCGGGGAATTGGAACGGCCCGTAGTTGTTCGAGCAGTTCGAGATCACGACCGGCAGCCCGTAGGTGTCGGCATAAGCGCGGACGAGGTGATCCGAGCCTGCCTTCGAGGCCGAGTAGGGCGAGTGCGGGTCGTAGGGCGTTGTCTCGTCGAAGGCTCCCTCGTCGCCGAGCGTGCCGAAGACTTCGTCGGTAGAGATGTGGTAGAAGCGGAACGCCTCAGGATCGATGGCGCCGGCCCCCGCTTCATTCGAGGGCGTCCACGCGCGTCGCGCGGCGTCCAAGAGGGTGGCTGTACCGACGACGTTCGTCCGGACGAAGGCGAGCGGGTCGAGGATCGAGCGGTCCACGTGGCTCTCGGCCGCGAAGTGGGCAACGGTGGAGAAGTCATGCTCTTCGAAGAGTCGCTGCACGAGCGCGCCGTCGGCGATGTCGCCGTGGACGAACGTGTAGTTCTCGGCGTCCTCGATGGGCTGGAGCGTCATCGGGTTGCCCGCATACGTGAGCGCGTCGAGGTTGACGAACTGCACGTCGGGGTAGCGCGGGACCATCCGGAGGAGAAAGTTGGCCCCGATGAAGCCCGCGCCGCCCGTGACGAGGACGACGCGTGGAGTGTGCAGCGTAGGCATGGGTAGGCGGAGGCGGGTGCGGTAGGCAAACGGTTCGCAAGCTACGTGCGCAACCTGCGTGCCGGATGCGCATCCAGCGCCCGCTAGAAGTGCCCGTGCCTGCTAGAAGTGGTAGCCCAACGACACCGTCCAGGCATTGTAGCCGCTGAGGCTGCCATTGAACGCCACCTGTGCCCGGAAGTCGTCCAGCACCGTCGCCCGGGCTCCCAGTGCGAACGAATTCGACGAAGCCAGCTGGCTCGTGTCTCGCTCGGACTCCTCGAAGATGAAGCTGGTGGGGGTGTTGGAGATGGTGCGGTCTTCGCCCTCTCGAAGGTAGGTGTATCGTAGCGTCCCACCCGCAAAGACCTGTACCGGGGTGCGCTGTGGCAGCATCACGTACAGGGGGAGGGTGAGTCCGAGTACGGTCTGGTCGCGGTCGATTGCGGAGAGGAACGCGGTCTCGCTGCCCACAATCGTAGCGGAGCTGAACCGCGTCGGTCCCTTCGTGTCGAAGCGCGCGTGCGCGCTGACCCCCGCGAATACAGAGGTAACCTCTCCCTGGCGTTCAAAGACGTAGCCTACGCGTACGGCTGTCGTCTGCACCGTACGGGTCTCCTCGTCAAAGGAAGCTGTATCCGAGACATCGAGTTCGTTGTTCACCCGACGGACGAGCGACGCCTCCGCGTCGGTCGTACTGCGCCCATAGAGGCCCTCGGCGTGCACGAAGAGGGCATGGGCAGGCGCGAGCCTGATGACAGCTTGCCCTTCCACGCTGACGGCGTTGGCCGTCCCATCCGAGCGCGCGTCCCGGCTCTCCGATAGAAGCTCCGAGAAGGGCGCGTTCGCCTCCTCCCGCGATTCGTTTCGGGACAACTCGCTGTCGCCTTGCTCGTACCGGAGCCCCTGATAGCCGACGGAGCCAAAGAGGTCCCATCCGGGACGCGACAGCCCCGCCTCCAGGCCGACGCCGAACGTCCTCGTTGATATGTCCCGTTCGCGTAAGTCTGTGGCGCGCGACTCAAAATTCTCGAAGCGGTCCAGTCGCTCAACGAATGCCTCGGAGTCATCCGCAAGCTGAGCATAGCCTCCGAAGACGCCTATCGACCAGCCCGCACCGTCACGCCCGCCGAGAGCGACAACGCGGCCCGAGGAACGCAAGATCGTACGCACTGACTCGTTGCGGCTGAACCGCTCGTCTTCGCTGTCGGGGAAGCTGGCGTCAAGGAAGGACTGGGTGTTGTCAAGCTGGTTGACGGCGTTGTCGAGCACCACGAGCCAGCGCGTGCCTGTACCACCGGTGAGGGCTGTTGCTGAGACCCGGTTGTTTTGAGACGAGGGGCCGAGTGTGCCGTAGACGAACCCCTCGTCGAGTGTGTGCGCACGGGCGGGGTTGAAGAGCGCCTGCGTGACGTCGTCCGGGATGAAAAGGTCGAAGCCTTCCGGCGCGGCGTCGGTCAGGGCGAGTGGGGTGCGGTCAGGGAAAAAGGGAGCGTCGCCGATGGAGGTATCCAGTTGTTGGGCGAGCGCGGAAGCGGTGAAAGCGAGCGTGGCGAGAACTAGGAGAGGAAGACTGAGAAAAAAGCGCATGCAGCAGCAGGGTGACGGAGGAAAACGGTAATGAAAACGGCCCGAAGGTTGGCCTGTGGGAGCGCTGCCGCGCGGTCCCGTCGAAAAGTCACACCATGACTCTCACATAACTGAATACACGCTCCGCGTTGTGCGACGGCACCCCGTCACCGCCCCCGCGTAGCTTCCTTGAGATGGCGTGCCGAACGCTCCCCACTGAAAAACGGCAACACTGCAAAACTGAACCACTGCTTCCGCATGGATCTCTTCGACGCCCTCAACGACGCCCACGCCGAACAGGAAGACGCCACCGCCCAGGCACAGGCCGCCGCCGCGCCCGACGCCTCCGAGCGGCTCTACCTCGCCGACGCGATGGCGCTCGCCTACCGCGCCCACTTCGCGTTCATCAACCGCCCGCTCATCAACACGAAAGGGCAGGACACCTCGGCCGTCTACGGCTTCACGTCGAGCCTCCTCAAGCTGCTCGAAGACCACAAGCCCGAGCACATCGCCGTCGTATTCGACGCGCTCGATGGGCCGCCGAACTTCCGCGACCAGCTCTACGAGGACTACAAGGCGCACCGCCCGCCGATGCCAGAGGGGCTGAAGGGAGGTATCCCGTACATCAAAGAACTTGTCCGCGCGTTCGACATCCCCGTCCTCGAAGTGCCCGGCGTGGAGGCTGACGATGTGATCGGGACGCTCGCCAAGCAGGCCGCCACCGAGGGCGTCGATGTCATCATCGTCTCGCCAGACAAGGACTTTCGGCAGCTCCTGCAGGACGACAAGTCCGACGACGGTGGTCACGGCGCGATCTCGATGCTGCGGCCCGCCTACAAAGGCGAGGAGTTCGACCTCGAAACCGCCGACACCTTCCGCGCAAGCTACGGCGTGGAGCCGGTCCAGTTCATCGACATCCTCGCGCTACTCGGCGACGCGTCGGACAACGTGCCCGGCGTGCGCGGCATCGGCAAGAAAGGCGCGCCGAAGCTGATCCAGGAATACGGCACCGTCGAGAACCTGCTGGAGCACGCCGACGACCAGAAGGGCAAGCGTGTCCGGGAGGGCCTGCAGAACCACCGCGACGACGCGATCCTGAGCAAAAAGCTCGTCACGATCCTCACCGACATCGACTTCGCGGCGCACGGGCAGGACGTGGCGTGGCACCGCCTCCGCCGCACCGACCCGCACCTTGACCGCGTCGAAGAACTGTTTGACGAGTTGGAGTTTGGCAACCGATTGCGGAAGCGGATCAAGGACTACCACGACGGCAAGGAGCGCGCGCCGCGCACGACCAATCTGCTGCCTGAGGACGACCCCGCGCTGAGCTTCGACTTTGGGCCGTACGAGCCTGTGAAGGAGATGGACGAGGACCGCGTGGATTACCACACCGCGCTCTCGAAGGAAGCCGTCGCGCGTGCCCACGACCACGTGGCCGACGCCGAGCGCTTTGCTCTCGACACGGAGACCAGCAGCCTCGACGCGATGGAGACGGACCTCGTCGGCGTCTCGCTGTCGTCGAAGGTGCGCGAGGCGCACTACGTCCCGACGCCGCTCCCCGACGGTACGCAGACGGCCGCGCTCCTCGACACGCTGCGCCCCGCGCTCGAAAACGACGCGCTGAAGGTCGGGCACAACCTCAAGTTTGATCTCGTCGTCCTCGCGGAGCACGGGATGGAGGTCGGCGGGCCGCTCTTCGACACGATGGTGGCGCACTACCTCATCGCGCCCGAGGCGAGCCACAAGATGGACGACGTGGCGAGTTTTTATCTCAGCTACCGCCCGCAGCCGATCACCGACCTCATCGGCACCGGCAAAAACGCGAAGTCGATGCGCGACGTGCCCATCGACCAGGTTGGCCCCTACGCCTGCGAGGACGCCGACGTCACGTTCCGGCTGATGGACGTGCTCAAGGCCAAACTCGAAGAAGACGGCCTGCTCGCCATCGCTGAGGAGATCGAGTTTCCGCTCATCCGCGTGCTCGTGGACATGGAGCGCCACGGCGTCCGCGTCGATCCGAAGGTCCTGGAGCCGATCAGCCAGCAACTCGGCGACGAGATGACGCGCATCGAGGCGGAGATCTACGAGGCCGTCGGGCGCACATTCAACGTTGGCAGCCCGAAGCAGCTCGGTCAGGCGCTCTTCAGCGACCCGCCGACCGACGAGGAGCGCGAACGCGCTGCCGTGTGGGCGGAGGAGGTGAAGGACCCGAAGGCGGCAGGGAAGACGAAGAAGCAGCTCAAGGAAGAAGAGCCGACGTTCGGCCTCGGCCTCGACCACAAGGGGCAGACGGCGTCGGGGCAGTACAAGACCTCGGAGGCCATCCTCGAAGAGGTCACCACGGAGTCGGACCACCCCGTCCCGCGCCTCGCCCTCGATTGGCGCAAGCTCTCGAAGCTGAAGAACACCTACGTCGACAAGCTCCCCGAGCTCATCAACCCCGCCACGGGCCGCATCCACACCGACTTCAACCAGACCGTCACGGCCACGGGGCGGCTCTCGTCGAGCAACCCGAACCTCCAGAACATCCCCGTCCGCACGGAGCAGGGCCGCGAGATCCGCCGCGCCTTCGTCGCCGCACCCGGCTTCAAGCTGCTCGCCGCCGACTACGCGCAGATCGAGCTTCGCATCCTGGCGCACCTCTCCGGCGACCCCGGCCTCATCGAGGCGTTCCAGCAGGGCCTCGACATCCACACCGCCACCGCCGCCCGCGTCTTCGACGTGGACCTGGAGGACGTGACGCGCATCCAGCGCAGCCAGGTCAAGCAGGTCAACTACGGCATCCCGTACGGCGTCTCGGCGTTCGGCCTCGCCCAGCGCATGCGCATCCCCGTCGGCGAGGCGCAGGAGCTGATCGAGCAGTACAACCGCAGCTACCCGCGCGTAGTGGAGTACCTCACCGAACTCGTGGCCGTGGCGCGCGAGAAGGGCTACGCCGAGACGCTGCGCGGGCGGCGGCGCTACCTCCCGCAGATCACGAGCCGCGACCACCGCGACCGTTCGTTTGCTGAAAGAGTCGCCGTGAACATGCCCATCCAGGGCACGCAGGCCGACATGATCAAGCTCGCGATGGTGGCCATCCACCGCCGCCTGAAGGCCGAGCAGCTAGCCACGCGCATGATCCTCCAGGTCCACGACGAACTCGTCTTCGAAGTCCCCGACGGTTCCGGCGATCACGCCGACGAGATCGAGCGTGCCACCGCGCTCATCCGCGAGGAGATGGCGCAAGCCCAGCCCCTCGGCGAGGTGCCCGTCGTTGTGGACGTAGGCATCGCCGACAACTGGCTCGACGCTCACTAAATGGGTCGGTGGGGAGTGTCAAAGCCGCTCCAAAATGGCGTTGATCGGGTCGATCAGCGCGGCGTCTGGCTCCCGTCCCGCACCTTCGCAAGCTTCTCGATAGGCACTCAACGTGCCCTGCATTTGCCGTGCGTGTGCTGCGGGCAGTCTTTCGAAGCGTGGTAGCAAGAGGCGGAGGCCCTCTTTCAGCGGATCAAGTGCAGCCTCGTACTCGCTGAAAGCGTTGTAGACGAAACCAGTCAACCAGAGTGAGTTGGCGAGGTCGGGCTCGAAGGCGTCGGGGTTGCGCTGGGCGAGGCAGCGTCGGATGGCGACGGCCTCTTCGGTGGCGGCGAGGGCGTCCTCGCGGCGGCCCACGCTCGAATAGCCGTCGCCGAGGTTGTTGAGGCTCGTCGCGAGGTCGGGCTCGAAGGCGTCGGGGTTGCGCTGGGCGAGGCGCCGGTAGAGGGTGACGGCTTCCTCGGTGGCGGTGAGGGCGTCCTCGCGGCGGCCCAGGTTGGAGCGCATCATGCCGAGGTTGTTGAGGCTCATCGCGAGGTCGGGTGCGAAGGCGTCGGGGTTGCGCCGGGCGAGGC
>JBCDFO010000126.1:0-11614 GCA_039177895.1 Bacteroidota bacterium
CGGCGTCCTTGAACCGCTCCTTGAAGCGCGGGTGGTTGACCAGCAGGTCGAGGAGCGGCTTGAGCTTGATGTCGCGCTTCTTGATGAAGTCCGAGCGCATGCCCAGCCCCACGTTCGCGCGGCCGTTGGCCATGGGGAAGATCCAGAAGTAGCCCGGGATCGATTCCTCGACGAAGTGGATTTCGATGTGGTTGAGCGGGTGGAAGCCCGTCACGCCCTCGTAGTAGGCGCGCAGCCCGGCGCAGTAGTGGTTCTCGACGAGCTGCTCCATGCCAAGCTCCTTCGCCACGACGGAGTAGGCGCCGTCGGCCCCGATCACGATCGGCGCACGGACCTCCGTCGGCGCGCCGTCGCCGCCGCGCGCGAGGCGGACGCCCACGACCTGGTCGCCTTCCCACAGCAGCCCGAGCACCTTCGTCCCGAGCCACAGCTCGACGCCCTGCTCCAGGGCATACTCGACCATCAGGTCGTCGAACGAGACGCGGTCGCAGACGAAGCCCGGCGCGACGGGCTTGTTGAGCTCCTTCGTGAACGGGATCGCGACCTCGTCGCCGAACGGCCCCGAGAACGTCACGCCCCACGAGCCGAGGCTGGGCCGCTGCTCCACGAGCCGGTCGAGGAGGTTGAGCCGCCGGAGCACGTCCACGCTCTTGCCGCTCACCGCGTCGCCGCAGATTTTGTCGCGGGGGAAGGCGTCGGTCTTGTCGAGGAGGAGGGGGCGCAGGCCAGCCTTGGCCATCTCGGCAGCAGCCGTCGCGCCGCCCGGGCCAGCGCCCACGATGATCGCGTCGAAATCCATGCGGTGAAGTCGATTGGGATAGAAGAGGACGCGAGAAGATAGCCCGGCGCTTCGACCCGCTGGGGACCCACGGATACAACGCCGGGTTTTGAACCAACCTCCACAACGTCCAACGCTTCGTCATGCGCCTCCCGTCCCGCCTCGCACCGTCCGTCCTGCTCGTCGGGCTCCCGCTCATCGGGCTCCTGCTCGTCGGGTGCGCCCCGCCCGACCCGCCCCCATCCTCTGCGCCCGACACCACAGCCGTCGAGACGCCCGCCCTCGGTCCGGCGCCTGCGCCGCCGCGCGACCGCCGGGTCACGGCACTGTCTGACCGCGAGATCGAAGGCTACCTCGCCGGGCGCGGCATGGGGCTCGCCGTCCCCGCCGAGCGCAACCACTTCCCCGGTCCGCTCCACGTCCTCGACCTGCGCGATACACTCGGCCTCTCCCCAGCCCAGCAGGCGTATGCCGAGCAATTGCGCCAGCAGGTTGGCGAGCAGGCACCGCGATTGGGCGAAGCCTACATCGCGGCGGAACGCGCGCTCGACAGCCTGTTCGTCCACCAGGTCGCCACCGAGGCGAACGTCCGGCGTGCCTCGCGTGCCGTGGCCGACGTGCTCGGTGACCTCCGCGCGCTGCACCTCGTTGCGCACATTGCCATGCGCGACACGCTGCGCCCCGACCAGGTTGGGCTCTACGACGAAATGCGGGGCTATCCGGCCGATACGACCGGACAGACAGCGGAGTGAGTCAAGGGCCTACGGTGCGGAGGCGATCCGTGCGGAGGCGGTGGTCAGCGGAGAAGAGCGTGCGGAAGCCAAGCAGAATGATCCCGAGCGTCGCCAGCGCTACGCACGACGCGATCATGAACGTGATCAGGATCTGGTAGCGCACGGCGTCAGCGGGATCGGCCCCGGCGAGGATCTGGCCGGTCATCATGCCGGGGAGGCTCACTACGCCTGATACCATCATGCTGTTGATGATCGGGATCATACCCGTGCGCAGCGCCTCCACGACCTCACTGCGCCCAGCCTCCCAGCGCGTCGCGCCGAGCGCCAGCAGCGCCTCGATCTGCGGGCGGTTGCGCACGGCCCCCTCCATCAGCCGGTCGAGCGCGAGCGAGATGCCGGTGAGCGCGTTGCCGAGCAGCATCCCTAGCAGCGGGATGAGGTACTGCGGGTCGAACCACGGGTCCACGCGCAGGATACCGACGAGCGTGAGGCCGGTCACGAAGAACGACGCGATGAGGACCGAGACGAGGCTATGCCAGAAGATGCCCGCGAACCGTCGCTTCGTGCGCCGCACCGCCGTCACGCTCGCAAAGCCCGCCATCAGCAGCGCCATCGCGAGGATCACGAACGGCTGCCGCGTCGAGAAGACCCACTCCAGCACCAGCCCGACGAGCAGCAACTGCACCGTCATCCGCACCGCGCCCACGACGAGGTCGCGCGACAGGCCCAGCCGCAGCGCCAGCGACAGCGCGATATTGACGCCCAGGAGCAGCGCTGCGATGGCGAGCTGCCCAAAGCCGATCTCGATGTAGGTCATGGGCGGGTCCGGTTCACGGCTCGAAGTCAGCGAGGTCGAGGCGGCGGTCAGTGACGCGGGCGAGCTGCGCGGGATCGTGGCTTGTCCAGAGCACGGCGCGCTCAGCGTGGGCGTCCATCCAGTCGGTGACGAGGTGCTCAATGCGCCCCGTGTTGGCGGCGTCGAGGCTGGCCGTCGGCTCGTCGAGGAGGAGGACGCGGGGGCCGAGCTGGAGCGTGCGCAGGAAGGCGACGATCTGTCGCTCGCCCCCAGAGAGGACGTCCGTCGTGCGGGCAGAGAAGTCGGCGTCGCGGTCGAGCGCACGCAGCCGGGCCGCGATGGCGTCGTGGTCAAACGCCTTGCCCGCGTGGACGCCGAACGCGAACGGCTGCCGCAATGCAGCCTCGACCGTGCCTTCCGGTAGCGCGGGCGTCTGCGGGAGGTAGGCGACCTGCGCCCGGTAGCGCGGGCGTGCCCAGTCGCCGAGCGTGCGGCCGTTAAGCGCAACCGTGCCTGCGTCCAGCGCGTCGAGGCCTGCGAGCGCGCGCAGCAGCAGCGTCTTCCCGCTCCCCGACGGCCCAACGATGGCGAGGCGGTCGCCCGGTGCGAGATCAAGATTGAGGTGTCGCCAGAGCCAGTGTCCGGCAGCGTCAGCGCGGCCAGCGGTGGGGAGGCGACGACCGCCGTCGTGAAGCGTGAGCACGAGGGACCGTGTGATGCCGTTTTGCAGTGAGGCCGTGCAGCAGTGTAGACTCCAACGGGATGCGCCGGGGTGCAGATTGGGCAGATTCAGGCAAGCCGGTCAACGGCGTATTCTCCAAGGCCCAACGTCATCTCCCTGTCTCCCCTGTCTCATGCCCGATTTACCCAACCCCGCCGGTGGCCTCGCGGCGCTCCTCGGCATCGAACTCGTCGAGGCGGGCCCCGAGCGTGTTGTCGCCACGATGCCCGTCACGCCCGACCACCACCAGCCGATGGGCTACCTCCACGGCGGCGCGAGCGTGGCCTTCGCCGAGACGATCGTCTCCGTCGGGGCCTTCCTCGGCGCGCCGAAAGGGCATACGGCGTTCGGCATGGAGATCAACGCCAACCACCTCCGCTCGAAGCAGGAAGGCCTGCTCACGGGCGTCGGAACGCCGGTCCACCAGGGCCGCACGTCGCAGGTCTGGCAGGTCGAGATCCGCGACGAGGACGAGAAGCTGATCTGCGTGAGCCGCTGCACCGTCGCCATCACGCCGCTGCGCACGGGTTAGCCGATGGCGGACAGCCGACAGCCGACAACTCCCCGGGTCGCCTTCCAGGGCGAGGTCGGCGCGTTCAGCGAGGTGGCCGTGCGCGCCTTCTTCGGGCCGGACGCGGAGCCGGTAGCCTGCCCAAGCTTCCGGGCCGTCTTCGAGGCGGTCGAGGCAGGCACCGTCGATCAGGGCTTGGTGCCCATCGAGAACGCGCGCTTCGGGAGCGTCCACGTCAACTACGACCTCCTGCGCGAATTCGCGCTCCCCATCGTCGGCGAGGTGCACCTGCGCATCCGCCACCACCTGATGGCCCGGCCCGGGACCACGCTGACTGATGTGAAGCGGGTCCGCTCGCACCCGCAGGCCCTCGGCCAGTGCGATGCCTGGCTCCGCGCGCACCTTCCCCACGCCGCTATTGTGCCCGACTACGACACCGCCGGAGCCGCACGCCGCCTGGCCGACATCGAGCGGGGCGGCGAGGCGCTGGAGCACGACGCCGCGATCGCGAGCGCCGCCGCCGCCGAGGAGTATGGCCTCGTCGTTCTCGCCGCGGGCATTGAGGGCGATCCCAACAACGTCACCCGCTTCCTGGCGATTACGAGACGCGAGGAAGTGAGGACGGTGAAGAAGCGCGTAGGCGAAATGAAAAGCTCTCCCCCTGGACAGGGGGAGTTGGAGGGGGTAGACAAGGCAGGCCGGCCGGTGAGTTCTGGCATCGCGGTCAACCACCCCCAGCCCCTCCCCCGCGTCCGCGAGGGCAAGACTCTGTCTAGGAGGGGAGCGGATCACTCCACGGATACACACACGGCCACACGGCCGCACTTCAAAACCTCCCTCGTCTTCGCGCTGCGGGCCAACGTGCCGGGGGCGCTCTTCAAGAGCCTCGCCGTGTTCGCGCTGCGCGACCTCGACCTGCTCAAGATCGAGAGCCGCCCGCTCGTCGGCACGCCGGGGCAGTATCTCTTCTACGTCGATCTCGGTGGGCACGCCACGGACCGGCCCGTCGCCCGCGCGCTCGACCACCTCGCCGACTTCGCCGCGCGCGTGCAGGTGCTCGGCAGCTATCCCGTCGGGCAGCGCGTCGGGTAGCAGGAGAGGGGAGTGTGAGGGCGTAACCGTGCGGACGAATTCGTTTAACGCGACGCGTCAGGGCGGCTTGCCACACCGTCACGGTATTTTGACCACGCCGCCGAAGGTCCCCCGCACCCAAGACCTTCGACCTTCGATCTTCGACGCTCGACCCTAGATGGCTCTCTCTTACTCGATCCGCGAGGGGCTCGCGGGCTTCGGCCGCGCCAAATTCGCCACGGTCACGTCCGTGAGCGCGCTCGTGGTGGCGCTTGTCCTCATCGGACTCTTCGGGCTCCTCCTATGGCAGGGCCAGCAGGTCGCGCAGGCACTCCAGCAGCAGGTCGGCGAGTTCCAGGTCTTCCTCGACCTCGGGGCCGACACGCGGGCGCAGCAGCTCGTCGAGAATCGACTCGAAGCGCACCCCGGCGTTGAGGTGACCACGTTCGTCACGCAGGCGGAAGCCTACCAGACATTCGTCACCGAGTTTGGCGAGGGGGCCGAGGACGTGGTCGGGGCTGACTTCCTGCCGGCTTCGTTCCGCGTGCAGGTCGCCCCGGCCTACGCGAGCGCGGACAGCATCGCCTCCATCGCCGCGCGCATCGAGCCGCTGCGGGGCGTGGACGAGGTGGCCTACGACGCGTCGATCATCGAACGGGTGCGCGAGAACCTGCGCGTGGTGCAGACCGTCGCGCTGGCGCTGGCGGTGCTCGTCGTGCTGACGGCGCTCTTTCTCGTCGGCAACACGATCCGGCTGACGATCTACGCGCGGCGCATGCTCATCCGCACGATGAAGCTCGTCGGCGCGACCAACCGGTTCATCCAGCGTCCCTTCCTCGTCGAGGGCATCGCGCAGGGTCTCTTGGCCGCGGTGCTCGCGTGCGGGTTTATCTGGGTGCTCTACGGCCTCTTTCTCGGGCGTATCCCCCAACTGGCCGATCTCGGCTGGCCGTTTGGGACGCCGCTCGTCACGTTCGCGGGCGTACTGCTGCTCGGCGCACTCTTCGGCTGGCTCGCGTCGTGGGTAGCCGTGCGCCGCTTTGTCCAGCGCATCACGCTGTCGTGAGGGAGACGCTCGCCGTTGGCTCGCGTCGGTCACTGGTCCGGCGGCTGCACCGCCTTTGGTACGCTCGCGCTGCTCGCTTTAGTCATTGGTGGGAGGGTAGGCGGGGCTCGCTGCCCAGAGTGAGCACTCAGGCAGCTTCGCTCTTGCTCGCGCTGCCCCTCCTCGTTGCCTCTTCAGGGTGCGCGGAGGACGGAGATTCGCCCTTCCGCTTCGAGCGGCTCGCGGTGCGTGACACCGTGACGCACGCGGTCGCGCTCGACGGGCGGACGCTCGTGCTGCAGGCCGAGATGGGACGCATCGAGGTCGTCGCCTACGACACCGCGACAGTAGCGACGGTGCAGGTCGTCCGCACGGCACGCGGGGCGACCGACGGCTCGGCCCGGCAGCGCCTCCAGCGAGGCGAGGTCGTCCGCGTGGACGGCGACGACGAGATCGTGCAGATCATCGCGCCCGCGCCGCAGCCACCCGGCATCGAGACGGCCTTCACGGCATCAGTGCCGCGCGATGCCGTCCTGCACCTCCAACTCGAAGCGGGGCCGATCACGGTCAGCGGTGCCTCCGGAGCCTTCGTCACGGCCCTGACGGACGCGGGAGTGATTCAGGCTACGGGCCTCGCGGCTCGAACCGTCACGTTCAGCGCGGAGGACGGCACCATCGATGCCGACGTAGTCAGCCTTCCGCCCGACGGGCGCCTCACCGCTACGGTCGGCAGCGGCACCGTCGATGTGCGGCTGCCTAGCGACGCGGAGGTCTCGGTCGTTGCGGAAACCACCACGGGGACTGTTCGCGCGGACGGTCTTGACGAACTCCAGCGTGCGCAGACCGATGCGGGACAGCGCGTGACGGGGCGGCTTGGCACCGAGCCAGCAGCCGAGGTCGACGTGCGCGCGGGTGTGGGACGTGTGACTGTGCGCGGACGGTGAGTTCAGGCTCGCGGGGTGGCCGTTTTCGGGGAATCCCTGGGTTACACGAGCCGGGCCGAGGCGTCTAGCGGGTATGACGCTGCTGCGCCGGACCTCCATTCTGCTGCTTCTCGCTGTTGCCGGGGCCGCAGGGACACGCGCGCAGTCGGCCTCGGTGGCGTCGGACTCCACGCAGGCGTCCGACTCCACGCAGGTCGAGGCGCGGGTCGTGCAGGTCGAAACGCAACGAGTGCAGGTGGTGTCGAGCCAGCGCTCGCGGATCTACCATCTTCGCCACTGTCACAACGCGCGGCGCATCGCCCGGCACAACCTGATGGTGCACCCCAACGCGGCGTCCGCGGTGCGGCTCGGCAAGCGTCCCTGCCGTGTGTGCCATCCCCCACGTGTTCCGCGCGAGTTGCAGGCAGACGGCCCCGAGCGTCGCTAGGACTGCGCCACCCACGTTCGGACGCGGCTACCGACCTCAATCGCATCGGCCTCGGCGTCGATGCACACCGAGACGTGCCCCCACGGCTGCGCGAAGACGAATTGGAAGAAGTGGCCGTACCGGATGAGAAGGTAGTCGAGCCCGCCGCAGTCCACGTTGCCGCGCTGGGTCGCGAGCGTGAGCAGCGCCGGGTTGACGAACAGCTCTTCGTAGCGGTCCGACTCCGAACTGCTGGCGTCGGCGACCTCCGCTTCTTGCCGCGAGGTGAGGTGGCCGTCGCGGTAGAGCGCCACGTAGCGGATGTGCGCCGACAGCGCGAAGATCTCGTCGATCATGGTGGGAACGATTCAGAGGGCCTCGGGCGTGCTTTCTTCGGCAGGCAGCGGAGCGACGCCGTACGTGCGCATCGCCGACGCCCGCTGGGTCGCCTCGGTGACGTCGGGCCAGAGGCGGTAGCTGGGCGCCACGATGGGAGCCGTGACCGTCACGTCGATGGCGATGATGCTACGGATCGGAAAGAGGCCCTGCGTGATCCGATGCAAGGGGGGCAGCAGCGCCTCGTAGCGCGGTGTGTCCGGGGCGATGAGTTCGGCGGTGCCGGTCAGCTTGTAGCCCTTCTGGACAAACACGTCCACGAAGCTGACGCACACCTGCGGGTTAGCGCGGATGTTGCGCACGCTCTGCGGCGAGGCGATGTGGGCGATCAGGAGGTGATGGTCGTCGTGCGCAGCGAAGACCTCCTTCGGCGATACGTTCGGCACGCCCTCGGCGTTGACGGTAGCTAGCCAGCACAGAACGCTGCGGTCGATGTAGGTGCGGATATCGGGCGTGAGCATGCAGGCGGGATCGGAGGGCAGGGGTAGGCGCACGGGGTAGAGGGAGGTCCCACAGCAGCACGGGCGGGCGGCCCAGCGGCGTGCTGTTTTCGGTCGGGTGGCAATAACCCGGGCGCCCCGACGGTTTAGGGAGCAGACGCGGAGGCAACGCCGGCTGTGCTTCCGTGGACGCTCTCTGACGGCGACTTCCTCGCGGGGTTGCGGTCTACACACTGCGCAGGGCCCCGTAAGGCGCGGCGCAGGTTTGTTCTCCCGTCCACGAACTCGTCACAGCCCATGCTTCGGATTTCTACGCTTTCGCTGCTGGTCCTCGCCGCCCTCGGGCTGCTCCTCGGCCCCGCTCTCGCGCTCCACGCGCCGGCGCCCCAACCTCAGACGGGTACCATCGCGGGGCTTGTGACCGACGACGCAGGCCACCCGCTCGGCGGCGTCTACGTCGTTCTGGACGGTACCACACAGGGAAGCGCGACCACTCTCGATGGACGCTACGCCATACATGGCATCCCCGCCGGGACCTATGACGTGACGGCCAGCTTCGTCGGCCATACGCCTGTAACCACCACAGGTGTCGAGGTCAGAGCAGGACAGACCAAGGTGCTTGATTTCGTGCTCGCACCCAAAGACGTTGACTTCACAGGGCGTCCCGTCGTCCAGTATGAGGTACCTGTTGAGCCGAAAACGCCATCCGAGGTTGGAGATGACGAGTCGATTGACATCAGCATGGATCTCGAACTGCGGTCTGCGTCGCCTCCACCGCCTCCGAGCGCTGAGCTGCTGAGGGCACGCGCAAGTTATGCGTCGGGAGTAGGTCTGGTCGGGTACGGCGATGCGCAGACATACAACCCGCCGAGGAACCGCGAGAGCTACGCGGCTATCGACGAGAACCCGTTCAAGCGCGTCGGCGATGCGCCGCTCTCCACCTTCGGCATCGACGTGGACGTGGCGTCCTATGCCAACGTACGCCGGATGCTCAACGACGGGGTTCTGCCGCCTATCGACGCGGTGCGGATCGAGGAGTTCGTCAACTACTTCACCTACGACTACCCCGACCCTGAAGGTGCTGCTAGGGAGGGGGCACCGTTCTCGATCACGTCGGAGGTAGCCGTCGCGCCGTGGCAGCCCGCGCACCGGCTCGTGCGCGTCGGGCTCCAGGGCCGCCGCATCGACACGGACGACCTGCCGCCTGCCAACCTTGTCTTCCTGCTGGACGTCTCGGGCTCGATGAACAGCCCGAACAAGCTGCCGCTTCTGAAGTCGGCGCTGCGGCTGCTCGTGAACGAGCTCCGCGAGGAAGACACCGTCGCGATGGTCGTCTACGCCGGGGCAGCGGGTGTTGTGCTGGAGCCGACCTCCGGGGCTGACAAGGAGACGATCCTCGGCGCGCTCGACCGCCTCGAAGCGGGCGGCTCAACGGCGGGTGGCCAGGGCCTCGCGCTGGCGTACCAAGTCGCGCGCCAGCAGTTCGACGCGGAGAAGAACAACCGCATCCTGCTCGCCACCGACGGCGACTTCAACGTCGGGCCGTCGTCCGACGCCGAGATGCTGCGGCTCATCGAGAAGGAGCGCGAGAGCGGTGTCTTCCTCTCCGTGATCGGCTTCGGGACGGGCAACCTGCAGGACTCCAAGATGGAGACCATCGCCGACCACGGCAACGGCAACTACGCCTACATCGACACGATCCAGGAGGCGCAGAAGGTGCTCGTCGCGCAGATGGGCGGCACGCTCTTCACCATCGCGAAGGACGTGAAGCTCCAGGTCGAGTTCAACCCGGCTGCGGTCGCCGCCTACCGGCTGATCGGCTACGAGAACCGTCTCCTCGCCGACGAAGACTTCAACGACGACACCAAAGACTCGGGCGACCTCGGCGCAGGCCACTCCGTCACGGCGCTCTACGAAGTCATTCCCGTTGGGGCCGACTCGCCCACGCTCGCGGGCCTCCCGACCGTCGATCCGCTGCGGTACCAGGCCAACACCACGCCCGAGCCCGATTTCGAACCGTCCAATGCGGACGACGAACTCCTCTTCGTGAAGCTGCGCTATAAGCAGCCCGATGGCGACACGAGCCGGTTGCTCACGCACGCCGTTCGTCCGGCCAACACGCCGATGGCGCGTGCCTCGACCGACACGCAGTTTGCCGCCGCCGTGGCCGCCTTCGGGATGCTCCTGCGCGAATCCGACAACGCCGGGACCACCACGTTCGACACGGTGCTCGCGCTCGCTCGCGACGGGCGTGGCGAAGACGCCCACGGCTACCGCGGCGAGTTCATCCGGCTCGTCGACACCGCCAGGGTACTTCAGAGTGCCCAGGCTTCGCGGTGACAATAAGCCGACTTGGTGCGGCGTTCTACACATACCGACTCCAATCCCGATGAGGGGGACCCTCCACTGTGAGGGATACGGGGCGCGGCTCTAGGGGTGGGGCCGCGCCCTCTTTGTTTGTGCTGGGCTGTCAAATCGGAAGCTACGTCGAAGCGGGCCTGACGGCGACGGCTCTGAGGGACTGGATCGTAACATCCCGTCGGGCGTCGCCGTACTTTCCGGCACAGCCCCACGAGCCACCGCTGCCATGTCCACCCGCTCCCGCCAGCGCCGTCGGTCCGACGAACTCGACCGCGCTGATAATCTCGACAGCGACAACCTCGACGACGATGAACTGACGCTGCGTGCCGCCGAGGTGCGCAGCCGCATGAGCGTCGGCGACCAGGAACTCGCAGACGGCCTGTACGACGAACTCTACGACGACGTCACCGACGAGGAGATCGAGGCGTTCCTGGACGAGCAGGAGTACGAGGAGGCGCTCTCGGAGAAGAAGCCGGGCTTCTGGAATCTCCCGACCGCCGCCGGTATCTCAATGATCGGCGTCGGCACGCTCTACTCGCTCCAGCAGATGGGCCTCCCGCTCTGGAGCGGCCTCGGCGAGATCATGACGGTGCTCCCGTGGCTCGCAGGCATCCTCATCATCCTGCTCGGGTTTGGGATGCTCTCGTGGAGCCCGGAGAAGCGCCGCAAGAAGAAGCGCCGGGCCGAGCAGCGCCGCCGCCAGCAGGCCGCGCGCCGCCGCCGCGAGCGGGAGCGCCGCCAGGAGCGCGTCGCCTCCGCGTCGAGCAGTACCTCCAGCCGCCGCCGGGAGCGCCGCGACGACCGGCGTGAAGAGCGCCGCGCCTCACGGATGGAGCGCACGCGGAGCCGCCGGAAGAAGCTTGCGAAGTCGAAGGAGAAGAAGATCCTCGGCGTCGCAGGCGGCGTCGGCCAGTTCCTCGGCATCGACCCGACGCTGGTGCGCATTGCCTTCGTCCTCGCGACCATCTTCGCGTTCCCGACCGGCATCGCGCTCTACATCCTGCTCGGCTTCGTCCTCCCCGAGGCCGACGAGAGCCTCCGCGACAACGCCTCGAAGCGACGCGCCAAGGGCCGAGGCGGCTCCGACCGCGACGAGCCGTTCATCCGCGTGATTAAGGATTGAGTGGGGGCTATCGGCTGTCAGCTGTCGGCCTACGGGGCCGTGCCAAACCGACAGCCGATAGCCGTAAGCTGTAGCCTCCTCTCACGCAAGGCCGCTGTAGAGCGACGCGATGCCGAACGTGAGCGGCTCGCTGCGGAGGTCGCGGTAGCCCGTCTCGCGCATCTCGCGGAGGAAGTCGTCGCCGTCGGGGAAGACCTTGACCGACTCAGGGAGGTAGGTGTAGGCCCCGCTGTCTCCGGAAACCGTGCGGCCAATGCGCGGGAGGACCTGCGTGAAGTAGAACTGGTA
>JBCDFO010000127.1:0-11547 GCA_039177895.1 Bacteroidota bacterium
CGGGCTCCGCCACGCCATGCGCGCCGACGACCGCGTGATGCTCATGGGCCAGGACATCGCGGACTACGGCGGCGTCTTCAAGGTCACGCAGGGCTTCCTCGACGAGTTCGGGGCCGCCCGCGTCCGCAACACGCCCATCATCGAGTCGGGGGCGCTTGGCTGCGCGCTCGGGCTCGCGCTCGACGGCTACAAGCCCGTCGTGGAGATGCAGTACGCCGACTTCATCACGTGCGGCTTCAACCAGATCGTCAACAACCTCGCGACGACGCACTACCGCTGGGGCGCGCCGGTCAACGTGACGATCCGGGCGCCGTTCGGCGGCGGCATCGGGGCGGGGCCGTTCCACTCGCAGAGCCCGGAGGCCTGGTTCTGCCACACGCCCGGCCTGAAGGTCGTTGTCCCCGCCACGCCCGCCGATGCGAAAGGACTCATTCGTGCGGCCATCGCTGAGCCGAACCCGGTCCTGTTCTTCGAGCACAAGCACCTCTACCGCTCGCTCAAAGGCCTCGTCCCGGAAGGCGACACGGCGGTGCCGCTCGGCGAGGCGCGCATCGCGCGAACGGGTACCGACCTCACCATCGTGACGTGGGGCGTTGGCGTCCGCTGGGCGGAGGCCGAGGCCGCGCACTGGCAAGAGGTGGAGGGTGCGGAGATCGAGGTCATCGACCTGCGTACGCTTGTCCCGTGGGACCGCGCGACCGTCCTAGATTCGCTCCGCAAGACGAACCGGCTGCTCGTGCTCCACGAGGCGCAGCGCACGGGCGGCTTCGGGGCTGAGATCGCGGCACAACTCGCTCAGGAAGCCTTCGCGCACCTCGACGCACCGCCCACCCGGGTGGCCTCCGAGGACTGGCCAATCCCGTTTGCCAAGCCGCTCGAAGCGCTCTACTCAGCACACCGCACGCTCCGCGACGAAGTCGGGCACCTCTTGCGCTACTGATACCAACTACGAGAAGTAGAAGGGCATGGCTGCGCGGCTCCCCCCAGTCATCCCCGCGACCGCGGGGACCCACGAGGTCAGCCCAATGTGTGCACGGCACCCTGCTTTCCAAGGGGCGGGATGCTCGGATGTACCTCTTCCTCAATCCGTTGTCTGTCCGCATTGCGAGTAGTCACCAGCTACCCATGTGGGTCCCCGCGTGCGCGGGGATGACTACAAGAAACACCGGAGTTGTACGTAAACGGTATGAGACGGACGTAGGCTGTGCCCGGTGCGGAGCGGGTCGTCAGCACGTCATACGCTTTCCATTCGTCGAGGTCCGGATAATGAAGACTTGCTTCGTGTTGCGTGTTGGCCTGATCCGATACGCAACACACAGCTGTGCCGAAACCTGACGCCGAATGCGAATTACTCCGCGCGGAGGCGCGCCAGCGCGGCGCGTCCCGTCTCGCTCTGGGGGTTTAGGGCCAGCGAGCGCTCGTAGGCCGCGATGGCCTCGTCGCGGCGACCGGCCAGGGCGAGCGCTTCGCCGAGGCTGTCGTGGGCGTTCCAGGAGCCGGGGTAAGTGGTCGCGTTGAATCGGAAGACCGCCAGCGCCATCGGCAGCGCGTCCGCTTCGAGCAGGCCGTAGCCCATCGCGTTGATCGTGAACTCGTTTTGCACGCCGGCGTCGAGGGCGGCGTTGAGCGCGGTCGCGAGGACCTCCTCGGCCTTCGGGAGGAAGCCCGCCTCCGTCAGCTTTTCGGCATACCCGAGGTGTTCGCGGAGCGCCTCCAGGGCGTGCACGCGCTCGAACGCTGCGGGGCCGTCCGAGGTGACGAAGAAGGCCACCTGCGCGTCCGCGTCCCGTCCGAAAAAGAGCAACCGGCCCCCGTCGGGATCGACGAACACGTCGCGCTCCGCTGTCGGGAGGAACGTGCCGTCGTCAAAGCTGAGGCCGTCCTCTGTGAGCGCGATGGGGCGCGTGCGCCCGAGTGGCCAGGCCCCCCGTGCAAACTCGTCGCGCGAGCACGTCCGGCAGAACGCGCCGAAGGCGTAGTCCCCCACGTACGGCGCGAGGTCGCTCGGCTCGAACGCAACGGGCTCGGGCAGCGGTGTAGGCGGGACCTCCTCGACGTAGGCATCGAGCAGGAGCGGGTGGATGGCATCGGCGAGGCGGACTGGGCCGCCGCCGGCCTCGACGTCACGGTTGGCGACGAGCAGCACGCCGAGGCCGTGATCGGGGAAGACGGTGAACGAGGTCCAGAAGCCAAGCATGCTCCCGCCGTGGCCGATGGCGTGCGCGCGGCCGCCGCCGGGCAACGCGGGGCCCGGGTTCTCCCAGAAGCCGTGCGTGATGCCGGTGAACTGCGGGTGGGGCCGGTACTGCGGCGCACGCACCGTCTCCGCCATCGCCGAGCTGAGGAGGCGTCCGTGGGCGTTCGCGCCGTCGCTCGTGAGCGCTTCGAGCAGCCTTCCCAGGTCGGCGGGCGTCGCGTCGATGGACGAGGCCGGGGTGGTCACGTACACCTCGTACGGCTGCGCGACGTAGGCGCTGTCCTGCCAGCCGTAGCCCGTGGCGAGGTCCGTGAGGTGCGCGTCGTCTGCCTCGACGAAGCTGCGCGTCATTCCGAGCGGCGCGAATAGCTCCTGCTGCATCGCCTCGGCGTACGACCGGTCCGTCGCCCCTGCGAGCACGTGACCGGCGAGCGTGATGCCGTAGGTGTCGTACCGGAAGACCGCCCCAGGTGCGGAGACGCGGCGGAGGTTGCCGTTCTCCAAAAACGCCTCGAGCGACGGCCGCTTCGCCTTCCGCGCGGCGAGCGATTCGTCGAGGTCCCACACGTGCCGACCGACGCCGACCTGGTCGAACCCCGCGGTGTGGGTCAGCAGGTGCTCGATGGTGACCGGCGCGTCGGACGAACTCAAGTTGGCGACGCCGTCGACGTACGTGCTCACATCGGTGTCGCGGGTGAGGCGGCCGTCGTCGATAAGGCGGGTCACAGCGAGCGCGGTCAGCGCCTTCGAGACAGAGCCGATACGAAAGAGCGTCTGCTCGGGATCGACCGCCCGGCCCGTCGCCACGTCCGCGACGCCGTAGCCGCGCTGGAGCACCGTCGCGCCGTCCTTCACGACCACGACCGCGACGCCCGGTAGGTGCGTGTCCTGCATCTGCTCCGCCACGGCAGCGTCGATGGCACTAGCGAGGTCGGGTGAGAGGGACGACGCGTCCTGCGCCGTCGCTGTGATCGAAAGACAGACGGCGAGGAGTAGGACGAGGAAAGGGGAGGAGCGGGGCATCGGGCAGACGTGCGGATGAAGCGAAGTGGGGATGCCCGGCCTCCACGGAAGCAGGCGTGCGGAGATGCATGCGCGACCGTGAACGGCTCGCAGGTCGGCCGAACGGCTCAGGTGCTTAGGTCAGCCCCAGGCGGTGGCGCACGGCCTCGACGCGCGTCCGGCCGACGGGCAACGCCTCGCCCGAGGCGAGCACGGCGGCGTACCGGCTGCCCTCCCGCACCCGCAGCTGCACGATCTCATCGAGGCGGACGAGGTAGGAGCGGTGGATGCGCTCGAACGAGGACGGAAGCACCGCCAGCAGCCGGTCCAGCGACTTCGCGTGGACGCGCACACTCCCGTCGCGCAGAACGAGCTCTGCGTAGGAGCCTGCCGCCCGCACGTACGCCACGGACGCGACTGGTACGAGATCGATGCGACCTGCCGTGCGCACCGCGAGCGTCGCGGCTGGGTGCTGGGCGCGGGCACCGCGCAGCCGCTCCAGCGTCGTCGTCAGCCGAACGGCCCCGAACGGCTTCGGGACAAAGTCGAGGACGCCCACCTCAAAGGCTTCGAGCGCCCGCTCCGTGTGCGCGGAGACGACGACCGTGTGGAACGACTCCGCCACCGAGGCACGCAGCAGGTCGAAGCCGTCCGCGCCGTTGAGGTTGAGATCGAGGAAGACTACGTCCGGGGGCGACGCGTCCAGTTGCGCTCGGGCGGCGTCGAGCGTCGGGCAGACATCGAGGCGCGTGATTTCGTGGCCCGCGAGGTCCAGCAGCAGCCGACGCAGCCGCTGGGCGATGATCCGCTCGTCTTCGACAACCAGGACGCGCATCAGCGGGAGGGAACGGGGGCGAGGTCGAGGGGGAGGCGTAGGCGGGTCACCCACGCGCCGGATTCGGGACCGGCGTCCAACGACCAGCGTCCGGGCGCGCACTCGTCGAGCCGGGCGCGGATGTAGCGGAGGCCGCCGCGCTCGGGACGGATCTTCAGGGCCTGGGTTGCAGACGGCCGGGGGGCGAGCGGCGCGCTGAAGGTGAGGGTGCGATGCGTGGCTGTACGCGCCTCGTGGAGAGCGAAGCGGACGAGCCCCGGCGCGTAGGCGTTGTGCGTGATCGCGTTCTCGACGAGCGTGTGGATCACCGCCGGGGGGATTAGCGCTTCGCCGTCGACGCCCGTGGCTTCCAACGCGAACGTGTTGCCCTTCCGGTAGCCCATCACGTCGAGGTGCGTCCGGCAGAGCGCCAGTTCGCGCGCCATGGGGATAAGCCGCTCGCCCGAGACGTCCGCGAGCGTGCGCAGTTCGGCCGATAGCGCCTCCAGCGCCCGCGCGCCCTGCGGCGGGTCCGTCTCCACCCACTCGAGAATCGACGTGAGCGCGTTCATCAGGAAGTGCGGCTGGAGGTGCTTCCTGAGCAACTCGGCCTCCAGCCGCGCCGCCGTCGCCAGCGCCGCATTGTGCCGCGCGTGCTGCCGCCGGGACTGGAGCCCGAGGTGGGTGAGCAGCCCCGCGATGAGCACGCCGAACGCGGGAAAGAGCGCAGACTCCATAAAATCGAGGCGTGCGAACACGAGCGCTGCGAAGCACACGGCGACGCCTGCGAAGACGAAGCGCGCGCCGGGTTTATGCTGCACGACGGCCCAGCCCGTGATGCCGAGGGCGCAGGCAATCGCCACCGCGAACACGGCGAAGGTGCCTGCCTCGTGCGGCCCGATCACGAAGAGGAGCAGTGCGAGGAGGCCAGCCACGGTCAGCGCAAGTGTCCGTCGCTGCGGTAGGGCGAATTGTGCCGCCAGCGTAGCCACCAGTAGGCTCCCGCTCGCCCAGGAGAGCGCCTCCACGATCCGCAGGCGCACCACGTGCCAGTCGTACGGGTAGCCGACGGCCAGCCGCCAGCCCTCCGCGACGAGCAGCAGCGCCAGCGACAGACACAGCGCGGCCGTGAGGAGCGAGGCCCACCGCCGATCCGCCGCGAACAGCAGGCCGTGGTAGAGCGCTACGAGCACGAACGCTCCCAGGAACACCAGCGGCAGCGCGATCAGCAGCAGCGTCTCCTCGATCAGCGCGCGGTACTCCCCCGCGACGACATGCAGCAGCAGCCCGTTGGCCGCCTCTGGGCGATGAAACGACGACAGCCGCAGCGCGACGACGTGCGGCCCTGGCGCTGCAAGGCTATCGGGCACCCGCACCAGCGCGTCCATCGGCCCCGGCACTTCCTCCGCGCGTGAGGCACCCACCCGGCCCGTCGTGCCGAGCAGGACACCGTCCCAGTAGACCTCGCGCGCCGCCGCCGCAGCGACCACCAGCCCGAGCGTCTCCGTCGGGGGCACGTCGAGGCGCATCCGCAGCCAGAGCACGCCTGCCGAGTCAGGCAGTGTCGCGAAGGAGCGTAGAGGCCAGGCCTCGTCGCCCCAGTCGGGCGTCGCCCAGCGCGGATCGTCGCCGAACTGGTAGCGAGCCTCCTCTGCAACGACGAGCGAGAACGCGCCTAGGTCTCCAGGAGAGGCACAGCCTGCCGCCACAACAAGGAGGCACAGCGCGGTCAGTACACAAGGGCGTCCGGGAACAGCCAAAAGGCGACGAAGCTGGTGGCGAGAAGGGTCACGATGGCAAGCGCAACAAAGGCGAGCAGCACAATCACAGTCTGCCTCCAGCCGCGATAGCGGGCAAGGTAGAGCGTGAAGCCAAGGGGACCCAGAAGTAGGACATACGGGCCGACCCAGGATCCGATGTTGAGGCCGCGTTCCCGCGCGTCGGCCACGCACCAGGCCGCGCCCAACCCCCCGAGCGCGATGCCGAGGAGCCCCGACAGCAACGAGGCCTCGAACAGCGACGGGACAGCGAGCGGTGCCAGCAAGGCAAGGCTCAGCATGAGCCAAAACGCGAGTCCGATGCGTCGAGGGAGGGTGAGTCGCATTGAAATCAGAACCCGAACAGGTCGTCCGTCTGCGCCTGGGTGTCCTCATAGCGCACGGCGGCGCCATCGCCGGAGGCGCTCCTATCCTGACCGGCAGCGGCGAGCGGCTCGCGCATCGCGGCGAAGAAGTCGGGGCCGTAGGTGCGCGTGGTGAGCTGGATCGGCATGCGGAAGGCGTGGCCGAAGCCGAGCACCTGCTGCTTCGAGTCGAGCGTGGCGAGGATCTTGCGTAGCGCGCCCGCGCCGGGCGTCCCCACGAGCGCAGCGGCGATGTCCTTCTCGTCCGACAACTGCGCGACGATCTTCGTCCCGATCTGGCTCAGCACCTCCTCGTCGATGCCGCTCGGGCGCTGGTCCACGATGAGCAGGCTCACAGAGAACTTGCGCATCTCGCGGGCGATCTTGCCGAAGGGCGTCTCGCGCGCGGTCGCAGGGCCCAGGAATTTGTGCGCCTCCTCGATGGTGATGAGGAGCTGCGTCGGCTTGTCGGCCTCGTTGCCGGTGCGCTCGTAGTCCTCGTACTTCCGCTCGTAGCGGTCGCGCAGCCGCCGCGTGAGCACGTTGGCCACGAGGAGGTAGATCAGCAGGCTGTTGAACTTGCCGAACTCGAACACGACCGACTTGCCGCCGTCGATGCTTTCCAGGAGCTGATCGAGGATGTCGATCCGATTGCCGCGTGGCTCCATGCGGAAGAACGGGAGCCCGCTCAGGCGGTCGAGCTTGCGCTTGAGCGCGAGCAGCGAGCCTGCGTGCGCCCCCGTCACCTCGGCGATGGATTCGATCTCCTCGGCGGAGGCGTCGAGCAGCGTGACGAGCCAGCGGTCCTTGTAGTGCTTTTTGAGCTGGAACGTGCTCTCCGTCGCCGTCGCGGTGAGATTGAGCGTGTCCGAAAGCGGGAGGATGTCCTCGGGCTCGATCTGGTCGGCGTAGAGGTGCACCTCCACGTCGGGTTGCTTGCCGCGCCGCCGCGTGGACGCCGGGTCGAGCGAGAAGACGTGCACCTTCGAGGGGAAGAGCTGCTTCAGGCCCTTCGTCTGCGTGCCCTGGCCGTCGGCGGTCTCCTGCATCGCCGTGAAGCCGTACTCGTTGTGCATGTCGAATACGAGGTTGACGGCTTTGCCGGTGCGGATCGCGCCGCAGAGCAGGAGGCGTGTCAGGAAGCTCTTGCCCGTGCCCGTCTTGCCGAAGACGGCGTTCGAGCGCTCGACGAACCGCTGGAGGTCGAGGCACACCGGCGTCTCGTCCATGCCGACGGGCGCGCCGATCTCGAAGTAGCGCTGCGGGTCCTGCGCCTCGCTCGCGAATACCCGCGCGACGTCGTCTGCGGTGGCCTCGCCGACGGGCGCGAAGTGCGCCGGGACGGTCTTGACGGGTTGGGGCTCCTCATCGCCACCCCCACGTCCAGAGCCACGCGGCAGCATCAGCATCGGCTTGAGGCTGACCGTCGCGTAGGTCGCCGCGCCGCGCAGCACCTCGCGCAGCAGCGTGGCCTCGGGCGCAGGCGGGTGGAGGAGGATATCCTCGTTCGCCGCCGCGATCTCGAGGTCGGTGATGAGCGAGAAGAAGTCGAACTGCTCGCCCTCGACGACGACGAACGTGCCCGCCCGCAGCGTCTCGACGGAGCGCCGCGCGTCGAGCTTCATCTGGACGCCCTGGCCGAGCGAGCCGTGGGTGAGGACGCCGAGGGCAGGACGGTCGGGCATGGGGCGAGGCGGTTGGAGAATGCGGGAAGGTACGAGGTGAGGCAGGGAATGCAGGACGGGTGAAGAGCGAGGAGTAAAGAGTGAAGAGGAGGTAGGGATTGGCACGCCACGCCGGAGCGATTTGCTTCTTCGACCCACGACCCACGACCCACGACCCACGCGACCCTGCTACGCCCGTGCGGCCTCGTACGCGGCCTGCTTCGTCTCCAGCGCCTCCCAGCGCTCGAACGCGGTCTCCAACTCCTCAGCGATGGCGCTCATCCGCTTCTGCGCGGTCTCATACGCGTCCGGGCCGCGCTCGTGGAAATCAGGCTGCGCCATGGCCTCGGCGATCTCGACCTGCTCGGTCTCCAGCGCCTCGATCTGCGCCGGGAACGCGTCGAGCTCGCGCTGCTCCTTGTACGACAGCTTGGACGGCCCGCCGCGCGGCTTGCCGTTCGGCGTGCTCGTTGCCTTCGGCGCAGGTTTAGGCTTCGCTGCCTCGGCTTGACGCTTGGTCTGCCGCTGCCAGTCCGCGTAGCCGCCGACGTACTCGTTCACCTGTCCCTCGCCCTCGAAGACGAGCGTGGACGAGACCACGTTGTCGAGGAACGCGCGGTCGTGGCTGACGAGGAGGACGGTGCCCGCGTATTCGCTCAGCAGATCCTCCAGCAACTCCAGCGTCTCCAGGTCGAGGTCGTTCGTGGGCTCGTCGAGAACGAGGACATTGGACGGGCGCGCGAAGAGGCGGGCTAGCAGCAGCCGGGCGCGCTCGCCGCCGGAGAGCACCGCGACGTTCTCGCGGGCACGCTTCGGGTCGAAAAGGAAGCGCTTGAGGTAGCTCATCACGTGGACGCCCTGGCCGTTGACCTGCACGGTGTCCGTCATTCCATCCGTGACGGCCTGCTCGACGGTCATCGTGTCGTCGAGGACATCGCGGTGCTGGTCGAAGTAGGCGACTTCGAGGTTCGTCCCGTGTTCGACGGTGCCCGAGTCGGGCGCGAGCGTGCCAAGGAGGAGCCGCAGCAGCGTCGTCTTGCCTGCGCCGTTGGGGCCGATCAGCCCGACCTTATCCCCGCGCAGAATGGTCGTGGAGAAGTCGCGCACGACCGGCTGCACGTCACCCTCGGCGGCTTCACCATCATGGTTGGGCCAGGTATACCCCACGTCCTTCGCCACGATGACACGCTTGCCCGAGCGCTGCGCAGTACTGATCTCGGCCTGGACGGTGCCGGTCGTCTCGCGGCGGGCAGCCCGCTCGGTGCGCATCGCCTTGAGGGCGCGGACGCGGCCCTCGTTGCGGGTGCGGCGTGCCTTGATGCCGCGACGAATCCAGGCTTCCTCCTCAGCGAGCTTCTTGTCGAACTGCGCCTGCTCGCGCGCCTCGATCTCCAGCAGTTCGTCGCGGCGTTGGAGAAAGGTGTCGTAGTTGCCCGGATAGCTTCGCAACGCGCCCCGGTCGAGTTCGACGATGCGGGTCGCGAGGGCGCGGAGGAAGGCGCGGTCGTGCGTGACAAACAGCAGCGCCCCCCCCCAGCGCTGCAGGAATCCCTCCAGCCAATCAATGGCGTCGAGGTCGAGGTGGTTGGTCGGCTCGTCGAGGAGGAGCAGGTCGGGCTCGGCGACGAGCGCGCGGGCGAGGCGGGCGCGGCGACGCATACCGCCTGATCCGGCGTCGTAGGCGAGCGTCGGGTCGAGGTCCATCCGCGAGCAGAGTGCCTCGACGCGGTGGGCGTGGGCATGCTGGTCGAAGCCGTCCGGGAGGCCTTCGGCGATCACGTCGAACACGGTCTGGCCCGGCGCGTCCGGGGCGGCCTGCGTCAGGTAGGCGACGCGCGCGCCTGAGCGCAGCCGCACCTCGCCGTCGTCCGGTGCCATCTCGCCCGCGATGAGCTTCAGCAGCGTCGACTTGCCCGTGCCGTTGCGCCCGACGAGGCAGACGCGTTCGCCGTCGTCGAGGACGAGCCCCGCGCCGTCGAAGAGGCGCGGGCCGCCGAGGCTGAGCGTGAGGTCGTGGAGCGTGAGAACCGGCATCGTCGAAGCGAAGAGTCAGGAGTAAAGAGTGAAGAGCGGTCGCGGGAGGGGACCAGCGGCAGGGCCGAAACGTAGGGCGCTGCGGTTGGATCGGCGTTCATCAAAACCTAGCCCTATGCTTCCCCTCTCTCCCGACCGCGTGCGCGGTGCCCTCCTCGGCACGGCCCTCGGCGACGCGCTCGGCATGCCCATCGAGCACCTCAGCCACCAAAATGTGCGGCTCTACTACAAGGGCATCAAGGAATTCCGCGCCGACGAGAAGCGCGGCGAACTCGATGCCGGACAGTGGACGGGTGACACGCAGCGGATGCTAGCGCTCGCGCGGGTGCTCGCACAAACGACCGGCCCCGAGGCGGTCCCCCAGCGCCTCGGGGCGGCCTACCGCGCGTTGCTGCCCGAGGCACGTCGCTGGCCCGAGTCCGTACGTGCCGCCGTCGAGGCCTGGGGCACCGAGGCGGTGGCCGAACTGCCGAGCGCCCCCACGAACGGCGCGGCCGTGACGATGGCCCCAGTCGGTATATGGTGGGCGCGGGGCGAGCGTACGACCGAGGAGGTGAGCGCGCTGCTGACGGCCATCGCGGGCGTGACGCACCAGCACCCCGCTTCCTACGCGGCGGCCTACGGGCAGGCCTTCGCCCTCCGTACCGTGATGCAGGCCGATCCCGACGGCTTCGACGTGGACGCGTTCTGGCAGGCCGTACAAGAAGCCACGCGCGACGCCGAGCGTCGCCTAGGCGACGCCGACACGTCTGTCTCCGACCGCCTCGCGCACCTCGCCGACATGTTGGACGACTTCCCGCTCGATCTCCAGGACGCCTGCGGCGGGACGGGTCCGAATGCGAGCGAGTCCTGGCCGTTTGCCCTCGCCATGTTCGCGCGCAATCCGCACCTCCCCGAGGCGACGCTGCTCTCGGCGATCAACGTCGGCGGCGACGCCAACTCAGTAGGCGCGATGTGCGGGGCGTTGCTCGGCGCGCTCAACGGCGCGGAGGCGTTCCCCCCAGCCTGGCATGAGGGCCTCGAAGCGCGGGACGAAATCGTCGCGGCAGCCGACGCGCTCCTCGACTGAGATTACCGTCCAACGCTCTCGGCGTGGGCGTCGGTGTGGCCACCGGGGGGGAGGCCGCCGGTGAAGCCGTCCGAGTCAGCCCAATCCTTCGGGTAGACGGCGGATAGCTCGCCGAAGTCGCCGACGAACTTGATCTCGGGCTTCAGGCGGTAGCCCTGCTCGCGCTCGACGACCGTCTGCACGTGCGCGATGAGGTGGCGCACGTCCCGCGCGGTCGCCCCGCGTCCGACCACGCCCGGTTCGAGGGCGCCCCCCTCGAAGAGGCCCTGGTTGATGAAGATGTTGGCGTGCCGGTGCGTCACCATCGCGCCGCCGATGCGGCAGCCCTTGAGGCCGCACCAATCGATGAGTCGCCCGGCCCCGACGCCCTCGATCTTCTGGAAGATGCTGCCCGCGCTCGGCTCGGTGTCGAGCGGCGGGTGACGCTTCCGTCGCCAGTCGAGGTTGGCTGCCATGACGGTGCGCATCGCGGCTGCGTCGTGGGGCGCGAGCTGGAACGTGGCCGAGAGCACGAGGTCGTCGCGGTGGTGGAGGATCGAGTCGTCGTAGCCGTATTCGAAGTAGTCCACGCCTACCGTTTTGCGCTCGCCCTCCTCCGTGAGCAGGTCGGCTTCGAGCAGCACTTCCTCGATGAACATCGTCCGC
>JBCDFO010000128.1:0-11543 GCA_039177895.1 Bacteroidota bacterium
ACGAAAATCAGTCAGCGAGAAACAGAGAGGCGGCAGGGCGACCGAAAGATCACCCCGCCGTGCTGCGGAAGCGAAGAAGGGCCAGGATCGAGGAGTACGGGAGCGCTCCACTTTTCTGCCTTCATCCTTCTGCTTTCTGCCTTCTCACGCGGTCATCCCACCATCGACGGCGATCTGCGCACCGGTGACGTAGCTAGCCTCGGGCGAGGCGAGGAAGGCGACGACGCTCGCGATCTCCTCGGCGGTGCCGTAGCGGCCGAGCGCCGTCGCGCCCGCCATCATACCCGCGGCTGGGTTCACGTCCGGGTCGCCGGGGTTCATCTCCGTGTCGATGGGACCGGGGTGGACCGTGTTGACGGTGATGCCCTTCTGGCCAAACTCCTTCGCCGCCGAGGCCGTGATGGCGCTGACGCCCGCCTTGGTGGCGCTGTAGATCGACGCGCCGGGGAAGCCGACGAAGGCGACGACGCTGCCGATGTTGATGATGCGACCGTTCTCACGGAGGTGCGGAGCCGCGGCGCGTGTGGTGGCGAAGACGCCGCGCACGTTCACGTCAATGCTCTGGTCGAAGTCAGCGTCGGAGAACTCGGCGATGGGGCCCGTGCGGTAGACGCCCGCGTTGTTGACGAGGATGTCGAGCCCGCCGAAGCGCGCGACGACCTGCGCGACGAGGGTGCCCGCGGCGTCGGCGTTGGCGGCGTTGGCCTGGAAGGCTGCGGCCGTGCCGCCTGCGGCTTCGATGGCCGCAACGACCTCGTTGGCGCGGTCGGGCGACGAATTGTAGGAGATTGCCACGGTTGCGCCGTCGGCGGCGAGGCGCTGGGCGGTCGCGGCCCCGATGCCGCGGCTGCCGCCGGTGACGAGGGCGACTTTGCCAGAAAGGGAAGCCATGAGAGGAGTGGGTTGGCTGAATGAAAAGCGTGATCGACTCGTTCAAAACCGTATTGGAACGATTGTTCCAAAACAAAGCTGAGGAATTTCGAGCTACGGAGTCAACGGGCCCGAGCCACACCAATTTGGCTTGACGCACCGCGCCCTGCGCCGCACCTTCTCGACCCTCGACCCTCGACCCTCGACCCGCTAGCCGAGCAGCCGCATCGTCTGTTCCACCACATCGTCCAGAACGGCGCGGTCGGGACTGACGCGCGCCGTCACGCGGAGGCCGTAGACCGTGTTGGCGAAGACGCGCCCGAGGGCCTGCGCGTCGCGGTCGCTGGCAACCTCACCTGCGTCTTGGGCTAGCCTGACTCCGCGCTCGAACCGTGCCTGAAGCGCTTCGAGGCTGTCACGGACCCGCTGCGCGGTCTCGGGGTCGTGCGGGGCGCGCTCGGTCGTAGCGTTGACCACGAAGCATCCCAAGCAGTTCGCCACGGCATCACTCACGACGGCCCGCAGAAACGCCTCGATGGCCGCACGCGGCGACCCAGTCTCCTCGATCAACATCTGGAGTGGGTCCGTCTCCTGTGCGCCAGCTAGGCGATACCGATCGAGCGCGGCGAGGTAGAGCGCCTGCTTGCCGCCAAAGGTGTCGTAGAGGCTGCTGCGGCTCAGGCCGAGATGGTCCACGAGGTCCTGAATGGACACAGCCTCGTAGCCGCGGTCCCAGAAGAGGTCGGCGGCGCGGTCGAGGATGGCCGTTTCGTCGAAGGCTTTGGCGCGGGGCATCGCAGGCGCAGGTAGGTCAGCAGCATCGTTCGCGTTCTGGAACGAGCGATCCGCGCCTGTGTTGCGCCGCAGCCAGGTGTGGACGTGTCCAGGTATGAAGGTGTGAACGTAGTTGGCCTTCCCTACCTCCATACGTTCACACGTCCATACCTCCACACCGGTCTCAATCCCGCCGCAGCGCGCGCGCCGGGTCGATCAGCGCCAGCCGGACGGTGTGGTAGCTCACCGTGCCCATCGCCAAGAGGAGTACGACGATGGCCGGCCAGACGAAGAGCCCCACGCTCAGGTCAATGCGCGCGGCGTAGTCCTCCAGCCACGCACCCACGCCCCAGACCATGAGCGGCACCGCGATCACGAGCGCCACGCCGACGAGCTTGCCGATGTCCGTGAAGAGCAGCCGCGCAATCTGGGCAGGCTTCGCACCGAGCACCTTGCGGACGCCCATCTCCTTCGTGCGCTGCCCCGCCGTGTACGCCGCGAGCCCGACGAGCCCCAGGCACGCCACCACCAGCGCGAAGCCCGCGAACACGCCGAAGAGCGTCCCGAAGCGCCGGTCGGCCTCGTAGAGTTGGTTGAACTGCTCGTCCACGAAGCGATACTCGAAGGGGTTGCCAGGAAACACCTCTTCAAAGGAGGCGCGCACACTGGCAATGGTGCCACCGAGGTCGTCCGAGGCCACGCGCAGCGTAAACCACGCGCCGCCGTGCCTCGGGAAGAAAAAGAAGGGCGCGATCTCCTCGTGCGCCGACGCCCAGTAGATGTTCTCGACGACCCCAACGATGGTGGCCTCGTTGTCCGAGCCCGCGCCGCCCATCAGGATGGTTTGGCCGATAGCGAGTTCGGGTGACGCAAACCCCAATTCATCAATGGCAGCGCGATTGAGCACGAGGTCGTTCTCGCCGAACGCCTCGCCGAAGTTGCGTCCGGCGACAAACGTGAGGCCGTACACCTCCGCGAACTCAGCGTTGATCCACACGCCGGTGGCGTAGACTTCCTCGGTAGCAGGCGCGCCGCTGCGGAGAATGCTCGTCCCCCAGTTGTAGCCGTTGCCGGGCACGTTGTCCGACATCGCCACGCCCTGCACAGCGCTCTGCTGCTCAATGCGTTGCGCGAGGGCCTGCATCATCCCCGTGCGCGTGTTGACGCTATCCGTTTCCACGGCGCTCGGGCCGCTCACCAGCAGCAGCCGGTCCGCCTCGTAGCCGAGGTCGATGGTGCGGAGGTGCTGGACTTGCTGGTAGACGGCGTACGTCCCGATCAGGAGCGCCAGCGACGCGGCGAACTGGAACACCACGAGCGCCCGCCGCAGCCGGTCCTTCGAGAAGGCCGTGCCGAGGCCGTCCTTGAGCACCGTGATCGGGCGGAACGACGAGAGCACGAACGCCGGGTAGAGGCTTGCCAGGATCGAGCCAGCGGTCAGCACGAGGAGCGCCACCGCCCAGAACGACGGCTGCGTCCAGATCGCGAACGTGATCTCGGTGCCCGCGAGCCGGTTGAGCACGGGCAGCCCGACCGCAGCAATCCCCATAGCGAGGGCCAGCGCGATCCCGTTCACGAGCGTCGCCTCGACGAGGAACTGGCTCACGAGCTGCCGCCGGAAGGCACCCGATGCCTTGCGCACCCCGACCTCGCGCGCACGCTCCATCGCCCGAGCCGTGGTAAGGTTGACGTAGTTCACCCACGCGATCACGAGGATGAAGAGGGCCACCAGCCCGAAGATCCGCAGCATGCCTACGTCCCCGGTCGGGAACCAGCCGTTGGACTCCGTGAGGTAGGCGTCGGCGACGGGCAGAAAGACGTAGCGCATCTCGGTGCCGTTCTCCGCGAGGTCCTCGCCGTAGACCTCCATCGCGATATCGGTCGTCTTGGCCGCAGCCGCCTCTGCGCTCGCGTTCGGTGCCACGCTCGCGTAGGTCATGAAGTTGGTCCAGCCCCAGCCGTCGCTCTCGCTGTACTGCGAGTTCGTGGTGAGCAGGTCATGCAGGGGCAAGAGCATGTCTGCCTGGAAGTGCGTGTTGCCGGGCATGTCTGCGTAGACTCCGCCGACCGTGAAGTCGCGCCGCACCCAGGAGCGGATCTCGAGGGGTTCGCCGACCGGATTGGGTTGGTCGAAGTACTTCGCGGCCAAGGTCTCCGAGAGCCAGAGCGTGCCGGGCGTCCCGAACGAGGCCAGGTCGCCGTGGAGCACGTCCATGGCGAAATGGGACGCGAACGCCGAGTCCGCGTAGTAGGCGGGCTCCTCCTCACGGATGATGCGCCGCTCGCCGTTGTCATCGGTGAGGATGACCGTCATCGGGCCGTAGTTCGGATGAACGCGGAAGGCTGTCTCCACCTCCGGTACGGTCGCATTGATTTCGACCGCGAGCGCGAACGGCGAATGCTGCCCCTGCCCCGTCTCGCCATCGACGGTACGCTGGGCGTCGACACGGTAGAGTTGATCCGCATCGGGGTGGTGGCGGTCGTAGCTCCGCTCGAAGGCGACGTACTGGAAGATGAGCAGGCACACCGCCATCGCGAGGGCGAGCCCGCCGATGTTGAGGGCGGAGTAGGAGGGGCGTTTGCGAATGTGGCGGAGCGCGAGGCGGACGTAGGTGCCGAGCATGATCGAGCGGGTGAGAGAGCCGCGAAGGAGGAACGAGGGAAGCGAGCGGATGAACTGGCCGACGTACCACCGCGTCGCCGCGCTAGAGCCGCTATCCAGGGCGCGGTCGGCGAAGCCCTCGGCGAAGTCGCCCAGGACGATCTCGCGGTCGGGTAGCGGCGCGAAGAGGGCCACGAGCCGCTCGGCCCAACGCGGGGGTTCCGCTGGTTGCCGATCAGGGGACGGTTGCCGATCCGACGGCGGAAGCGGGTCGAGGTGGGGAGGCGTACTCATCGGAGTCAGGAGAAGCTGAGACCGAGACGCTTCCAGGCCAGCTCTGGCAGCCGGGCCCACATCGCTTCGTGGAGGTCGCGGGCGGCGCGCAGTGCGGCGAACCCAGCCGACGTGACCCGATAGCGGCGGCGTGGGCGGCCCCGACGCTTGGCCGTCGGCGCACCCTCCTCCGTCTCCAGCAACCCCTTGCGGACGAGCCGGTCGAGCGGGACGTAGACGCCGCCCACGGAGTAGCGCCGCCCGGTGACGGCCTCGACCTCGGCGCGGATGTCGGCCCCGTAGGCGTCGTCGCCGAGGCGGCAGGCGGCGAGCAGCAGCATCTCTTCGGTGCGGGTAATGGTCTCCATCCGGCTCAGGATTGCGTACGACGCGGGGTTTTCTCTAGGATGTAGAGCAACGAGATGGGCGCGGCTACGGAGGCAACACCGGTGGGTTGCGCTTTTTTCTGCATCGTAGAGAAAAAGGTCGACGGACCGGGCAAGCGTTGCGCTCCCGTGCTGAGGGAGAGGCAGATACTGCAACCAGCCGTGCTACCAGCGCTGCTCTGCTATAGCGGTATTCAGTAGCGTTGAGAGGCCGCCGAAGGAGTTCTCCCCCTGGTCAGGGGGAGACAGAGGGGGTTGCCGACCGAAGCTCGATAATCGACCACCCCCAGCCCCTCCCCCGCGTTCGCGAGGGAGGGGAGCTATCAAGGTCTATGCATTCTGCTGTAAGCAGGCTCGCACACGTACGTTGGGAATCAACTCCTGGCGTTCTCTGAAGCCTCAACGCCACCGAAATCGGAGGCGGTAGTCGACGTCTGGGCTGGGTCCACTTCGCACTTCTCCCTTCAACCTTCTGCCCTCCGACTTAGCGCTGGGCCTCTAGCTCGCTGGCCAGCCGTCGCAAGGCGTTCAGGTGCCCATCGAGACCGGCCTTGAACATCGGAAGCGGTTGTTCGGGCGCGATGCCGACGCGCTCCCACAGCACGCCCTCGGTGTCGAGGTAGACCTCGTTGGAGAGCGAGAGCCGCCAGCCGTTGGGCAGCGTGCGGAAGAGCATGTCCGAGAGCGCGCCCCGCGTGGCCGACCCGGCGTGCGTCACCTGCGGCAGCGCGCGCATCTCCATCGTGAACGTCTCGGCGGCGCTCACGGTCACGTCGCTCGTGAGCACCACGACAGGCTTGGTGTAGACCGTCTCGGCGGGGACGATGGTGAACGATTGCCGCGTGTCGTCCTTCGCCCCGTAGGCGTACTTCGTCAGCCCGAGTGTCGGCTCGGCGGTAAAGTGCGCAGCGATGGCGAGACTGACCTCGTCGTAGCCGCCCTGGTTGAGCGCCACGTCCACGATCAGCGCGTCGGTGTCGGCGAGGTCGGCAATGGCTTGCCCCATGACCGTGTAGACCGCCGCGATCTCGTCCTCAAAAGGTGGGTCTTCCCCGTCTTCCGTCTCCTCCGCGAAGCCATCCATGCCAGCCACATTGATATAGCCGATGCGTCCGTCTGGCCCGCCGAAGCGGCCCCAGAAGACGTTGCCACCGCTGGCCGTCTCATAGGCTCCGGCGAGGAGACTGTCACGTATGGCGCGCCGGTTGGCGAAGTACCACCGCGTGCTAAACGCGCCCTGCGTCTCAGCAGCGTCCTCGGCCGTCGTGTCGCGCGCGGCGAAGCCGGCCCGCAGCACGGGACCCAACTCGGGCGCAGGCCGCCCCCCGGCACGGCGTGCTTCGCCTTCGACCTCGCCGCGCAGCGTGAGGTGACTGTCTTCGATGCCCTCGATCAGCGCTGCGAGCGCGTCGAAGAGCGCGGCGTCGGAGGTCGTGTCGGTGATGGTCGGCGCGAGGTCGGCGTAGCGCGCGGCCCAGTCGATCTCGTAGAGGTCGAGGAAGGCATACTGCTCGTCCATCACGCTCCACAGGTAGTCGAAGACCGCACGCGGGCCGTCGGGGTGCTCCGCGCGGCAGGCTTCGGGGACGGCGTCGATGCGATCGAGATAGTACCGTGTCGAGTTCGCCTCGCGGAACGAAAGGAGGATCTCGTTGCCCCCTGTATCGCTCTCACTGCCGTCGGCGAGGGCGTACATCCGCAGCGGCCCGTCCATGTAGATCGAGGTCTCGACGGGGAGGCAGCCCGCCTCGTGCGCCGCGTAGATCGTGAGCGTGTCCGGCGTGATATCGAGAACCCAGCCGTAGCCGCGGCTCTGCCACACGCCGTGGAGCGCGGGCGCGAAGCCATCGTCCGTCTGCGACAGCGCCCAGTCGAGCGTGGTAGAGCGCACCGGGCTCGGGTCTTGAGCCACAGCACTTTGAGTAGAGACTGCCAGGAAGAGCAGAAGGAACGCGAAGCGCATCGGGGTCGGGGATGGGAGTGAGGGGAAACGGCTCAGGCTACGGGGGCATCGCTGACGAGTTGAGCCGAAAAGCGCCACGGCGCCGACGCAAATCGCCGCGATGCGTAGGTTCTGCGGCGAAAACCGCCACCGACTGCCTTCCGCCATGCTCGACGCCCTCGACCGCGCCCTGCTGACCGAGCTCCAGACCGACAACCAGCAGACGCACGCGCAGCTCGGCGCGAAGGTGGGGCTCTCGGCCTCGTCCGTGCGGCGGCGGCTCACTACCCTACGCGAACGCGGCGTGATCGAAGCCGAGGTGGCGATCCTCGCACCCGAGACGGTCGGCGTGCAGGCCATCGTGCTCGTCACCTTCGGCGAGGAGTCCATCGAGGGCGAGAACGCCTTCCGTGAGCGTATGCGCACCGCGCCTGAGGTGCAGCAGTGCTACGCCGTCGCGGGCCAGGTCGACTACGTGCTCGTCGTCCACGCTGCCGACCTACCGAGCTACGAGGCCTGGGGCAAGCGCGTCCTCCTAGCCGAGCCAACGATCCGGCGCTACGACACGCACCTCGTCTGGTCGCGTATCAAGTTCTCGACGGCAGTCCCGCTCGACCAGGACAGGTCCTAGTGGCTCCGTGGTTCAGTACGTCAGTGTTTCAGCGTCTGCCCCCTTCGGAGCGTCGCGGATCGCCCTAATCCACCTCGCGCTCCGGCCCGACGCTCTCTGGCCCGACACTTTCGTCAATGAGCTTGAGGATGCGGCGGTACTCGTCGGTCCAGCTCGTCGGCTCGGTGAAGCCGTGCGGCTCGACGGGGTAGATCGCGAGCTCCCAGTCCTCCTTGCCGAGCTCGATGAGGCGCTGCGCGAGCCGGAAGATGTCCTGCGGCTGCACGTTGTCGTCGATGAGGCCGTGGCACATCAGGAGTGGGTCTTCCAGGCCGTCGGCGAACTCGATTGGGCTGGAGCGCTCGAACGCGACGGGGTCCTCGGCGGGCGTGTTGAGGATGTTCGACGTGTAGACGTGGTTGTAGTGCGCCCAGTCGGTGACGCTACGGAGCGCCGCGCCGCCGCCGAAGTGCTCCGGCTCGGTGAAGAGCGCCATCAGCGTGATGAAGCCGCCGTAGGAGCCGCCGTAGATCGCCACGCGCTCAGGGCCGATGTCGTGCTCGGTGCCGAGCCAGCGGCTCGCATCAACGTAGTCCTGGAGGTCGCGCCCGCCCATATGGCGGTAGATCGCCGTGCGCCAGTCGCGGCCGTAGCCTGCCGAGGCGCGGAAGTCGAGATCGAGGACGACGTAGCCGCGCTGCGCGAGGAGGTGGTGGAACATGTACTCGCGGAAGTAGCTGCTCCACCAGCGGTGCACGTTCTGGAGGTAGCCCGCGCCGTGGACAAAGAGCACCGCCGCGCCGTTGGGGGCCGCGCCGAACTCCTCCGGCCGATAGATCCGTGCCGGGACCTGCGCGCCGTCGGACGCCGGGATCTCGATGATCTCGGGCGCGCGCCAGCCGTGCGAGAGCCAGTCCTCCGTCGGCGAGTCGGTGACGCGCACCGGCGCGCGGGCCCCCTCTCGGGTGAGTTCCTGGATGTAGACCTCGGGGGGGTAGTTGGCGGCGGAGTAGAGCAGCGCGAGCGTCTCGCCGTCGGGGCTGAGCGCGAAGTCGTTGCGTCCTTGGAGGCTCGTCAGCTTCGTCCGCACGCCGCCATCAACGCCCATCCGGTAGACGTGCCGCTCGTGCGGTGATACCTCGCTCGACTGGAAGACCCACGTCCGGCCGTCGCGCGTGAGCTGCGGGTCGAAGACCTCGAAGTCGCCGCGGGTACGCTGCGTCACGGTGCCCGTCGTCACGTCCACGTCGTAGAGGTGGCTGAAGCCGGTCGCCTCGCTCTGGAACCAGAAGCGCGCGTAGGTGCCATCCCGTTCAGGAATCCACCCGACGCTGTTCTCGAAGCCGAACCACGGGATGCCCGGCCCGGCGATCCACGCCTCGTCGCGCTGCCGGTCGAGGAGGGTCAGGCCGCCCGTCTCGGCATCGAGGCGCGCGATCCAGCGGTCTTTGTTGTCGTCTGCGCGGGCGATCACGACGGCGTGCGCCCCGTCGGGACTCCAGAACGGGCCATACGGGATAAGCACGCGCGACGAATCCGTTTCCTGCCCCTGCTCGCGCTCGTAGTCGGCGGCGTCGAACGCGCCGGGCAGCGTGGTCAGGTCCACGGCGTAGGTCGTGTCACGCGTAAGGTCCTGGATGTGCAGCATCGGCTTCGTACCGGGGCGACCCACCTTCGGGCGCGCGCTGATCTCCTCGGCGTAGCCCGAGACCGTGACGTAGTCGGTCATGCTCGTGCGCGTCTGCTCGACCGGGTCGGCGAGGACGAACGTGGCGTAGCGCCCACCGGGGCTGAGCTGGAGCTGGCTGAGCTGCTTGCCGCCGTAGTAGTAGGGCGTTGGCAGCCCGCGTGCGGCGTCTTCGCGCTCGGCAGCGGCGGCAGCGAGCGTGTCGCGGCGGTCCTGCTCGCGGAGCACGTCGAAGAGGCGCGTCTGCTGTTCGGCGAGGTAGGTGTCCTGGTCGCTCGGCTCCGCCTCGCTGGGCGCGGTGCCGCTGCGGAGGTCGGTAAGCTGCGTGAGCGCGCCGGTCGCCCGGTCCATCCGAAAGACGTTGCCGTCGCGCTCGAAGACGAGGCCGGTGCCGTCGGGCGTGAAGCGCGGGTCGGACTCGCGGCCAGTTGTCGCAGTCAGCCGGGTGAGTTGGTTGCGGTCGCCGCCGTCCATCGGCAGCGCGTAGCGGTAGAGGTCGCCATCGCGGGCGAAGACGCGGTGCGCGAAGTCAGGGCTGTAGGCGAGGCGGTCGGCGTGCCACCCGTCGAAGCGGGGGGCCAGCGCGCGGCGCTCCTCCGGCGTGACCTGCTCCGGAGCCCCGCCGTCGAAGCGGAAGAGCGAGTCGCTCTCGAACGCACCCTGCGGGTTCCAGGCGAAGTAGACGGCGTCGCTCTGGTCGGTCCAGAAGACGCTGGTCGGCCACGCGCCGATCCAGGTCGCCGGGTCCTGCATGATCTCGGCGACCGTCAGCGGCGGGGTCGTGACCGCGTCGGCGGTGGCCGTCGCGGGCTGCGCGGCGAGGGCGGGGGCGAGCAGGACGCTCGCGAGCGCGAGCACAGAAGCGAAGCGGGACACGGGAGTCGGGAGGCAGGCGAGCGGGAGCGCGCCAACTTACGCCGCCGCCTCGTGCCCCGACCGGGCCCTCCCTGCGCAGTCATACCAAATCCGGGAGCAGACGTGCGACTGATCCAGAGCACCGAGGCCGGATTTGGGCTGTCGGCTGTCAGCTATCGGCTTTCAGTTTCCCAGGTCGCAACTCATCAAACGGACTTGGTATCACATCCTCTGTTCGATCGCATCGTCTGCGCGATCGGATCCGGAGCGAGCGCGCTGGCTGGACGCACGTGCCGTCCGGACGGGCTCAGCGTGCCAGCACCGTCCCGACGGTGAGCAGCACCTCGGTGTCGTCGAGCGGCTTCGTCAGCACGGCGTCGAAGCCCGTGGGGGTAGTGCCTGGCTCGGCCAGCGCGATGGTGAACGCCTCCATCGTACCCGCGCAGGCGTGCAGCCGCGCCAGCATCGAGGCAGCACTGTCGGGGCCGTCCAGCGTCGGGTCGAGGAGAAGCACGTCGAACGGGCGCTCCTCGGCGACGGCGAGGGTGTCGGCGAACGTCGTGGCAGTGTGCACCTCGCAGATGCCCATGAGGTACGCTCCGACGAGCGAGCACACCGTGGCCTCGGCATCGGCTACGAGCACGCTCGTCGGCTGCGCCAGCGGGCCAGGCGTGGGCGGCGCGCTGGAGCGGGCCGGGCTGGCCTGCGACGGCTTCGGCTCGACCGCCGCTGCTCTATCGGCCGCCGCCGTTCTGCGGCGCACTGGTGGTCGAACGTCCGTCACGAGCGTCTCCACAGGCAGCGTGTCGCCAGCCCCATCCGGGGCGTGTGCTTCGAGACCCTCGGCGCCGGCGCGATGCCCAGCCTCCACGGGCACGGGGCTGCCCTCTTCCAAGAAGAACACGTCGGCGTGGTGGGGCATCGCGTCCGGCACCTCCGCGGACGCGTCCCAGGTGCATGGCAGCGTCACCGTGAAGGCACTGCCGTGGCCGTGCGTGCTCTCGACCTCGATGGTGCCTCCGACCAGCTGCGTGAGCCGGTGCGCGATCGTCAGCCCGATGCCGATGCCGTCGTGGCTGCGCGTCCACCCGTCCGACTCCTGCTCGAAGGCATCGAAGACGTGCGGGATGAAGTCGGGTGCGATGCCGGAGCCCGTGTCCCGGACCTGGAGCACGAGTTCGTCGTCGCTGGCCGCGAGGTGGACGACGACCTCGCCCTCCTCGGTGAACTTGATCGCGTTCGTGACGAGGTGCGTGGCGATGCGATGCAGCACCGACTCCGCGCCGTTGCACACGGCCAGCGCATCATCGGCGTCGAGGCGCAGGTCGATGTCGCGCTCGTCGGCATAGCCGCGCAGGTCGGTCACGACCGCTTCGAGCGTGTGGACGGGCACGAAGGGCTCGGTCGTCGTCGGCATCTCCCCCGCTTCGATGCGTGCGAGGTCGAGGACGGAGTCGAGCGTGGTCTTGAGACGGAGCGAGCTCTGGTGGATGAGCCGGAGCGGGTCCTGCAGCTCGGGCGGCGCGTCGTGGAGGAGCCAGTCG
>JBCDFO010000129.1:0-11541 GCA_039177895.1 Bacteroidota bacterium
CCGAGGTGCCGGTGTAGAGCGGGGGCGCGACGCCGTCGCAGTTGAGCGACGGGTACGAGGCCAGCGCTGCGTTCGTGTGCCCCGGCAGGTCAATCTCGGGGACGACGGTGACGTAGCGCTCAGCCGCGTACTGCACGAGCGTGGCGTACTCCTCCAGCGTGTAGAAGCCCCCCGGCCCGCCGCCGACCGCCGTGCTGCCGCCGATCTCGGTCAGGCGCGGCCAGCCTGGAATCTCGATGCGCCAGCCCTGGTCGTCGGAGAGGTGAAGGTGGAGTCGGTTGAGCTTGTGCAGCGCCATCAGGCCGATCACGCGCCGCACCTCATCGGGGCCGAAGAAGTGGCGGGACACATCGAGCATCATCCCACGCCAACCGAAGCGCGGGCGGTCCACCACGCGGCCCGCCGGGACGGTCAGCGGGACGGGAAAGGCGGCGGCATACTCGACGGCCGCTGGGAGCAGTTGCCGGAGCGTCTGCGTGGCGTAGAACCAGCCCGCCGGGGCGTTCGCGGCCAGCGTGACCTGCGCAGGCGTGATCGTGAGGACGTAGCCCTCTGTGCCTAGCGAGTCCGGCGCGTCGCCCGAGAAGACGATGGCAGGCGGTGCGTCGAGCCGCGTCGTGCGGGTGTAGGCGCGGGCCTCGACCACGCGCGGCCGGGTGTCGGCGCCAAAGGCCAGGAGGTCGACCAGCATCGCTGCGATGCGCAGGGCATCGAGGTCGCCGTCGGGGACGAGGAGCGGGGTCTCGGGCGTGACGGTGAACACGCCGGACGCGTCCCACGTCGCCTCCAGCGGAGCTGGCAGCAGGGCGGGCTGGGCGGCCATCGGCGAAGCGAACGCAGCGACAGTCAGCAACACCGCCAGGACTAGCGGGAGACGAGGGAGCAGGAGCGAACGAGCCATCGGCGGCGGGAAAGGCCAACGGTAGGCTCAGCGGGCGACCGTCAGCGTGTGCGTGGCCTCGATGCGCGCGCTGGCGTCGAGGAGGCGGACGAGGTAGAGGCCCGGCGTCCAGCGGCTCGCATCGAGCGCAAGCGGCGTCGCGGCGCGTAGGGCGACCTCGCGCGACAGGATACGCCGCCCCAGCATGTCGACAACCTCCAGCCGATACGTCCCCGTCGCCGCGACATCGAAGCGCACTGAAGTCGCCGTGGGGTTGGGATACGGCGCGCCCAGCGTGAGCGAGGCCGCCATCGGCACATCGGTTTCCGCGTCCACGGTGCGCGCACAGGCTTCCTCCGCGTCGTCGGCGTCGAGGAACGGCGTACGAACCGCGAGCGGATTTGCCCCCACGCGGTCGAAGCAACTCGGGAGGCAGTCGAAGCGCGGGCAGGCCGGAGCTTCAGTGGCAAGGCGCGGGTCGGCGTCGAAGCGGAGCGCGTCCCAGTTGGCCGGGCGCCAGAGTTCGGTGTACGCGTCGCCGTCCCATGGCAGCAGCGCGTCGCTGTAGCTGGCGTCATAGGCCATCAGGTCACGCCACTCGGCGAGGTCGTTGGTGGTGCGGAAGACCCACGGCTGGTCGAGCGCGGCCATGGCGAAGGCGGCGTGCGAGGCATCGGTGGGGTCGCCGTCGTGCGAGAGGATGCGGTTGCCCGCGAGCGTGTTCGTGCGCACGATGTCGAGGCGGGCGCTCTCGAGCTGGATCTCGTACCCTTCCCCGCCGATGGGCGCGAGGTCAGGCCGGTTGTCGAGCGTCGCGTTGCCGACGATGAGGTTGTTGTAGAGCCGCGTGTTGTGGACCTGGTCGGTGACCTCGGCGAGGTCGCGGATGTAGACGCCGTTGCCCTCGTTGCCCGTAATCGTGTTCCAGACGAGGGTGTTGTCCGACGTGGCCTGCGTGAGGATGCCCGCGCCGGAGGCGTCGGTCGCGAAGGCGGGGGGCCGGACCGTCCGCGCGATGACGTTGTGCTGAACCAGGGTGCGCCTCGAATTGAGTTCCAGGAAGACGCCCGCGAACCAGTTGTCCAGGAAGTAGCTCCCCTCGACGACGTTCTCGGAGGCGTCGGTGTCGAACCAGAGTCCGGGGCCGCGATTGCCCTCAGCGCGGAGCCGCCGGACGAGGTTGCGCGAGGAGTAGACCAGCTTCATGCCGCCGGCCTCCCAGCTGTTGTCGTAGCCGCGTGCGTTGTTGAAGCGCACCGTCGTGTCGATGAAGTAGCAGTCGTTGCAGATGCCCTCGATGCCGATCTGGCCGTTGTATTGCGCGACGGTGTTCTCGACGAAGTGGCCGCGCCCGCCGTTGTCGCGGTCGGCCCCCATCTGGAAGCCGATGGCCGGGTGGAACTCGGCCGTAACGAACTCGAAGCGGGAGCCCTGACCGCCGGGGCAGATCGCCCCCTGCGTGGGGAAGTTGTTGGTGTGTCGGAAGATGACATCGCGCACCAGGAAGTGACCGGGCGACTCGACCGACCCGCACCGCTGGACCGCGCTGGCTGGCCCAGCCCCAGCATTCACGTCCGGGCGGAAGCCCCAGGGCCGGACGCCGAGCATCGGTCGGAGTTGGTCAAGCGTGGCGTCGTTGGCCCCGCCGAAGAAGCGGACATAGAGCGTCGGCACGCCCGTGTCGGGGTCGAACTCGGCGTAGTAGGAACCGTAGCGCTGCATCTCCGGGTCGGCGGCCTGCGCGCTCACCTCAGCGCGCGTGGCGACCGGGAGGAGCGGGTGCCCGTCCCAGAGCGCCTCGCCCTCCGCGCCGTCGTCGGCGAGCGCACCGCTCACGGGCTGCTCCGACTGCGCGACGAGCACGATGCGGTTCATCACGTGCGCCGCCGCGATGGGGTTGGGGAGCGGGTTGCCGTCGTTGTCTGTGTTGAACGGGGGATAGGCAAAATCGACCCACGAGAATCCCTCGTCTTCGAGGCCGCTCTCGGTCCAGCGCCATACCCACGTGTCGCCCTCGCGCGTCCAGCCGTTCGGGATCGGGTGCGCGCCCGAGACCACCACGAGACCCTCGTCTCCCGGCGCGGGCTCGAAGGTGATGCGCGCGTCCGGCGTGCCCGCCACGCTGGGGAAAAGGGTCTCGTAGTAGACGCCGCGCCGGAGCAGGACGGTGTCGCCGGGGCGCGCCGCCGCCGCTGCCGCCGTGATCGAGGCAAACGGGCGGGCTTCAGAGCCATCGCCGCCGGGGGCAGCGTCGGGGGCGACGTAGAGCTGCCCCGAGACCGTTGGCAGCGCACAGGCGAGGAGCGCAGCGGCAAGAGCGACGCGTGCAAATGGTAGAAACATGGTGGAGACGAGCCAACGATGGAGGGACGCAAGGCCACGCAAACGCAGTGCCTAGCATAGCGCCCACCGCCATCAACGGCAAGGACGCCCTACTGATGAGGCCCTACCGATGAGAAGGCCGTACGCCACCAACGAGCACGCCCCGCGATGCACAGGGGCACCGCGGGGCGTGGGGGGTATGGCGTGTTCCGGCTAGACGGCAGCGCGCTACGACTCGTCGCTCTCGGTAAAGAGGGAGAGGTACTGGCCGTAGCCCTCCGCTTCGAGTTGGTCGACGGGGATGAATCGCATCGCGGCAGAGTTCATGCAGTAGCGCAGGCCGGTCGGCGCAGGCCCGTCGTCGAAGACGTGGCCGAGGTGGCTGTCGGCGTGCTTGCTGCGCACCTCGATGCGCAGCATGCCGAGCGTGCGGTCCTCGTGCTCCTCGATCAACTCCTCGTGGAGCGGGCGCGTGAACGAAGGCCAACCCGTGCCCGAGTCGTACTTGTCCGTCGAGGAGAAAAGCGGCTCGCCGGAGACGATGTCCACGTAGATCCCGGCGTCCTTCTTGTCGTGGTACGGGTTGCGGAACGGACGCTCGGTGCCGTCCTCCTGCGTGACGTAGTACTGCACCTCTGTGAGGGAGGCGCGCAACTGCTCCTCCGACGGCTTCTCGTAGCCGCGGAACGACGCTACGGTGACGCGCTCGGGCGCTGCGGCAGAAGAGGTAGCCGACGTCGAGGGGGCAGGCGCTGGCTCGCCGAACCACGTCGCGTCGCTGGGGAGGCCGTCCTTCGAGATGTCGAAGCCCCAAGTGCGGCGCAGGAACGGCTTGCGGCCTGAGCCCTCGGCGTAGCTGCCGTAGCGCTCCGGGTTGGTGCGGTAGAAGTCCTGGTGGTAGTCATCCGCCGTGTAGAACGCGGTGTAGTCGCGGATCGGCGTCACGATGGGACCCGAGAACGGTCCGTTCTCCACGAGGTCGGCCTTCGACACCTCGGCCAGGCGCCGCTGCTCCTCGTCGTGGACGAAGATGGCCGACGTGTAGTGGTTGCCACGGTCGGCAAACTGGCCACCGTCGTCAGTCGGGTTGAACGTGCGCCAGAAGATGTTCAGGAGCAGTTGGTAGGACACCTGGTCCGGGTCATAGAAGACCTGAACCGCCTCGAGGTGGTCAGTCCGCCCACCCGCAACGTCGTTGTAGCTGGGGTTGGCCTCGGTGCCGCCCGAGAAGCCCGAGATCACCGCCTCGACGCCGTCGAAGCGCTCGAACGGCTGCTCCATGCACCAGAAGCACCCGCCGGCGAACGTCGCCACAGCCAGGTTGTCATCGGCCTGAAGTGAGGCGAGCGTAGTGGGCGCAGGCTCAGTAGCTGTGGGAGCCGCGTCGAGTTGGGGCGAGGCGCAGGCGGCCAGTGCCCACAACGCCAGGAGCGGAACCGCGGCTGCGAAAAGAGAACGGGTCATAACAGGAAGCGTGGATGGTCGGAGTCTGGAGGCAGGCGGTCGAGCCTGCGGCGCATAGACCCTGCAGATGCACGAAGTCTTACGAGGCACACCAGAGCAGCCCGTCTGAGGTTGCATGAAATCCATCTAGAGCCAGTCGGCAATGCGCCGTCTAGATGAACCCTCAAGCAGGACAGATCAGGGTAGCTGTACTCCAGTTTCTTGGAGTCTGCATGGAGTGGCCACGTGGGTTTGACATGAAGGGCCAAAGTTGCCTTACTTTTTCAGCACGCACATTGCACTCGTGTCAGACTATCCACCCCCAGGTCTGTCTCGGTGCGTACCACCACGTGCCCCGTAGTCTCCGCGCATGCTCCACGTGTAAGGAGGCTTCACCGGTAGACGTGTATCCCGCGTCTGCTCCCGCACGCCCTTAATCGAACAGCCAGGCCTTCATTTTGGCTTTCGTCCTCGCGCTGGCCGCGCCCTTCCCCTCATCGGTGCAGGCGCTGCTGGCTTCGACTCCATCCTGGGCCCTGCTAGCCCTGATCTTCGTTTCGGCACTGGGGGTGGCGCTGGCGGCCACGCCGGTGCTGCGAGACGCCGCGCTTCGCTACGGCTGGGTCGATGTCCCGGACGAGCGCAAGGTTCACCAGACGCCGATCCCTCGCGTGGGAGGCATCGCCATCTTCCTCGGGTTGACGCTCGGGCTTGGGCTGGCCTACCTCGTGCGGGACCTCCTCCCGTTCGTGATCCCCCCGCGGACCTGGGCGATCTGGATTGGTGCGCTCGTGCTCTTCGCCACGGGCCTCTACGACGACCTCTTTGGGCTCGGCTTCAAGCGCAAATTCGTTGTGCAACTGGTCGTGGCCTACGCCATGGTGGCAGCAGGCTTTCACTTCCGTCTCGAGGGCGTACCTCTGCTCGGCGACCTAGGCGTCTACCATCAGTTGTGGATCGCGCTGCCGTTCACGCTGCTGTGGATCGTCGGCATCATGAACGCCATCAACCTGCTTGACGGCCTCGATGGTCTCGCTGCGGGTGTGAGCCTGATCGCGCTGCTGGCGCTCGCGGTAGCGTTTGCCGGGAACGGCGATGTGGGCATGGTGGTGCTCGCGCTGGCCCTCGCCGGCGGTATCGTGGGCTTCCTGGTCTACAACTTCAACCCGGCGTCCATCTTCATGGGTGACAGCGGGAGTCTCGTCCTCGGCTTCATGCTGGCGATGTACAGCATCCAGGGAGTAGGCCAGGCCGACCCGATGCTCGCCCTAGTCGTTCCTATCGTCGCGCTGGGGCTGCCGATCATGGACACTTCGGTGACCTTCTTCCGCCGCCTTGCGCAGAACCGTTCGCCGTTCATGCCGGACGGGGATCACATCCACCACCGGGTCCGCCAGCACACGGTGTCGCACCGGCAGGCTGTGCTGGTGCTCTACGCCATCGGCGTAGTGTTCGGAGCCACGGCTGTGCTCGTGTCGACGGGCGGCATGCTGCGGGCAGCCCTGTTGATGGTTGGCTTGGTCGCGTTCATCTACGTACTCATCCGTCACCTCGGCTACGTCCGCCTCACCACCACAATGCGGCGTCTCTACGTACGGCGTCTCCTCCGGCAGCGCGCCAGTCAGCGCGAAGAGGACACGCGCCGCATCCCTGGGCGTCCTGTTCGCCGTGAGCGGGCCTCGGAGGTGCTCGCCGAGGCGAGCTAGTGCCTACAATGGAAGGCTACACGCCGCCGCTCTGGGCACGCAATGGCCACGTGCAGACGGTGTGGGCCTCGCTGGGGCGTCGCGTCCCACCCGTGCCCTACGTGCGCGAACGCATTGCCACGGACGACGGCGACTTTCTGGACCTCGATTGGGCGACAGCGGAGGCTGCTGAGCGCAAGACCGACCGCATCCTCGCGGTGATCTCGCACGGCTTGGAGGGCAACACGCACCGCACCTACGTCCAGGGCATGGCGCACGCGCTGCGGGATCGCGGCTACGACGTGCTCGCGTGGAACTTCCGCGGCTGCAGCGAAGAGCCGAACCGGCTCCGGCGCAGCTACCACAGCGGGGCCACCGACGACCTCCGCCGCGTGCTGCAGCATGCCGAGGCAGAAGGGTACGCGCGATTCGCGCTGGTCGGGTTCAGCCTCGGCGGTAACCTCACGCTGAAATACCTCGCCGAGGAGGACGAGCATGCCCGGGCGCGTATCCAGGCCGCCGCAGCGATCTCGGTGCCCGTCGATCTGGCCGCCGGGGCGGCCCACCTCGCGCGCTGGAGCAACCGGGGCTACATGGCCTACTTCATGCGCAAGCTGCGCCGAAAAGTCCGCGAGAAGGCAACGCGCTTCCCTGACATCTCGACGGAGGGACTCGATGCCATGCGCACGTTCCAGGCGTTCGACGATGCCTACACAGCGCCCATCCACGGCTTCCGCGACGCGCAGGATTACTGGGCCCGGTGCGCAGCCAAGCCCCATCTCCACCGCATCGCAGTGCCGACGTTGATCCTGAACGCGGCCGACGACCCCTTCCTGCCCAAGGCCTGCTACCCCCACGCCGAAGCCGCTGCGAATCCGCACCTCACGCTCGAGGTCCCGGCCTACGGCGGCCATGTCGGCTTTGTGACCGAGCGCGGTCCCTACTGGTCGGAGCGGCGCGTGGCCGCGTTCTTCGGGATGCATGCTGGAACAGCGGCGTTGTCCGCCGAGGTGCCGTTGTCCGGAGTGCATGCTGCTGACGGGCGTGGCTCCTGAACTCCCCCGCCTAGCCTTCCCGCCGCTGTCGGCCCGGCTGCGCGACACGCCGCGTGGCCACGAGGTGCTCGATCCAGTGCGGCGGCGGTGGGTGCGGCTGACGCCCGAGGAGTGGGTTCGGCAACACTTGCTCGCCTACCTGATCGACGCACTTGGCTACCCGCAGGGGTTGCTAGCCGTCGAGCGAGAGGTGCGCTACCTCGACGCAGCGCACCGGGCAGACGTGCTGGCCGTGGGGCGCGACCAGCAACCGCTCCTCCTGGCTGAGTGCAAGGCCGCCTCCATCCCCATCGATCAGGGCGCGTTCGACCAGGCAGCGCGCTACAACACGGTCGTGCGGGCGCGCTACGTCGTCGTGACGAACGGGCTGACGCACTACTGCTGCCACGTCGATTTGGAGACACAGCACTACGCGTTCCGCGATGCGATTCCGGCGTTCGAGGACGCACGCTGACGCAGTGACCTGCGTGGGAGGGTGCCGTCTCTGGTTACACCGTGTCGGAGGCAGGAACCGGCGCGACGAACGTCCTCAGGAACGCGCCCAGCAGCGCGTCAACCTCGGGGGTTTCGCGGAGCGCGCCGATGACGGCATCGAAGCGGGCGTCGTCTTGCATCTCGGGGTAGTAGGCGCGGTAGGTGACGAGGCGATCCCGCTCAGCGGCGGCGTTGAGTTCGCTGTGGAACTGCGTGCCGTAGATCGGCAGCCCCGCCATGCGGAACGCCTGGTGCGGCGCACGGGCGTTCGTTGCGAGCTCGATGGCACCGGGCGGTAGCGTCTCGACCCAGTCCTGGTGTCCCATCTGGGCATGGAACGTGGCTGGAAGCTGGCCGAAGAACGCGTCGTCGTGCCCGGCGTCGGTCAGGTGAACCGCGTGCGTGCCCATCTCCGAGCGCTCCGGGGCGTTGATCACGCGCCCCCCGAAGGTGCGGGCAATGAACTGGTGGCCCCAGCAGGAGCCGAAGAGCGGCATCGCGCGGTCGGCGCAGGCGCGCACGAGCGCAAGCAGCGCAGGCGTCCAGTCGAACGTCTGCGTCACCGAATAGGCCCCAGCCCCGCCGATCATTACCGCATCGACATCGTCCAGCAGCGACTCAGGCAACGGGTCGCGCAGCACGTTGGTGCTGAGCAACTGCTCGGGGGCTAGGCCGCAGCGGACGCGGAAGCTCTCGTATTCCTCGGCGAGGATGGCGGGGCGCTCCCGGATTTGCAGGAGGCGGACGCGAGGACGAGGAGCAGGCATCGGGCGACGAGGTTGCGGGGAGTGAGCTAGCACTCCGATACCAGCAAGTCGCTGAAGTGCTCCCGCAGAAGCAGGTAAAGGCGGTGAAGCGGGAGGCCGACTACGTTATAGTAGTCCCCCTCGATGCGCGCGACGAAGAGCGCCCCCGCGTCGTCTTGGATGCCGTAGGCCCCGGCCTTATCGAGCGGGCTGCCCGAGGCGACGTAGGCCGCGATCTCGGGCTCCGAGAGCGTGGCAAACGTGACGCGCGTGGTCTCCGTAGCTGCCACCGCGCGGTCAGAGGCTGGGTGGAGGAGGGCCAGCCCTGTGTGGACGAGGTGCGTTGCGCCGCTGAGCGCGCGGAGCATAGCCCGGGCCTCGGCCGCGTCGGCGGGCTTTTCGAGCACGGTGCCGTCGAGGACGACCGTCGTGTCGGCGGCAAGCGTGAGGGCTTCCGGCGCGGTGGGCGCGACGAGCCGTCCCTTCTCCAGCGCGAGCCGCGCTACGGCTTCGGCGGGGGGGACGTCGGTGGGGAAGACTTCGGGGTGACCGGAGACGCGAACCTCGAAGGCGAGGCCCAGGGTGCTGAGGAGTCGGCGCCTGCGGGGGGAGCCGGAGGCGAGGACGAGGGGGGGGGTGAGGCGGACCACGGCGCAGCGGGAGATGAGGGGGGCTGCGTGACCCGAGAGGCGGCAGCCATGTTCCCCTGCAGAGGACTCCCGGAGAGGCCATCGCCCCCGTGACCGTCCCCACCAAGCGGACCGGCATCGTCCTCGTAGGCAGTCGGGGTGTCCGGCCAGGCGAGACCGCCGGGACGGTAGGTGTCTGGTTGATCGTCGTCGTAGTCCATGACCGCCGTGGGCGCGGGAACGACGCGGACGCGGCGCGGCAGGATCGTGGTCCTCAGCGCCACGAGCACGGCAATCCCGAGCAGGCCGAAGAGACCGAGACGGACGACGATGTTGCCATAGCGCAAGTAGGGCGAGTCCACAGCCGAAAAGCGCACGGTGTAGGCGGCGGTCCCTTCCACGGAGGAGCGTTGCTCGAAGCTTCGACCGCTCGGCAAGACCATGCCCATCGTGCCGTTCACCGTCGCGACGATCACGGGTCGCCGGTGCTCGACCGCGAGCAGCCGTGCCATCGCATAGTGGAGGTGGGACGACGGGAGCTGGCCCCACCAGTCGTTTTGCGCCAGGACCACGAGCACGTCGCCGCCGTCGAGGGCATGCCGCCGCGTGCGCTCGGAGTAGAGCGACTCGAAGCCGATGAGCGGCACGAGCGTCCCGTATTGCGTGGTGAGCAGCGTCTTGTCCGGGCTCGACTCGAATGCGTGGTCAGGCTGGGCAAGACGCCAGTCGGGGTCGGCCTGCGACAACGCAACCGGTGGCTCGACGAAGCGGGCCCCGTCGAACGCCGGATGTGCACTCGTCTGGTCGCTGCGCAGCGGGGCTTGGCCCGGTCCGAAGAGCAGCGCCGAGTTGTACCGCGCGGCTCCGGGAGCCTGGACGGCGGCCCCGGTGAGGAGGGTCACGCCGTGCCGTTGCGTCCAGGCCGACACACGGCAGGCGCAGCAACGCGGCGTCGCGGCAGATCCAGAGCACGACGATGTGACGTGTCGTGCCGAAGCGCTCGACCACGGACAGTATAGGAGTGATGCCGACGCCGCTCGCGACGAGGAAGACGAAGTTGTGCGTGAAGCTGGTGTTGAACGGCGCCGAGTAGGGCCCCGCGACGAGCATCGGTCGGCCGAAGCCGTTGCCGAGTTTGGTGACTGTGTGCCACACGGCGTGGGTCCAGTCGCCGCAGACGCTCATGTAGAGCATCGACCGATTGTCGTGCTTGCTTCCGATGGGCGCGAGACTGAAGGCGTGCTCCTGGCTGCCGAGCGCTCCCTCGAGCCACGGGAAGCGGATCTTGACGTAGTCGCCCGTCTCGTACTCGAAGCCCGGCGGGTTCGAGAACGCCACGAGCGTCCCGGAAGCAGCGCTGTCGTCCTCGTTTTCGCTGTCGTCGTCCGCTCGCTCGTCGTCGTCGCCCGCGTCCGTCGCGGCCACGGCGACGAAGAACGGCGTTTCGACGACGTACGTGCGGTACAGCTTGAGGTACAGGCGGTCGAGGCCCCAGAGCGTGATCAGGACGAGGATCACCTTGGCGAAGCGCGGATGGTGCACGGCGGACGCGAGGAGTGCCGCGCCGGCCAGCGCGTGGTGCGACACCAGCATCCACGTCTCGTAGGACACGACGGCGGCTCTCGCCCGTGTCTTCTCCTTCTTCTTCTTGCCTTCGTTCCCGTGGCCGTCGTCGTCGTCGTCGTTCCCGCGCCAGCAGCAGCAGCAGCAGCGGCAGCAGCGCAGGAGGCAGTCCTCGACGAGCCTCTTGCGAGCGCCGGAGGGCGCGATGGCCGCGAAGAAGACGGTCGCGACGAGGCCGGCGACGACCATCGGCAGCCGCAGCGCCCAGCGGAGCGTGGCGTCGCCGGCGAGGGCGTAGCGGACGACGTGGGCCGCAGCATGGATGGCGCTGAGCACGGCGACGGCCTTGCCGCCGCGGAAGTGAGCCTCGCGCGAGTGCGCCGTGCCGAAGAGGCCGTTCGAGACTCGGATCTGGGGCTTGCGGCCGAGGTACGTCGCGGTGGCGTGCATCATCGTGGCGAAGGTGAAGGCCAGCGTCACGTAGATGGCGCCGGCGGTCATCCGCGCGAGGACCATGAGCACGCGCATCGCCACGGTGCGCGCGCAGATGAGCCGCTCGCGACACCAGGCGTGGCGGATCGCCCCGACGAGCGCGTGGTTCTTGCGGTGGCCCATGCTCACGAACGCCTGCGCCGCGAACACGAGGCTGCACACCAGCACCGCCACGTTCCACGACTGCGACGGCGTCGGCAGCAGCCAGGACGGCACGCCGCCGCTCTCGCCCGATCGCGCGCCGAGCTTGCG
>JBCDFO010000130.1:0-11526 GCA_039177895.1 Bacteroidota bacterium
GGCATCGCGCTGGCGGGCTACACCGACCTGTTCACGCACCAGCGCGTGCAGGTGATCGGTAACACGGAGAGCCAGTTCCTCGCCTATCTCGACGAGGACGCGCGCGCAGCGGCGTTCCAGCGGCTCGTCAACTTCCCGGTGCCGTGCCTCATCCTGACAGAGAGCAACCAACTCCCGTTCGCTCAGGTCGAGCAGGCGAAGCGCGCGGGCGTGCCCGTCTACCGGACGCCGATGCCGTCCACCGAGTTTATGTACCACCTCCGGGATTTCCTGGAGGACCAGTTCGCCCCGATGCAGACCGTCCATGCCTCCATGGTGGACGTCTACGGCGTGGGGTTGCTCCTGACTGGAAAGTCGGGCATCGGCAAGAGCGAGGTGGCGCTTGACCTCGTGGAGCGCGGTCACCGGCTCGTCGCTGACGACGTGGTGGTGGTCACGAAGAAGGCCGAGAACGTCGTCATGGGCGCGGGGACCGACCTCATGGGACACTTCATGGAGATCCGCGGCATCGGCCTCGTGGATGTGCGTGCCATGTTCGGCATCCGCGCGATCCGCTTCCAGAAGCGCATCGAGGTGGTGGTGGAGATGGAGCACTGGGAGCCTGACCGCGAGTATACGCGCGTGGGCATGACCGGCGAGGCGCAAGGGCTCCTCGGCGTGGACCTGCCGCTCGTGCGCTTACCCATCATCCCTGGCAAGAACGTGACAGTGATCTGCGAAGTCATCGCGATGAACCACCTGCTGCGGCACTACGGCTACGACCCCGCCGAGATCATGAAGCAGCGGCTCGCCGAGCGCATCGCGGCGAAGAGCGATGGGCCCGCCCGCCCACGTCGCGGCGTGACCTACTTCGAGCACGACTACGAGTAGGCCGAGCCGGAGAAACGGGGAGACGAGGAGCGGAAGGGCTGGACGTATGAACGTGCAGACGTATGAAACTCAAGTTGGGCCCTATCCGTGCGGGCTTGTCCAATAGGGGGTGGGGAGGAGGGGGTAGGACGAGGCCAAACGCCCTACACCCTCCCTACAGACGGTCTCAAGCACCGCGGCAAGCCCTAGCACGCAATGTGGGTTGTGAACGTGCGGTCGAAAAGCGCGCCGGCACACCGCACCCACCTTGTGGGTTGGCACGCGCCAATAGCTGACAGCCGATAGCCTACAGCCCCCACTCAGCCTCCTCGTTCTGGCTTCGGCGCGGCTGCCGCTGGCGGGTATGACACAACAGTTGACACACTTTCCGGGGACGGCTATCTTGATAAGCCTCCTCACCCACCCAATCCTTCACCCCCGGAGGTCATTTCTACGCTTGGCTCGCTGTTTGCGAGTTGGGCGAGGAGTCGGGGGTGCTCCGATGAATCAGCGTGCGCCGTCCTCCAAGGCGCTCCGGCTGATTCCAAGCCTGGCTCCCCGTGTTGAGCACATTGTACCGGCTCCCCTGCCTGCTGGTCTCCGCATTGACGGAGCCGCCCCGGTATGACGTGTGCCCACCACAGGGAGCGAGCTGCTTGCCCCAGCCCTACCACCACGCCTGCAGCCGCTCGCCTCGATGCCCAAAAACACCTACTACCATTACGATCACGAGGCTTGCACCTTCGTAGAGGTCAAGCCGACCCCCGCCCGTTTCCTCAAGCACATCGCCGTCGTTGTTGTCGCCACACTGATCCTCGCCAGTGGCGCGACCTGGTATCTTTGGAGTACTGCCCAGACTCCGCTGGAGATCTCCCAACAGGAGGAGATCGAACGCTTGCAGACGCAGCTCGCTGCGAGCACGGAGCAAGTCTCCACCTTTGCCTCCCAGATCGAGGCGTTGTCCTCGAAAGACCGCGAGCTCTACCGGGCGGTCCTCGGCGCGGACCCGATCCCAGAGGACGTGCTGCAGGTCGGTGTCGGTGGTGCCCGCGACGAGTCGTTCGACCGGTTCAGCCGCCCGACGAGCCGCGTCCTCCGCGAGAACGTGGAGACCTTCGACCAACTCGAGCGCCAGATCGCGCTCCAGTCGCAGAGCTTCGACGAGCTCTTCGTGCTGGCTGAGCGTCACCAGGCTCGCCTCAACGAGACGCCCGCCATGCTCCCGACCTCAGGGCGTCTCACCTCCGGCTTCGGCCTCCGCGTCCACCCGATCTTCCGGGCACGCAAGCAGCACAACGGCGTCGACTTCTCCACGCCGACGGGCACGCCGGTCTACGCGACCGCGGACGGCGTCGTCAGCTTCCGCGGTGTGAGCGGCGGCTACGGCAACCTCGTCAAGATCCGGCACGCCAAGAGCAACCGCGAGACGCGCTATGCGCACCTGTCGCGCTTCGCCCCGGACGTCCGCGAGGGCACCCGCGTCAGGCGCGGTCAGCTTATCGCCTACACTGGCAACACCGGCCTCTCGACGGCACCGCACCTCCATTACGAGGTCCGCGAACTCGACGGCGATGCGATCAACCCCGTGACGACGTTCGCGCCGGGCGTGTCGCCGCAGGAATACCAGGAACTCCTCCAGCAGGCCTCGGAGGACAACGCCATGCTGGGCGGCGCGTAGCCGTCCGCGCATAGGTCCAGAGCCGGGCAGCGGGGACGCCTTCGCTGCCCGGCTCTGTGTGATGCCAGTCCGTCTGAAGTCGGACGATCCAGACCGCGCGGTCCCGGGTGGGAACCGAACGAGCCGCCCCGGTTTATTTCCGCTTGCCCCTCTTTCTTGCTTCTGTCTGGGCTTGCTTGCTTTTGCGGGACGCTCGCCCTATCGTGCAGCCACGGTTTCCGATCGGCTTCCTTCCTGATGCACCCGAGTCCGGGGCGCCGCCTCCAGCCTCTCTCATTCGACGCCATTCTCATGTACTGGACCCTCGAACTCGCCGCCCACCTCGAAGACGCACCCTGGCCTGCGACGAAGGACGAACTCATCGACTACGCAGACCGCACCGGCGCGCCCCTGGAAGTGACCCAGAACCTCGAGGAGATCGAGGACGACGGCGAGCCCTACGAGAACATCGAGGAGGTGTGGCCTGACTACCCGACGACCACGGACGATTTCTACTACGAGGAAGAGTAGCCTTCGTGCAAACGCGGTGGAGCCGGTCCCTGCTGGGCCGAGCGGTGCGTGAGAGAAGGCGCACCCTCGCTGCGTTTCGGCGAGGTACCCTGCTAGGGCTCCTCGCTGTCGCCATGGCTGGAGCCCTGGCGGCTAACGCTCAGGCTCAGGCTGTCGCGACGGACTCGGCGATGGTTCGCGTGATCGACCGGTCTATCGGAGGCGACCGTCAGGGGTACAGCCGCGACGACCTCCTTCAGTTTGTGCGGACGCGGGAGAACCAGGGCCTCTTTGGAATCACAGGGCTGACGCCGGGCTACTGGCTCTACCAACTCGGGAACGGGACGACGTGGTTTGGACGGCTGCTCCGTCGCGTAGGCGAGCCGCCCGCCGTGCTCGATACGGCCGTGGTGGCAGGGGATGCCGACCGGCTCGCGGCGCTTTATCAGCAGGACGGTTACCGCCAAGCCACCGTGACGGCTGTGGTGGACACGCTGGACGGGCAGCGCGCTCGCGTGCGCTTCAGCGTAGACCCAGGCCAAGCGTCTATGCTGGACACGGTCTGGTACGCCGGGCTCGACGCCGTCCCCGCCGAAACGCAGCAGGCGGTGGTGTCCGAGACGCTGCTCCGTGCCCGGGCGGCGTCTGCGCCGCTGACGCTCGAGACGAACCGACAGCGCTTCGCCGAAGCCGACCTCGTCGCGGAGCGAGGGCGCGTGATCGAGACGCTGCAGCGCAACGGCTACCCCCTCGTGGGGAGGGACTCGATTCGGGCCGTCGTTTTCGGTGCCACGGACGGCACACAGCCTGACACCGTCGATGTGCGCTTCGACATCCGGCCAGGGCCGCAGATGCGGTTTGGCGACGTGATCGTGGAGGTGCAGGGCCCCGAAACCGCGCCCGTCCGCGTCGACACGCTCACCCGTGGGATGGGCACCGTGACCACCCGCATCGAGGACGACGTGCAGCTGGAGCCGTTTCTGCTGCACCGCGCGCTTCGGTTCGACCCAGGCGACCTTTACGATGTCGAGCGGCTGCGCGCGACGAAGCAGCGGCTCGAACGCATCGGCGTGTTCGGGTTCACCGAGATCACCACGCTCCCGGCGGTCCGCCCCGACAGCGCGGCGGGCGATTCGTCCGCCCTGCCGATGCTGCCGCACCGGATCCGGCTGCGTACCCGGCCGCGCCACAGCATCCGGCTCGAAGGCTTCGTGCTCCAGCGCTCGTACCTGCTCGGCACCGAGCGCGACGAGCTCGGGCTCGGCGCGGGCGTCACCTACCGCAACGTCAACGCGTTCGGCGCGGGCGAGGTGTTCGCCCTCAGCACCTCGGGCTCCGTCGCGGGAACGTTCGACGGTGGCTTCCCGACGGCCCAACTCGACGTGGGGGCGACGCTGACCTACCCCTACCTCGTGCGGCCCTTTGGCCGCGCCGAGCAATGGCTCCGACTCAGCGACGCCCGGACGCGCTACGCCGTGCGCCTGCTCACGGCACGCCGCGACCTGCTCCGCATCCTCATCCGCAGCCGCATCGAAGTGGGAGCCCAGCTTGAACTCCAGCACGGACGCCGCACCTCGTCGTTCATCGATCTGCTGGACGTCAACCTGAGCGACCCGGACACGCTGAGCGGCTTTGACCAAGAGTACCTCAGCATCATCCAGGACCCCGTCGAGCGCGAGTTTCTGCTGGAGGACTACACGCGTCCGCAGGTGAACAACGCGTTCCGCTACAGCCTCCGCAGCTCGACGGCCAACCTGTTCCGCCGCGACCGCGGCTATATCCGCGAGGTCAGCATTGAGACGGGCGGCAACCTGCTGTATTTGCTGGACGAGTTCGTGTTCACGCCAGACACGCTGGAGGGTACGTTGCCGAGCGTCGTGGATGGGGCCGATCTAGAGTATCGACCCTACGTGCGCGTGCGCGCAGACGCCCGGCAGTACATCCCCGTCTCACGCCGCAGCACCTTCGCCTTCAAGGGTATCGTCGGGGTCGCGCTGCCGACAGGCCAGGCTCCCGTGGTGCCGTTCGACCGGCGGTTCTACATCGGCGGCGCGACGAGCGTACGTGGTTGGGCGCTGCGGACGCTCGGGCCTGGGACGGCCAACACCGAGGGCGCATTCGTGCAAGGCGGCGATATCAAGCTCGAACTCAGCGCCGAGGGCCGGACGATCCTCGTGCGCGACCTGTTCGAGGCCAACTGGAGCGGGGCGCTGTTCACCGACGCGGGCAACGTATGGATCGGCCCGCGCAACCCCGGCGACGACGCGGGGCGGTTCTACGTCGATGCGTTCTACCGCCAACTCGGCGTCAGTGCAGGCTTCGGCTTGCGCATCGGATGGGAGTTTCTCGTGGTGCGGTTCGACCTCGCCTACCGGGTCCGCGAGCCGCAGGCGGGGTCCGCGTGGTTTCCGGACGGCTTCCGCCGCCCGCTGTTCCACTTCGGTATCGGCCAGGCGTTCTGAGGCGCGGGTCGGCGGCGTAGCTCAGACGCTGTCGTGCGCCTCCTGGACGACGTTCCGGAAGGCGAAGCCATGCGCCCGGAACGATGCGATGCGCGCGGCGATGTCGCCGGTGAAGCGCTGCTGGCGGCTCTCCGCCTCCACCTGGCCGCAGACCTTCGAGAAGGCCACCGCGCCGAGCGTCGCCGCAGACGACTTGAGCTTGTGCGCGGCGGCGGTCACCTCGGCATAGGAGCGCGTACGCATCCCCTCGACGACGGTGCCGATCAGGCCGAGGTCAGCGCGGAGGTAGCCGTCGAGCACCTCGCGGGCGAACTCGGGGTCGTCGAGCCCAGAGATGTCGCGCAGGTGCTGCATGACTTCGTCGGGAGTCGGAACAGCCAGCGCCTCCTCTGCCACGGCTTGCGTGATGAGGTCGGCCGGTGGAGCGGGCTCCGGAGCAGAAGGCTGCGAGCTGCGGGCAGGCGGTGTCGCGGACGGCTTCGACAGCGGGGGCGCATCGTCGAAGGCGGGGAAGGAGAAGCCCGGGTCCGAGAGCAGGTCGGAGACGTCGAAGAAGGCATCGTCGGGCACCAGCGGATCGGGCACCAGCGGGTCAGGCGTCGTTGAGTCTGGCGTCAGCGAGTCTGGCGTCAGAGAATCCGGCGTTCCAAAGTCGGGGACATCGGGTTCGACGAAGGCGGCTCCGAAGACGGGCGCGGGAGGCGGGTCTGCCGCCGGTGGCTCGGCGGACGGCGGCGCGTTCTCGAAAGGCGGCGGCACGCTCGCGGGCGGACGCGGTTCTTCGATGCGCGGCGTGGACCAGCGCCGCAGCGATGGGGCCGCTGGCGCGCGGTGCTCTTCGGGGACCGGGGGCGAGGCAGCAGGAAGCATCGGCGCAGGCAACGACGGGGCCTCGGGCATCGGGAAGAGCGTATCCGGATCGAACGGTACGGGCTCGTCGACGGGTGCCTGCTTCGCGGTGAAGTCTGCCGGTGCAGGTTCGTCCGCCGACGCGGGGACGTCCGTCGATTCGGGGACATCCGCCGGTGGCGTCGCGGGTTGCGGGCGCGCCACGCGGAAGGGGTTCGTCACCACGAACGGCTCGTCTGACATCGCCAACTCCGACATCGGCTGCTCGGCCATCGGGTCCGCCGGTGCCAGGCCTTCCGTCGCTGACTCGGCGGGCGGTGGCAAAGCGCTAGGTACCGCCGCCGTTGGAATATCCGGGGACACGGGCGCGGACGGCGGCTCGTCGTGCCCGATCTCCGAAGCCTCTTCGACGCCCGAGGGGGCGATGCGTGTGAGGTCGAGGGTCGGTACCGCATGCTCGCCAGCGGCTTGCAGGGGCTCGGCTCCGGTCGTTTCCGCATGCGTCGGCGAGGGGGCGTCTCCGTTCGCCGTGGGAATTGCTTCGCTTGCCGCAGGGGCGTCGGGTCGTGCGAAGGCGGGGAGTTCGAGGGTGGGTGCGGACCGGATTGGAACCGACGTCGCCGCGCCGAGCGGGGATGCGTCCAGCTTCAGCGTGCCGAGGGGCTCGCATTCGAGGAGCGCCTGCGTGAGCGCCTCACGCTTGACGGGCTTCGGGAGGTAGTCGTCCATCCCGGCAGCGAGGCAGTGCTCGCGGTCGCCCTCCATCGCGTTCGCTGTCATCGCGATGATGCGGGGCTGGCGCTCGCGCGGCAGCGTGGCGCGGAGGAACTGCGTTGCCTGGAGGCCGTCCATCTCCGGCATCTGGACGTCCATCAGGATGACGTCGTACGACTGCGTCTCGAACGCCTCGACGGCCTCGCGGCCGTTGGTGGCTAGGTCGGCATCGTAGCCGAGCCGCTCCAGGATGCGCAGCGCCACCTTCTGGTTGACCGCATTATCCTCGGCCAGGAGGATGCGCAGGTCAGGCAGGATGGGCGAGGCTCCAGGGGTGCCCGCAAGCACCTGTTGGATGGTGTCGGCGGACGCCGGTTGCTGGTCGCGCTGGATCCAGATGCCCTCATCGCTAATGAGCGGCGTATCGGTAGACACCACGGCGGGACCGAGGGCCGTCAGCAAGCCGTTGTAGAGCGGGACCTGCTTGACAGGCTTCGAGAGGGCGGCGACGAAGAACCCTTCAGTCTGCACCGGGCGGCCTGGCGCAGTGAGGCCGACCAGCGGCAGCGCGCTCGACTCGTGCAGCTTGGCCGCGAGGGCAGCCCCCTCCATGTCGGCAAGCTGCATGTCGAGCACGGCGGCGTCGAACTGGCCGCCTTCACGCAGGAGGCGGATCGCGTCGCGGGCGCTCGGGGCCGCGGTCACGACAGCCCCCCACGTGCGGAGCTGCTTCGCGAGCGCCTTCCGGCAGTAGGCCCCGTCTTCGACGACCAACAATCGCTTTGCCGCGAGGGCTGCTTGCTTGCCCTTCAGCGCCGCTCGGGTCACCGAGGCCGACGTGCGGGCGAGGACCGTAAACGAGAACGTCGAGCCGACGCCGACCTCGCTCTCGACCCACATCGTGCCGCCCATGAGTTCGGCGAGGCGCTTCGAGATGGCGAGGCCCAGGCCCGTGCCGCCGTACTTACGCGTGTGCGAGGAGTCGACCTGGCTGAACGAGGCGAAGAGCCGGTCGATGCGGTCGGGTGGAATGCCAATGCCGGTGTCGCGCACGGCGAAGACGAGTTCTTGTTCGCCCCCGACGGCCCGGCGCTTCTTGACGGTGAGTAGCACCTCACCGTCGTCGGTAAACTTGATCGCGTTGCCGACGAGGTTGACGACGATCTGGCGCAGCCGCGTTACGTCGCCGAGCAGCGCCATCGGGACTTCCTCGTCGATGTGGTAGACGAGATCGACGGGTTTCTCGTAGGCCTTCGACGCGAGCAGGTCGAGCGCCTCCTCGACCATCGCGCGGAGGTCGAACGGGGCCTCTTCGAGCTCGATGCGGTCCGCCTCGATCTTCGAGAAATCAAGGATGTCGTTGATGATCGTGAGCAGCGTGTCGCCAGAGAGCCGGATCGTCTCGACATAGTCGCGCTGCGTGTCGGTGAGGTTGGTGTCGCCGAGCAGCGTCGCCATGCCGAGGACGCCGTTCATCGGCGTGCGGATCTCGTGGCTCATCGTCGCCAGGAACTCGCTCTTGGTTTTCACGGCCACCTGTGACTCGGCGATCGTGTCCAGCAGTTCCTCCTCCAGAATCCGCCGCGACTGCACCGCGATGAAGCCTACCGCCGGGACCGCCAGCACGCCCGTGAGCAGCAGAATCGGCTGGATGGAGGTCGTTTCGAGGGAGAAGGCCAAGCCTACGGCGACCCCGCCCGCAGAGAGGCTGTAGCCCAGCATCCAGCGGATATCGTGCAGCGAGATCGCGGTGAGGACCATCACCATCAGCATCCCGATGGTCTGCGCCGGGGCCAGCTGCGAGACGTACAGGAAAAAGAGATGGAGCACCGTGTGCAGCGTCAGCACCGAGTAGGTGATCGGCCCGGCGAGGCGCCACAGGAACGGCGCGACGAAGAGCGTGCCCGCGCCGACGAGCGAGACTACGGCGAGGCCAATGCGGACGCCCAGCGCGTCGGGGACGGCTGGCGTGACGGCGTGGCTGTAGACGCCGAGGCCGACGCAGAGGGCGGCGAGGGTGAGCAGCAGCAGTTCGTAGAGGCGGACGGTGCGTGCTTCGGAGTCGTGCTTCATGCGGGCCGGAAGGCGTTCTGGAGCGACGGGAGGGGGTAGGATCTACCCAGCGGCGCACGCTCAGGGCGCGCGGCGGCTTCGTCGGTAGGGTACAGACCCCGTGTTCAAAAGCTGTGCCTGCGCTGGACCTACGGCCTGTGTATCCTCCGTTGTACCTGTTCGTACGCCCGACCATGTCTCGCTCCAACGGCCTCCATGTCTGCCTCAACTCCATCGCCTAGGTCCCCGTCGGCTGCGGACACCGCTGCGGGAACGAGCACAGCTGGCGGACCGGCTCCGGTGCCTCGCACCTACCTCGCGCTCACGCGAACGGCGACGTACAGCTTCTTCGCTGCGCTGCCGTTGCTTGTCCTCTACGAGGTCGGAGCGCTGCTTGTGAACGCCGACCGGGCGTTCGCCATCCGCGTCGGGGCCGACGTCTGGGTGAAGCAGTTCCTCGCCCGCCTTGGCGCGACGGGCCACCTCGCGCTCGCGGCAGTCGTCGTCGTCATCGGGATCGCGGTGGTGGTGTGGGAGCGCAAGAAGCGGCTGCCGCTGCGCCCGCGCTACTTCGCAGGCATGCTCGTCGAGAGCACAGTGTGGGGCGTGCTGCTCGCCTATCTCATCAGCGGGGCCGTGGGTGCCCTATTCAACGGCGCCCTCGCTGCAGAAGGGCTGAGAGCAGCGGGTGGCCTCGCGCAAGCGGCGCCGCCTGGCAAGGCCACGATGCTCGTGCTCTCGCTCGGAGCGGGGCTCTACGAAGAGTTGGTCTTCCGCGTCATCCTCGTCGGCGGGCTCTACCTCCTCGCGCGGCGCGTGCTGGGCCTCGAACGCACAGCGGCCTACCTCGGCGCGGCGCTTATCGGCGCGTTCCTATTCAGCGCCGTTCACTACACGGGCCCCTACGCCTATCCGCTGGAGCTGTCGTCGTTCACCTTCCGCTTCCTCTTCGGCCTCGCGCTCAACGCGCTGTTCCTCGTCCGGGGCTTCGGCATCGCCGCCTGGACGCACGCGCTCTACGATGTGATGGTAGTCGGCATCTGGAGCTGAGCGGCTCCGCGATGCTGTGGCCTGCACGAGGCTAGACTCAGGCCGAAGCCAGCGCCGCGAGTAGGTGCGGGTCGTAGAGCCCCAGCAGCGTGCCCGTCTTCAGCCGCACTGCCGGTGCCTCGATGGCTGCGACGGTGCCAGGCCGTACGGCAACGTGGGCGTAGGTGAGCAGCCGCACGAGTTCACCGAGCGCGGGCTGGTGCCCGACGACCATCCACGTATCGGGTCGCCCGTAGAGGTCCCAGAGCAGTTCCAGGTCCGAGATGCCCGAGTTGGGATGGATCATGGTCGCGATCTCGGGGGCGAGCCCGAGTGCGTCGCCGACGAGGGCTCCGGTCTCGCGGGCGCGGGTGAAGTTGCTCGTGAGCAAGAGCGTCGGGCGAGGAGCCAGGTGGGGGAGGCCTTGCGCGAGCCGTCGTACGAGATCAGCCCCATCGGATGTGAGCGGACGGGCGGCGTCGCCGTGGGGGTGCGACGAGGCCGCGGGGCCGTGGCGCATGAGATAGAGGCGCATGACGAGCGGGGCTTTGTGAGCGGGGCGCAGCAAGCTACGCCGGTTGCGCTCAAGCGGTCGGAACCTACCAGCGCGCGGGAGTGGCTGGACGGATGGTGATAAAGCAGGTGTGCAAAAGGGATGCGGTGTGTTGGTATCGCAGTGAAGCTGCGCTACTGCGTGATCGTATCGCCCCGCTGGTCGTCTCTCAGCCGGACGCGGCCTCGGAGATTCGAGGGCCTCACTGCGCGCTTCGACCCGCTGCCTTCCTCCTTATCGTTCACCCTCATCGAACGTGACCTCCTGAGCGACCAACTGTGCATACAGTGACCAGATGACTATGGACTATGAGCGATTACATCCAAGACGCCATCGGTGCAGGAGCGCTGCGGATAGAAGCAGAGCCACTCGGCAAGCAGCGCTACCAGGTAACCATCACCAGCGCCGAGCGTGTCTCGCCGTGGGGGACCTGGCGTGAGCCGATCACGATGCAGCCCGACTACCCCGATCCGCCCACGCTCGGTCAGGTCCTCTACTACACGGCCACCCGGCTCCAGGCCGTGGAGGACACCGACGACTTCCTCGACTGGTGCACCGAAACCGGGTGCGACGCGAGCGATGCGGAAGCCTACCGCCGCTATGGCGACCTCATCGCGCTGCGCGACCGCGTCCGCGGCACGATGGGCGTGGAGGCCTACGACGGTCTGCTCGCCGGACTAGCCATCGAGCAGGCGATCGAGCGAGCTGCGCAAGCGATACGTCCAATGCGCACGGGGAATTAACCACAAACCCGAACCTGCCGATGCCCAGGATGTATGTTGTGCCCGACTTCACGCGGGCGCGCCTGGCTTCGGTCCTCCTCCTCGCGCGCCCGGCCCTGCTGACCAGCC
>JBCDFO010000131.1:0-11341 GCA_039177895.1 Bacteroidota bacterium
AGGTCGGGGCGGGCAGCGCCATCGGAGCAGAGGCCGGTGAGGAGGGCACAACGGCGCGCAAACTACGCGCCTGTGTCTGTGCACCTTGCTGGTGCCTCGCTCCATTCGCGCGCTCTTCGTCTCGGTGCCGCTAAGCAGGAAGGCAGACGTTCGAGGGTAGAAGGATGAAGTGAGAGGCTTGGGTCTTCGAGGTCCCTTCTGCATGCGAAGCGTCCGCCTGAGAAGCGGCCAGCGGGGAAATACGGCACCGTGACGGCAAGGTCTCACCGCTTCACGGCGACACCGAAACACCGCAGAACTGTAGCACAGCTGCTTATGACCCGGTTCGCGGATCGACGGGCCGCGCGACGAGCACGCCGGTCTGCACGGCGTTGCCCTCGATGTAGGCCTGGAGGTCGGGCGACACCTTCACCGCGCCCGTGCTCGACGCATGCAGGAAGCCGGTGCCGCCGTCCGCCGTCGTCACCACAAAGCCCGTGTGGGTCACGTCGAGGCCGTCAATGGAGGTCGTCGTGGCGATCACGTCGCCAGGGCGCAGCGCGGGGTAGGCGTCCGCGATCCGCTCCTGGGGCAGCATCGCCAACGCAGGCTGCGCGCTCAGCTGGGCCTCGACGCCCTGAAGTGCTGCGAGCAGGCTGTCGGACGCGGGGGCCTCGGGTGCGAGCTTGCGGTAGCTCGTCCGGTGCGTGGTCATGAAGTCGATGGGCTTCGCGTACGGCTCGGCCCCCGGCGGATCGAGGAGCGTGACCTGGGTGCGCGCCGCGTTGTCGCGAAGCCAGTCGGAGAAGTAGTGCAGCCGTGACGCGTACCCGTCGCGCAGGCCGTCGCGGTAGCGGAGCGCCTCGACGCGGCGCGCGAAGCCCGCAAACGTCGTGTCGCCCACGGCAAGGCCCTGCGCCAGCGCCAGCGCGTGCTCGACGAAGAGCACGCAGTCGAACGCGCTCAGGTTGAGCACGAGCGTCTCGGTAGCGTCGGCGTCGAGGAGACCGTCCACGTAGGGCACGCCGACGAGCGCGGTCCCGACGGTCTGCACGAGCGTGTCCATCGGCAGCGCCGCCCAGTCCTCGGCAGTCGCCTGCGCCATCAGCGTCCGGAACGTGGCGCGCGTTGCGGCTTCGACGGCGGCATCCTCGGGAAGCGTAGACGGAGCGGGCGGTAGGGTATCGGCGACTGCCACGACGGGAGCCAAGGTTGGAGACGCCATGTCGGGCTCCGCGCGGCAGCCGAGCGTGAGTAGCAGAGCGAGCAGGAGCAGGGAAAGACGCATCAGCGGGGAAGGCAGCGGGGTCGTAAGTGGAACGTCAACGGGGCGGGGCTACGGCTGTTCGATCCAAAACGCATCCGCTAGCTTGGGTCTGCGCCGAGCGTGCCGTGGTGGACCTCCTCCGTCCACCCGGCCAGGTCGGTGTCCCAGCGCGCCGTCTCGACGCGGAGCGCGCGGTCGAGGCGCTGCTCGTACTCCGCCCGCGAGATCTCGACGTTGCCGAAGCGCGCGAGGTGGTCGGTCTGGAGCTGCGTGTCGAGCAGCACGAAGCCGCCGCGCCGCAGCCGCACGACGAGGTGCACGAGGGCCACCTTCGAGGCGTCGCGCGCCGTGTGGAACATCGACTCGCCGAAGAAGGCCCCCCGCATCGCCACGCCGTAGAGCCCGCCCACAAGCGCCCCGTCGCGCCGCACCTCGACGCTGTGGGCGTAGCCGAGGCGGTGCAACTCGCAGTACGCGCCGATGATCTCGTCCGAGATCCATGTCGTCATGCGGCCACGGGCGGGCGCAGCGCAGGCGCGGATCGTGGCCTCGAAATCCTGATCCACGACGACGTCGAAGGCCCGCTGTCGGACGCGCTTGGCGGTGTTGTGCGGGACGTGGAAGGCGTCGAGCGGGAGCACGGCGCGCGGGTCCGGGGCGTACCAGTAGATCTGGTCGTCCTCGTCCGGGTCAGCCATCGGGAAGAGGCCCGTCCGGTAGGCGTAGAGTAGGAGGTCGGGGTTGAGCACGCGGGGCGCTGTGCGGTGTGAAGGTGTGCAAGCGAGAACGTATGAAAGTGCAGCAATTCGCGGCGCGGGGAAATAACCGAAGAGGCAGAAGAAAGACAGAGAACGGCGACCAGACCGGGCAGAGGTGCACGCGCATCCGGCGCTCTCCCCGCCTCCACGTGCACGTCCATACCTTCGTGCGCCCACACGTTCACACCCGCCCGCCATGCTCCTCGTCACCGGCGCGACCGGCTTCCTCGGCGCGACGCTCACCCGCCAGTTGATTGCGGCGGGTGAGCCCGTCCGCATCCTCCGCCGCTCTACCTCCAAGCTCGATCTCCTCGGTGACGCTGCCGGGGTGGTGGAGCACGTGCTCGGCGACGTGACCGACCGCGACAGCCTGGACGTGGCGTTCGACGGGGTGGAAGCCGTCTATCACGCGGCAGCTTACGTCGGCTTCGGCGGCGCGAAGGACGCCGAGCGGTTGCACCGCGTCAACGTGCGCGGCACGGCGTATGTCGCCGACGCGGCGCGGGCGGCGGGAGTCCGGCGGCTCGTCCACGTGTCGAGCATCGCCGCGCTCGGGCGCTCGGAGAAGAACGCCGGGCCGGACGGGGCCCCCATCGACGAGACGGCGACGTGGACGCCCTCGAAGCTGAACACGGCCTACGCCGAGAGCAAGTACCTCGCCGAGCTCGAAGTCCAGCGCGCCATCGCCGAAGGGCTCGACGCCGTGTTCGTCAACCCGGCGGTCATCTACGGAGTGGGACGACCCGGCGAGAACACGATGCAGATCGTGGCGCAGGTGCGCGACGGCAAGCTCCCGGCGGTCCCGGCGGGCGGCACGTGCGTCGTGGACGTGGAGGACGTGGCCGACGGGATGCGCCGCGCGATGGCCCAGGGCGCGACGGGCGAGCGCTACCTCCTCGGTGGCGAGAACCTGTCCTGGCGCGCGATCATCGATACGCTAGCCGACGCGCTCGGCGTGGCCCCGCCGAAGCTGACGCTGCCGCCCCGGCTCGCGCTCGCCGCCGCCGGGCTGATGGAGGCGGGCGCGTTCGTCACGCGGCAGCACACGTCGATCACGCGGGAGTCGGTGCGCATGGCCTCGCGGACGTTCCGCTACGCCAACGCCAAAGCCCGCACCGACCTCGGCTGCACGTTCCGCCCCTTCGCCGCCACCGCCGCCCGCATCGCCGAGGCGCTCGCGGAGCCCGCTCGCTGAGGCACCCAGAACCCGGAGACGAGCCGCTACCTTTCAGAAGCCACATCCAGCCCGCACTTCAAACTTCTCACTTCGAACCTCCCCCTTCCCACGCCTCGTCCCGTCACGCTCTTCACCGGCCAGTGGGCCGACATGCCCCCCGCCGAGCTCACGCCCGAGGCGGCCTCCTGGGGCTAGGACGGCCTCGAACTCGCCACCTGGCGTGACCACTGTGACATCCACCGGGTCCTCGAATCGGACGCCTACCTCCGCGAACACAAAGCCCCGCGCGGCGACAACGGGCTGAGCCTCTTCGCAATTTCGGGCCACCTCGTCGGGTAGACCGTGGCGGATAAGACCATCGATGGGCGTCACAAGGCCATCGTGCCGCCGCACGTCTGGGGCGACGGCGACCCCGAGGGCGTCCGGCAGCGTGCCGCCGCTGAGGTCATCACGACCGCCGAGGCCGCGAAGTCGCTCGGGCTGGAGGTTGTGACGGGCTTTACCGGGTCGCCGATCTGGCACCTCTTCTACTCGTGGCCGCCCAACCTCCCCGAAGACATCGAGGCGGGCTTCCAGGAGGTCGCCGAACGCTGGACGCCGATCCTCGACCGCTTCCAGGACCTCGGCTCGGCGTCCGCTTCGCGCTGGAGGTCCACCCGAGCGAGATCGCTTTCGACGGGCCGAGTTGGGCGCGTGCCCTCGCCGCGCTGAACCACCACCCGGCGTTCGGCATCAACTTCGACCCGAGCCACCACGAACCGGCTGCGGCACACCGGCATCCCAATCCCGCCCGTCCTCGTCACTGCCGACGACGTCGTCAACGGCAAGCCTGCGCCGGGTCCTTATCGCCAGGCCATCGCGGGGCTCGGCTTCGACCCGTCCGATTGCGTCGTCTTCGAGGACGCGCCTGCCGGGGTCGCGTCGGCGCAGGCAGCGGGCGCGTTCGCCGTTGGCATCGCCTCGACGGGCCAGCCGGAGTACCTCGCTGGAGCCGACGCCGTGATCCTACGCCTCGCCGATGTGGCGGTGGTGGTCGAGCTGGACGGCTTGGTGGTGACGCTCCGCGAGCAGGGCTGAATTCGCTCGCGTGGTCTAGCCGCGACACAGTTAGACGCGGTTTTAATCGGTCCTTTAAGTGACAGGGGCAACCGGGCAGCGGATCGAACGTGGATGCCTCCCCTCCATATCAAGCTGACCGCGACCCATGCGCTTCCTCTATCTCACCATCATCGTCACAGGACTGGCTGTCGGACTGCTGGCCGGGTGCGACAGCAACACCGAAGAGCCTCAGGTGCTCTCCATCGCAAGCACCAACCTCGGCGACGACGGGGCGCTGCAAAATGGCGGCGGTCTTCTCGTGCGGCTGAGCGCCCCGCTCGACACGGCTACGCTCGGCTACTGGAGCCTCATTGACGAAGGCGTGCGCTTCTTTACCGGCGAGGACGGCGAACCAGCCAGGCAGACGTGGCCCAGCGATGTGTGGGGCGTGCGGGACGCCGAGCAGGTGACCTTCGACGGCAGCCCTGCCTCGTTCTGGTACGACCCGGCTACGGCCACCCTCGCTTTCTTCCGGGAGACGACGGAGTTCAACCCGGAAGGCGTCATAGGAGGATGGCAAGCGGGCACATTGCAGTTCGGGCCGGAACTGCGTAGCATCGACGGGCGCGCCTTCGGCGACGATAACACCCTCGTCATTGAGCGGCTCCCGGCCCCCGACTTCCTCGACCTGGTCCAGGCTGTGCCCAACCCTGCCTCCTTCACCACGGCGTACGGCCGAGGCCCCGACGAGCGCATCATTCGGTTCGTCAACCTGCCTCCTGCCTCAACCATTACCATCGTCGACCCCTCAGGAGGGGTTGCGGCTACAGTATCCAACGGTAGTATGTCTGTGGCAAGCTGGTTCGCTCCGCAAGACCAGAGCGGCATCTTTACCTACCGCGTTGAGTCCGAGGCCGGGGTCGCCGAAGACCGCGTGCTGGTCCTGGCCGACACTAGACCAGACGTCGACGAGTAGAGGCGCCGAGCACGCGCGCGACGGGCGGGCTCCACGCTGACCGGCGACGACGTAGGTTGAATGCCGAGATCTTCCGCACCGCCCATGTCCACGACCTCGCTCTGGCAAGCCAACGCGCCCGCTGCACCGCCCCCGGCACGGTTCCCGGATGCGGTTGATGTCGCGGTGATCGGCGGCGGCGTGGCAGGCTGTGCGGTAGCCTACTGGCTGCAGCGGCACGCGCCGGATCTTCGCGTCGCCATCGTGGAGCGCGGGGCGCTGGCGAGCGGCGCGTCGGGCCGCAACGCAGGCTTCCTGCTGCAAGGCACGGCCGCCGACGTGATGCAAGCCGTGGAGGACTACGGCGAAGAGGTAGCGCGGCGCGTCTGGGCGTTTACGCAGGAGAACCAGCGGCTCGTCGAAGCGCTGCCTGCCGCTGCGATTCGCCGCGAGACCATCGGTAGCGCGATTGCCGCTGCGACGCCCGACGACGCGGAGCGCCTCGAACGCGGGACCGCCCTGCTCGCCGACCTTGGCACGGATGCGCGTTACCTCGACGCGATAGTGGCCAACCGCACGCTCGGTACGACGGGCTTTGCCGGTGCGCTCCTCGTGGACGACGACGGCGCGCTCGACCCCGTCCGGCTCGTCCGATGTCTAGCGAGCGAGAGTGGGGCAGCCCTCGTCACACACACGGCCGTCGAGGCGTTGGAGGTGGATGGCCGTGACCCGCTCGTTCACACGTCGCGCGGGACGATGCGCACCGAACGGGTCGTGCTCGCGCTCAACGCCTACGCGCCGCTCCTCGTCCCCGAACTCGGGCGCTTCGTCCGGCCCGTCCGCTCGCAGATGCTCGCCACTGCACCCGTCGCACCGACGCTCACGCGGCCCGTCTACTCGCACGAGGGCTACTACTACGTCCGCCAGCACCCCGACGGCCGCCTCCTCGTCGGCGGCGCGCGACACCTGCACCAGGACGAGGAAGTTGGCTACGAGGACGCCACCACGCCTGCGCTCCAAGCTGACCTCGAAGGCTACCTCGCCCAGCACGTCCCGACGGTGTCGCCTGTCCAGGTCGGGCGACGCTGGAGCGGCACGATGGGCTTCTCGCCCGACGGCCTCCCGCTCGTGGGAACGCTACCGGGGTACCCTGAGAGCCGCTGGCTCGGCGGCTTCACCGGGCACGGCATGGGCTTCGCCTTCCGCCTCGCCCGCCTCGTCGTCCGCGAGATGCTGGGCGAGGACGACGCGTATGCCGACCTGTTTGCGGGGTCACGGGTCGAGGATCCCGGGTCAAATGTCCCGGTCTTCTAATACCGTTTACGCTAAATCTCAGTGCATTTTGTAGTCATCCCCGCGCACGCGGGGACCCACACGTGTGGTTGGTGATCACTCTCCACGCGGAGGTCTGACGCATTGGGGAGGAGGTCCTTCCGTGCACCCATCTTTTGGAAGTCGTGGAGGTCGTGCGCACCTTAGCCTGATCTGGTGGGTCCCCGCAGCCGCGGGGATGACTGGGGTGGGCGCATCGAAGCCATGCACTCCTATTCCTCGTCTTTGGTACAACCCTCGACTTACGACTCGTTCTCGACCGCCTCGTAGAACGCGTCGAAGAAGGCGGCGAGCTTGTCGTAGTCCTTCACGCCCGGCTCCGACTCGACGGACGACGACAGGTCCACCGCGTAGGGCCGCATGCGCAGCGCCTCGGCGACGTTGTGCGCGCCGATGCCGCCCGCGAGGAAGAGCGGGAAGTCGCCGGCCAGTTCGCGGGCGAGGCGCCAGTTAAAGCTCTCGCCCGTGCCGCCCCAGAGGCTCGTCTTGTGCGTGTCGAGGAGGAAGTAGTCGGCGAGGCCCTCGTAGGGCTCCATCAGAAAGCGTAGCTGTTCGCTCGCGGCGTCGTGCTGGACGTGGACGGCCTTGAGGACGGGTACCTCGACGGCCGCGACGACCTCCGGCGGCTCGTGGCCGTGGAGTTGTGCGAGTTGGAAGCCGACCTCAGCGCAGCGGCGGTTGATCGTGTCGGCGTCCTCGTTCACGAACACGCCCACGGGCTGCGCGCCCGCCACCCAGCCGATGATCTCCTTCGCCACGGCGGGCTCGACGTAGCGGGGGCTGTCCTCATACTGGATGAAGCCGAGGTAGTCAGCCCCGTAGCCCGCGCAGACGCGCGCGTCCTGGAGCTGCGTGATGCCGCAGATTTTGGTTTTGGTCACTGGTCTTTTTGTCCGTTGTCCTTGGTCATTCGTCCCTTGAACGAGGTGCCTGCGACAAATGACGAGAGACCAGGGACAAAGGACCACCCCGAATATCACATCAACGGGGGACGCAGAGCGGCGAAGAACTCGGCTAGTGTGAGGTGAACGTCCACCCGCCTCGCCTCGCCATGTTCTCGCTGCCTCGCCTGCTCGTCGTTTCTGTCATGTTGCTGCTCGCACCGGGCCTGAGCGCGCAGTCGATCTTCGAGCGGGCGCGTCGTGCGGCTGAGCGGGGAGCGGAGCGCGCCGTCGAGCGCGAAGCCGAGCGCCGGGCGGACCGTGCGGTGACGGGGGCCATCGCCTGCGCGATGGGCGACCGGCAGTGCGCGCGCGAGGCGGAGGCGGAGGGCCGTGAGGTCGTCTACGTCGATGCCGACGGCGATCCTGTCGAGGACCAAGACGCCGCGGCTCAGGCAACGCGTGACGGAGCGGGCGGCGTGGCACCCGACAGCACGCGTCCCGGCACCGGGATCTGGGCCAACTACGACTTCGTCCCCGGCGACCGCGTGCTCTACGTCCACGACTTCGAGGGCACGCGCACGGGCAACTTCCCCTCACGGCTCGACTACATCGCGGGCACACTCGATGTCGTCGAGATGACCGAGGGCGGTGTGGAAAACAAGGTGCTGCGCGTGGGCGAAGGGACGAGCGAAGGCGGGCCGGGGGGCAACGGCTGCTTCACGATCCCGCTGCCCGAGGCGCTGCCCGAGCGCTACACGATGCAGTTCCGCGTCCGCACCTCCGACCCGCAGCGCCGCGCCCGCGTGCGCCTCTTCTCCGACGGCAGCGACGACACGCCCGACACGCGCTGCAATTACCCGCCCGTGCCGCACGTCTTGGTCAACAACGCCGAGCAAGGCCTGAAACTCCCCAACGGAGCCGAGGCGATGGGCGATGTCGGCTTCCAGCCCGACACGTGGTACGACGTCGCCATCGCCGTGGACGGGCCGTACTGGAAGATGTACGTCAACGGCACGCGCGTCTCCAACGTCCCGCGCGTCGACTTCCCGCGTGCGAGCAAGCTGCACGTGTTCCTGAACGTCTACCGCTACGGCGTCTTCCTCGACGACCTGCGCATCGCCGAGGGCGGGCCGCGCTCGCTCTACGACGATCTCGAAGCCGACGGCTTCGTCTCCACGACGGGCATCCTCTTCGACACCGGCAGCGCGCGCATCAAGCCTGAATCGACACCCACGCTCAACGAAGTGCTCGACATGCTGGAGGACCACGGCGACCTGAGCCTGCTCATCGAGGGCCACACCGACAGCGACGGCTCGGACGCGGCGAACCAGACGCTCTCCGAGGACCGCGCTGCCGCCGTGAAAGCCTATCTCGTGGATAGCGGCATCGACGCGAGTCGCCTCGACACGACGGGGCGCGGCGAGAGCGAGCCCGTGGCCGACAACGGCACGCCCGAGGGTAAGGCGCAGAACCGGCGGGTGGTGTTCCGGCGGGCGGAGTGAAGAGTGAAGGGTAAAGAGTGAGGGGTGAAGAGCAGACGCGCTGCAATCTGGAGTCGTCCGCTTCCTCGTCTCCCCGCTTCGCCGTTTCCTCGCCTCGCCGTTTCGCTCTTGCACCTGAGTCGCCGCGCTCGCATCTTGCCAACTGATTCTTTTTCTATCAGTTGTGCGATGTGTGGTGGCATCCGCTGGCTCGGTCTGCTCGTCGTGCTCGCCGTGGGGTGGGGCGCCGAGCAGGCTGTGGCGCAAGGGGCCGTCGCCAACGAGCGCCGTACCGAGCGGGAAGCATGGACGCCGCGCTTTGAGCGGGCGCACGACGTGGAGCCCCATCTGCCCCAGTCATCGGTCTACGAGATCCTCGAAGACCGGCGCGGCTTCCTCTGGTTTGCCACCCGCGAGGGCCTCGGGCGGTGGGACGGCTACGCGATGCGCACCTGGCGCGTGGAGCCCTTCAACGAGGCCTCCCTGCCGGGCAATGTGATCCACCGGATGTTGATGGACAGGGCAGGGTCGATCTGGGCCGAGGCGCAGAACAACGACAACCTCCCGGTGGGGGTCGCGCGGCTCGCAGCTCCGGACCACGAGCGAGTGCAGCGCTACGGCTTCCCCGACGGGCGGCTCTTCGTCGGCCCCGACAGCATCATGTGGCTCGCCGACCGCGACAGCCTCTATCGACACGATGCGGCGACGGACCGCTTCGTGGCCATGCATGCGCGCCTGACCGACTACCTCCCGGCGTCGGCCCTCACGCGGCGCGACGGCTCGGTGTGGCTGCCCACCTACGGCCCCGTCGTCGAGGTGTACGACCTGCCCACCGGCGTCGTCCGGCTCGTCCGAACGGACCGCGTAGGGGTCAACGCAGACATCGGCACCAACACGACGCTCGGGCGGCTCTTCGAGGACGCTCGCGGCGATCTCTGGCTCACCGGCGAGGCCATCAGCAGGCTCACGCCTGAGGGCGACCTCTTCGAAACCCACTATGCGCCCGTAACCGAGCTTCAGGCCTACGACGTGGAGACGCTCGGCGCGTCCGAACTCGTCGAGGCAGACGGCTGGATCTGGGTGGCAACGCTCCACGGCGTCTACCGCTTTCGCCCGGGGCAGCCCGAGGCACCCGAGCGCTACTCGCTGCTGTTGCCTGGCGACATCGCTACGCAGAATTACGTGACGGCGATTTTCCGGGATCGCGCTGGAGCCTACTGGGCCGGCACCGTGTGGGGCCTCCACCGCGCCGACCCCTACGCCAACCCGTTCCGCTTGATCGCGCACGACCCGTCTGACCCGGCGAGCCTCGGCAGCGGCCTCGTGCTCTCGCTGCAGGAGGACGAGGAGGGCGCGCTGTGGGTGGGTACCCTCGGCGGGGGCCTGAACCGGCTCGACCTCGCCACGGGCCAAGCCCGGCGCTACCCCTGGGACGCGCCCGGCGGTACGAACGGGAGTTGGATCTGGGGCCTCGGTCTTCACCCCAGCGGCACCCTCTACATCAGTGCGAGCAAGGGCCTGGATCGTGTCGACACGGAGCGCCCCGACCGCATCGAGCCGGTACCGGTGAGGCTCCTCTCCGACCTCCCCGAGAGCGTCTACGCGGCGCACGTGGACGTGCGCGACGGCTCGGTCTGGGTCGGACAACGGGGCGGGCTCATTCGGCTGCATGAGGGTAGTCAGGACCCCGTGCTCATCGTGCGCGACAGCGTGGGCGTGCAGCATATCCTCACGGAGGACACGGAGGTCTGGATCGCGACGCTCGAAGGACTCTACCACCTCGACCGAGAGACCGAGGCAATCAAGACCTACCGACATGATCTCGCCGACCCGACCAGCCTGAGCCATGACGCGACACTCTACGTCCACCGCGACGCGCGCGGTCGGCTGTGGGTCGGCACCAACAGTGGGTTGAACCGCTACCTCCCTGAGACCGACACGTTCGTCCACTACACCACGGCCGACGGCCTGCCCAGCGACGCGGCCTATGCCATCCTGGAGGACGCCGCCGGGCACCTCTGGGTGTCCACCAACCGGGGCCTCGCCCGCCTGCGCGAGACGGACGACGGCGTGGAATTCGACGTGTTCGGGGAGGCCGACGGCGTGGGGAACGTCGAGTACAACCGCCGGGCGGCTACACGGGGCCGCGACGGGACGCTCTACTTCGGCGGCGACCGCGGCGTGACTGCCTTCCACCCCGCTGATGTGCGCCACAACCCACACCCGCCGCAGGTCGTCCTCACCGCCCTCCACCGCGCCACGCAGGACACGACCACCACCCAGCGCTACGTCAGCCTGAGCGACGCCGCGCCGGTCCACATCGCGCCTACGGTGTCGGCGTTCACCTTTGAGTACGCCGCGCTCGCCTTCACCAACCCCCACCGCAACCGCTACGCCGTCCGCCTCGACGGCTGGGACGATGCCTGGGTCCCGATGGCCGATCAGCGCCGCGCCACCTACACCAACCTCC
>JBCDFO010000132.1:0-11287 GCA_039177895.1 Bacteroidota bacterium
GACTCCGCCTCCGCGACGGGCGCGGCGGTCTTCTTGCGGGTACTGCGGCGGCGCGGCTTCGGCTTCGCCTCAGCAGCCTCGTCGGACCCAGCTTCGTCAGTCTCAGCCTCGGGGGCCTTTTTCTTGGCGCGGGAGCGCCGGGGCTTCTTGGGAGCCGCCTCGGCCTGCTCAGCGCTCGCCTCGGGGGCGTCGCTGGGCTGGGCCTGGGTGTCCTGGGAGGCGGTGGGGGAATCCTCAGGTGCGCCGTCGGCAGGGGTTGCGTCGGGGGCGTCCTTGTCGGCGCGGGATACGCGCGGGGTACGTGCCATGAATCAGTGCGGTTGGGTCGAAGCCTGCGGCTCACGCACGAGGAGGCGCAGGACGTGGGTGATCCGCATCGGCGGGCTACCGGCACGCATTGAGCGTGGGCAGCGCGGAGCCGTCGCGGAGCGGGTTGAACAAAGGGGGGATGGTAGCGCGACCGTGTGAATACCGAGGACGGTCGGAGCCGAGCACGTCGGCGGAATGGGTCCGGGATGGGCAGGGGCACCACGCAGAAGGCCACACACAGCGGGGCCACACGAACAACGGATAGGCACTGCGTAGACGCCTCCAGGGACGGACTGCATGCGCGCCGTATTGCCCAACAAGAATCAGACCAGGTGGGCCTTCTGCCTCGTTGCGATCCTGCAGCGGCGTTCTGTGGACACGTGCGATGCAGGGCGGGGGACAACGTGGAAGGGAACGACTCCTCTTCCTCCGGGCGCAGTCCGGATGCGTTAACCGTGTGCAATATAGGCTGGGTTCCCTATGGACGCCAAATCCCCCGTTGCGCTGCGCATGCGCTCTCGGCACGCTCGGCTGCGCGTTCGCCTCTGGAGCCCCCTCTACTCAACTCGCCCCCTGCAGTCATGCGCCTCGTCGTTCTCCTCGTGTTCGCGCTCAGCGTCCTCGCTGTCCCCGCTCGTGCCCAACTCGATCCGCTCGCCACGCTGCTCCCGCTCGTCGTCGAGGCGGAGACGCCGCTCAACGAGGTCGGGAACGCGTTCAGCCTGCTCCGACTCCTGCCTCGGGAGGACGTGCGGCTCCTCCGCAACGCGGTGTTTGCCCGCCACGGCTATGACTTTGGCGACGGCGACCTCGCGCCCTTCTTCGGGACACAGCCCTGGTACACGCCCCGCCCCGACGCCGAGATGATGCTCACGGATGTGGACCGCGAAAATGTCTCGCTGCTCCAGGACCTCGAAGACGCCCTCGCTGAGCGCGAGGCCCCCGCCCTACCGTTCTATGAGTTCGTCGCGCTCTTTCCCGTCGTGGACCTGCCCTTCTCGCTGCAGCAAGCCCCCGAGAACGACCTCGCGCTGATCGAGGAGGTTGGCGAGATGCCCCCGCCGGAGACCTCGCCCATGCAGCGCTTCGTCGGGATGGACGAGCCGGGACGCTACTATGCGCTCGCCGTGCTGCCCGTGACGGGCGAGTTCGTGCCGATGATCGTCAAGCACGAGGCGTTCAGCGGCGGCTACGACATGCGCTACTACCTCATCACGTTCACGCCCGACGGCGAGGAGATCGACTTCGCGCAGGTGATGCGCTACACGGCGAGCGACGTAGAGGAGGCTACCGGCGACCTCATGGTCACGCCGACGCTCGCGCTCGAACAATCGTGGGAGACGACGCTCTACCGCGCCGAAACCGGCGAGCGCCTGCGTACCTGCTCAATGACGAACACCGGTCAACTCGATGCGGTAGCGGGCACGCTCGATGTCCAGGAAGAAGGCCCGCCCTGCCAGACCGGCGACACGCGCTGATTTCGTGTGTGGACGTATGCAGGTGTGGACGTCGTCGCGGCACTGTCGGTGTGCTCGGCCTACCTTCACACGTTCACATGTTCACACGTCCACACCTCGCCTCGTGCCTGACCTCGTCCTCGAACGCCGTCACTGGGAGGCGGGCCGTCGCTTTGTGGTGGGTACCGATGAGGCCGGGCGCGGATGCCTCGCAGGCCCCGTCGTAGCCGCAGCCGTCGTGCTCGCACCGACGACGGACGAGCGTGACTGGGCGGGGCTCACCGACAGCAAGAAGCTCTCGCCGGATCAGCGGAGCGCCCTGCTCCCCGAGATCGAGCACCGCGCGGTGGCGGTCGGCGTGGGGCTCTGCAGCCCGGCCGAGATCGACACCCTGAACATCCTCTGGGCGTCGCTGGAGGCGATGCGGCGCGCGGTGGCGGCGCTGCCCTGCTGCGAGGCACTGCTGGTGGACGGCAACCGCGCGATCCCGGACGCGCCGTGGCCGCAGACCCCGCTCGTAAAGGGCGACGGACGCAGCCTCAGCATCGCCGCGGCATCGGTGGTGGCGAAGGTAACGCGCGACCGGATCATGACGCACCTCCACGACGATTACCCGATGTACGGCTGGGCGCAGCACAAGGGCTACCCCACGAAGGCGCACTACGACGCGCTCGCCGCCTACGGCCCGTGCCGCCACCACCGGCAGTCGTTCCGGCTGCAGCGGCGGTGAGTGTTGCAGTGTTGCAGTGTTGCAGTGTTGCAGTGTTGCAGTGAAAAGGTGTCCGCGACTTCATAGCCTACCAAACGAATTCGAGGCTGTCGCGTCTATTCGCTCGTTTCCAGTCGCTCTTCGTCTTCCCCATGGCCCATCCCCTATCCCCTATCCCCTCCTCAGCAACGATCCTCGGCATCGAGTCATCGTGCGACGATACGGCGGCGGCGGTGCTGCGCGGAGGGCGGCTCGCGTCGAGCGTGATCGCGTCGCAGCGCATCCACGCGGGCTTCGGCGGCGTCGTGCCCGAGTTAGCAAGCCGGGCGCACCAGCGGCTCATCGTACCGACGGTCGAAGCTGCGCTGGAGGAAGCAGGGATCGCAAAGGACGACCTCGACGCGGTGGCAGTGACCTACGGGCCGGGGCTGGCTGGGTCACTGCTCGTCGGGCTCTCGTTCGGTAAGGCGCTCGCGTTCGGGCTCGACGTGCCGCTCGTCGGCGTGAACCACCTCGAAGGGCACATCTACTCGGTGTTCGTGACGGAAGAGGGCGCTGAGGAGCGTGTCCCGCCGTTCCCCTACCTCTGCCTGACGGTCTCAGGCGGGCACACGCAACTCGTGCGCGTGGACGAGGGCTTCGCGCACACGGTCCTCGGTACCACCCGCGACGACGCGGCAGGCGAGGCGTTCGACAAGGTGGCGAAGATGTGCGGGCTCGGCTACCCCGGCGGGCCCGTCGTGGACAAGCGCGCGCGCGAGGGCGACCCGGCGGCACACACGTGGCCCGACCCACGCCTCGACCAGCGGAAGTACCCCGACGAGCCCTACGGCTTCTCGTTCAGCGGCCTCAAGACGGCGGTGCTCTACCACCTGCGCGGCCTCTCCGACGCCGAACGCGAGGCGGCGCTCCGAGGCCAGCCCCTCGCCGACCTCTGCGCGTCGTTTCAGCAGACGGTTGTGGACGCGCTCCTCGGGGCCGTGCGCGACGCCGTCGCCGCGACGGGCATCCGCGCCGTCGCCATCGTGGGGGGCGTCTCGGCGAACTCGCGCCTCCGCGCCGATGCGCAGGCCGCCGCCGAGGCCGACGGCTTCGAGGTGTTCGTCCCGCGCATCACCTACTCCATCGACAACGCGGCCATGATCGCCGTCACGGGCCAGTTCAAGCTCGCCGCCGGGCACACCTCGCCGCTCGACCTCCGGGCGCAGCCGAATCTGAAGGTGTGAGTGTTGCAGTGTTGCAGTGTTGCAGTGTTGCAGTGTTGCAGTGTTGCAGTGTTGCAGTGTTGCAGTGAAAAGGTGCCTGTGACTTCACCCTAGGTCAAGTGATCGCACGGTCTTCTTCGCTTCGTACTCTTCACTCTTCGCCTCATCAACCTGCCTTCCATGCCTGCGCCGTCGCTCGAAGCCCTCGTGGCGCTCCTCGCTGCCCGCGTCGAGGCCCCCGCTGATCCCGACGTGGAGGCGCTGCGGCCCTGGCGCGACCGCATCGATGCCATCGACGAGGTGGTGATCTACCTCCTCAACCAGCGCGCCGTGTGCGCCGCCGAGATCGGGCACCTGAAGCGGCAGATGGGACTGCCGGTCTACGTTCCGACGCGTGAGGAGCAGGTCCTCGACAATGTGATGGCGAGCAACCCCGGTCCGCTCCCCGACGAGGCCGTACGGCGGCTCTACGAGCGCGTCATCGACGAGACACGCGCGCTCGAACGGCGTCTCAGCGAAGAGGCCAGTGAGCGCGAAGACGGAGACCGGGCGGGCAACAATTCGGGCACGTAAACGAGCGTTGTCCGGGACGGCAAGATTTCTGACCTTTCGACGCGCCCACGCCTTCTTCCTGCATGAAACTGCTCCGTTGGCTTCTCCTGGCTGTTCTCCTCGTTGGCCTCGCGGGCGGCGGCGCGGCGTGGTGGCTCGCCTTCCAGCCAAATACGCCCAACTTTGAGGACACCCGCGGCGTGCTCGTCCCGCGCGGCACCGACTTTACTGTGCTCATCGACTCGCTCCAGAGCGCTGACGTGATCGCCAACCCCGGCTCGTTCCAGCTCTTCGGCGACCTCACCGGCTGGGCCGAACAGGTCAAGCCCGGCTACTACACCTTCGAGGCAGGCGCAACCAACTGGGACCTGCTCGACAAAATCCGCAAGGGGCTCGTCGATCCGATCCGCGTGACAGTCCCGCCGGGCGTCCGTCCGGGCGTGCTCGCCGCCGTCCTCCGCCGCGACCTCGCCCTCGACTCGACCGCCTTCCGCCAGGCCCTCCGCAACACCGACCTCGCCGCTGAGCTCGGCACCGACACGACCCACCTTTTCGGGCGAATGCGCGCCAACACGTTCGACATCTACTGGACGCAGGACGCCGCCGAGACCGTCCGCCGCATCCACACGTGGTACGAGCGCTTCTGGACGGACGAGCGCGAGGCGAAGGCCCAGGCACTCGGCCTTACGCGGGACGAAGTCGTGACGCTCGCCTCGATCGTGGAGTGGGAGGCGCGCCTGCCCGAGGAGCGTCCGCGCGTGGCGGGGGTCTACCTCAACCGCCTCCTCGGCCGTACGCCCACCGGGCGGATGCCGCTTCAGGCCGACCCGACGGTGCAATACGCCCTCATGCAGCAGGACGGCGGCCGGATGCGCCGCCTCCTCTTCGCCGACTATGCCCTCGACCATCCCTACAACACCTACAAATACGCGGGCCTCCCGCCGGGGCCGATCAACAACCCTTCCGAGTCGTCTATCGATGCGGTGCTCGACAACGAAGAACACAACTACCTCTACTTCGTCGCCGACGGGAGCGGGGCACATGTCTTCAGCCGGACGCTGCGCGAGCACAACCGCGCCGCCGAGCGCTACCGCGCGCTGATGCGCATCCGCCGTGCCCGGCAGGCCGAATGAGAAGCGCCGCCTCACGCGATACCGATTCGTGGACCGCTGTCTCAGCTACCCGGCCCACCTCCGAATTCGGCGATCCCCGAGGGGCTTATGTCTCACCCAGGATGACAAAACCCCTGTACTGAAGACCCATCCCCGGGGATCTGGACGGGTATTCGACTAGACCCTCTTCCGACGCGCACCGCTCCCGATCCGCTGCTTCGCCTACCTCCTCCCACGCTGACACGCTCCCTGAAGCTGACACGCTCCATGAACTGGTCCCAAGTCCGTGCTCTCGTCGCCGCGCAGGTCAAGCAAGACCTCCGGCACCCACGCACGGGCACAGTGCGTGCCTCGCGGATGGCGATGACGGTGGTGTCGTACGGCTTCTCGGGCCTCGTGCTCGCGCTCTCGCTCGGCGCGGCGACGCCCGCCACGTTCTGCTTCGTGGCGACGAGCTTCGGGATGGTGCTCGCCGCCTTCGGCATCGTGGGGAGCTACGACGAGTTGATGGGCCGCCCGCGCGAGAACGCGTGGATGCTCACGCTGCCCGCCTCGCAGGGCACGCAGTACGTGGCCCGGCTCGGCGGCATCGGCGTCTACCTCCTGCTCATCGCGGGCTCGATGATGGTGCCCGTAGGCGCGTGGGCCGCGAAGGCGTATGGCCTCGGCACCGGGCTCCAGATCGGCGCGCTGATCGGCGCGGGGACGGTGTGGACGGCGCTCGCGATGCTCGGCGTGCTGTGGACGCTCACGCTGGCGCTGCCCTACCGCGTCCTCAAGCCCGTCCTGACGGCGGTGCGCGTGGCGCTCATCGGCGCGCTCGTGCTCGGCTACCAGTGGATCGGCAGCCTCGACGGCTACGGCGTGGTAGCGGTCGCGTGGTGGCCCGCGCAGTGGTTCGTGGACGCCTTCACCGGCCTCGCAACACCGGGCCTGGCAGCGCTGCTCGCGACGGTCGGCGTCGGGGCCGTTGCGTTCGGGCTCGTCTTTCCGCAGCGCTACTTCGCCCTGCTGCGCGCGATGCACGACGGCGAGCAGCGCCTCAGCGAGCGCGCCATCGCGCAGGACGCGAGCATGGCGTGGCTGCACCGGCTCGTGGAGCGGCTCACGCTGCGCACGCCCGAGGCGCGGGCGGCCTACGGCTTCGCAGCGGCGGCCTTCGCCAACGACCGCATCGTGCGCGGACGCGTCTGGACGGCGGCGCTGCTGCCGCTCGGCTTCGCGCTCTTCGGCTGGTGGCAGGGCGGCCTCGGCGACCTCTTCGCCTACGGGGCCGACGGCCTCCTCCTCCACGAGGCCACGCAGATGCACCTCTCGGTGCTGATCGTGCTCCTCTTCTGCTGCCAGACGCTCGTGCAGTCGGTGCAGTTCTCCGACCACGCCGACGCCGCCTGGCTCTTCGACACGCTGCCCGTGGGCTCCGCGCGGACGCTCCAGATGGGCGCGCAGCAGGCCCTCGCCTACCGCCTCCTCCTCCCACTCCACGCCGCACTCGCGCTCGTCCTGGCGATGGGGATGCCTGTCGGCCACGCGCTGCTGCACGCGGGTTACTGGTATGCCGTCGCGCTCCTGATGACGCGCGTGCAGGTGTTCTTCTACCGCACGCCGCCGTTCGCGCGCCGCGCCGACCGCTTCAGCGCCGCCGAGCGCTTCATCCCGCTCTTCCTCTCGATCCCGGGGGCCATCGTGTTCGTGCTGCTCCAGACGTTCGCCTTCCGCGACGTGGTGCTCGCGGCGCAGATCATCACGCTGATGCTGCTCGCGGCGGCGTGGATGGTACACCTGGCGGCGTGGCTCGCCAACCGCAAGCGTCCCGCCCCGGCGCCGCTCGGCACCCCGGCCCCCGCGCCGGTCCGCGAAGCCATCCGGTAGGCGGCCTTTGAGGGCCGCAGGTCGAGGGTCGCCGTTCAGAAGCCAAGCGTGACGCCGACGACGAGCGAGGTGCGCGCGACGTCTTCGAGGATGAGACCGACGCCATCTACGGCGACGAGTTGGTCCTCGAACTGCGTGTGGAGGACGGCCGCGTTTGCGTGTGCGTTCCGGCCGACGCGGACGCCGATGCCCGCCGTGATCGTACGGCGCAGGCGGTCGGCGACGATGCCCTGGTCCTCACGAAGCGGGTCCGGCTGGTACGCGAGGCCGAGGCGCGCGACGACGGCCCCGAAGTCATAGGCCGCCCCGAAGCGCGTCGTAAACGCGTCGTCGAAGGTGCGGCGGATGCGGGCGTTCTCGCTCGCGAGCGTCACGATGCCATCGCTGGTGAAGAACTCCTCGTCGCGGAAGCGCGCCTGGCTCCAATCGACGTACTCCACGTCGGCGGCGAGCGTCGCGCCTGCGATCTCGTAGACGGCTCCTGCGCCGAAGCGCCACGGCGTCGTGTAGTCGTATTCGAGCGGGAGCACGGTGCTGAAGTCGTCCAGGCCCTGCTCGCGCACGGCGACGTAGGTGGGCGTCTCCACGACGACCCCGAACCGGAGGCCGGGCTGCGCTTCCGCCGAGACGCCCAGCCGCGCGTTTACCCCGCGCGTGTCGAGGTCGAAGCTGAACACGTCCGGGTTCCGCTCGAAGAACGACGCCTGGGCCGTCGACTCGATGAAGTAGGACCCGAAGAGCACGTTGATGGCCCCGCCGATCATCACGCCCGGCGCCGCCTCAATGGCTGCAACCGCCGAGAACTCGCCCCCCTGGCCCTCCTCGAACAGGTCCTCCTCGAAGCGGTCCGTGAAGGACGTGGCATCGTTGCGCGTGCCCGTCACCTCGGCGTCGTAGAAGAGGGCGCGGTCGTAGCTGCTGGTGCGGTTGTAGCCGAGCCCGACCACGAACGAGCCGCGCACGGTGGGCACCTTGGCTGCGTAGCCGACGTGGTCGAGCCGCGCGCCGCTGGAGCGGGTGCTTCCATCGAAGGTGGTGCTGCCAAAGCCTGCCTCGGCCTCGGCGGGATCGAGCTGGTACAGGGCGTCGCTCTCGATGCCGCTGAGATCGACTGCGAGCGAGAGCTGCGAGGTGCGCAGCCAGCCCAGGTTGGCCGGGTTGGCGAGCGAGGAGGTCCACCCGCCGACGCCGCCGATGACGGCTCCGCCTTGGCCAGCGACATCGGCCCCGAGGGTCGCCTGGCGGCGGCTCAGCAGGAGGATATCCTCCGCCGTCTGCGCGGACGTCAAGGGCGCAAGGAGGAGCAGGACGAGCAGGGAAGCGAGGGAACGCATACCGATAGCGGACGGGTGGGAAGACGGCGGCTCTGGGGACGAAAGGACGGCCGGGAAGCGTACAGGCGCGACACAGCGGAGGCCCGCACGGGGCGCACGGGCCTCCAACTTTGGTCAGATCAATACAGGACGGGGCGCGAGGGCGGCGCTAGAGGTTCACCCTCCTCCGCGGCGGCTGGAGCGGCTCGACGACCGCGAGCCGGACGAGTTGCTGCGGGGCCGGCTGCTCCGCGCGCGGCTCGACGACGAGCGGGGCGTCGAGCGGGTGCTCGGTGTGGAGCGCGGGGCAGAGCGGGTGCTCGAACGAGGCTGGGAGCGCGTGCTCGACCGGGGGGCCGAACGTGTGCTCGGGGCGGAGCGAGGCGCTGACCGCGTGCTCGAACGGGGCGTCGAACGCGTGCTGGGCGTCGAACGCGGAGCCGAACGGGTACTCGGTGTCGAGCGCGGGGCGGAGCGGGTGCTGGGCGTGGAGCGACTGCTTGAGCGCGTGCTCGGCGTAGCCTGGGAGCCTCCCCCATCGTCGCCACCCCGGCGGGTGCGGCTCGGAGCCGGGCGGCTCGACGGCGCAGGACGGCTCGACGGGCGCGTGCTCGGACGGGACGACGGCGCAGGCCGCGTGCTCGGGCGCGTTGACGGCGCCGGGCGCGTTGAGGGAGCAGGCCGCGTCGACTCCGGACGCGTGGAAGGCCGCGTCGAGGGGGCCGGGCGGGTCGACTCAGGCCGGGTCGCCGGGCGCGTGCTTGGACGTGTCGAGGGCGCGGGCCGGGTCGATTCCGGACGGGTAGACGGACGGGTACTGGGGCGCGTCGCACGGTCAGGCCGCGTGCTGGGCCGGGTCGCCGTGCTCGGACGCGTCGCACGGTCGGGCCGGGTGCTCGGACGCGTCGCCGTGCTAGGGCGCGTTCCACGCTCAGACCGTGCGGAGGACACCGTCCCAGGACGTGTCGGGCGGATGACCGCAGGCTGCCCCTCGGCATCGAGGCGCGTGGGGCGCAGCGTGCCCGTCACCGGCGACGTGACGCGGCCGTCGCGGCCGGTCGGCCGGATGGGCCGCAGCGACGTCCGGCGGACGCGGTTGTCGTTGTCGCGGAAGTAGTGGTAGTTCGTGTTGTTGTAGACGCCCCAGTTCTGGACGAAGACGGGCTGGTAGAAGCCGCCGCCATGCCAGGCGAGGGGGCTGTGGACGAAGCCGCCGCCGAACCCGAACGGCCCCCCAAAGAACGGGCGATGGAAGAAGGGGTCGCCGAAGAACGGCCGATGGAAGAAGCCCCCGCCAAACCCGAACGACAGGTTGACCGAGAAGCCCGGCCGGAAGAAGAAGGGGTCGTAGAAGAACGGGTCGTAGAAACCACCGCCGAAGAAGAACGGGTCGTGGAACGCCCACGCGGGACGGTACCAGAGCGGCCGCCAGCGATTCCAACCGCCGTAGAAATACGGGTCGTAGAAACCGCCGCCGAACTGGGCGTCGCGGTAGTAGACGTTCTCGTCCTCGTAGTAGTAGCGCGTCACCACGACGTCATCCTCGGCGTAGCCTTCGTAGGTGCCCCCCTGGTAGGTGCCCTCGTCGTAGTAGCCGTCGCCCGCGTACCCGTCGTCGTAGTAGCCGTCCTCGACCGGGGGACCGTAGAGGTCCTCCTCGGCGAACACGGGCCCGACGACGCCTACGCGCGCCGAGAGCGGCTCGGCGGGCAGCGCCTCAGCCTGCTCTTCGTAGCGCGGCTCCGCTTCGTAACGCGGCTGGTCGTAGACCGGGCGGCGGTCGTAGCGGTCGGTGGCGCTGGCAAGCTGCGTGTAGCAGCCCGAGAGCAGCACCGCGCAGGCGGCTAGCAGGAGCGCCGGAAGGAAAGCGGGAAGCCGGATGAGCGAGGTCGTCATGGCAGTAGCAGGATGAGCGAAGGCGGGCTCGGAAGAGGGTCGGGGACAGGCTCGTGCAGCCTGGCCGCGCCCGGGTGCGCGGAAGTAACAGCCGTGTGACAGAAATACGACCGAATCGGCGCGAACGCGGTGCCGCTTCCGGGGACGTGGGTGCCCAAAGAGCACGTGAAAGCCACGGGCGGACGCCGCCTTCCTGGCACGCCGCAGCCCGCGCGCCGTTTCTTTGACCCCTGAATTGCCCCTAGCTTTCGTTGTTGTGCCCAGAGGAGCGACCCGAGAGTTCCCCTCCTGGACAGGAGGGGGCAGGGGTGGTTGACCGACGCGGCCGTGTCTTCGTCCTGGGCCTCCCTGCTTCGACCGGAGGGCATGCTCCGCTTTATCGATGTCGCCAGGCTCTCCCCTACTCTTTCTCCCGACCGCCTTTCCCGATGGCTGACAAGATCACCCCACGCTCCGAAGACTATTCGCAGTGGTACCTCGACATCGTCCGCGCCGCCAAGCTCGCGGACTACTCGCCGGTCAAGGGCTCGATGATCCTCCCGCCCAACGGCTACGCGCTCTGGGAAAACATGCAGCGCGTCCTCGACGGCATGTTCAAGGCGACGGGCCACCAGAACGCCTACTTCCCGCTCTTCATCCCGCAATCGTTCCTCTCGAAGGAGGCCGAACATGTCGAGGGCTTCGCGAAGGAGTGCGCCGTCGTGACCCACTCGCGGCTGCGCACGACCGAAGACGGCACGGGCGTCGAGCCCGACCCCGCCTCGAAGCTGGCCGACGGCGAGAACCTGATCGTGCGCCCGACCTCGGAGACGATCATCTGGGACACCTACAGCCGCTGGATCCAGTCCTGGCGCGACCTCCC
>JBCDFO010000133.1:0-11285 GCA_039177895.1 Bacteroidota bacterium
GGCATCGTCGGGTTCGAGTCGGGTGCAGACATGGACTTCGGGGGAGGGCAGGGTGACCTGAACGCTACGGGCACACGGATGCATCGCGGGCCCCTCAGGATACCGCCCGGAGGCTCTGACGTTCGGCTGTCCGGGGATCGCGTAGCGCCATGGCGCTCGTGGTGCCGCAGTCGGGGGCGCAGGAGGACAACGGACGAGATGCGAAGGTTCGGTTGGGTGCAAGGATTGGGGACCTGCTCCGGCGGGCCGACGCAGACGACAGGAAGGACTTCTTACGTAAAGACCGTGTGAACAGACAGGCACCGTTCGGCTTCTACGCACTGATTTCGACGATTTGAACTTTTTCAACCAGTTGGTTGAACTATATGAACGATTTGGACGAAACAGGGCTATTCAGGTTGGGTTATATGGATCAACCAGATAGTTGATTCGAATGGATCGACGTTCCGGTGTGCCCTTCTCCAGCCGCCCATCCGTCCCATGTCTCTGTCTCGCCTTGCACGGCACGTCTTGCCATCGGCCCTCCTGGCCCTCGTCCTTCTTCTCGCCCATCTAGCCCCCCATGCTCATGCGCAGGTACGCGCGGACGCCAGCGTGCCTGCCTCGCTTGCGAACGCCATCGACGTCGAACTCGGCCAGCTTCTGCGAAGCGAGGCGCCCGCTGGGGTGACGCTCGGTGTCTACGAATCCATGGCACCGGATGCTCGCGCCGCTCTGTCGAACACGGCGGCCAGTAGCTCGACCGCACTCGCGCTCTCGATGGTCGATCCTGCCCTCGCCGGTCCGTTGCCGTCGGTCGTTCTCCAGCGCCCCGACGCCCTCGTGCGGGACTTGCGTCTTCTGATTGGCACCTTCGAAAAGGAGGCGCTTGGAGGTGCCGCGGTGGGGACCATCGCCATCGTAGCGCATCCCTACGCGGCTGGCCGTGCCCCGACGGAAGCGCTCGCTCGGGACCTCGGCGTTGCTAGCGTCGTGCTCGTGCCCGCCACGTCCGGAGTGTCTGTGCAGGAGGCGGTCGCGTCCGCCGCCCCAGCACTCGTCTACGTGGACGCTGGGACGGGCCTCGCCGAGGCCGCGCTGCGCCAACTCGCAAGCGATCTCGCCGAACGCAACATCCTCGCGTTCGCCGCGACTCCCGAGCAGGTGCGCCTCGGCTTTCTCGCGGCGGTCTCTCCGGGCTACGAGCCTGCGCTCGCCCGCCGGGCCGCGCTCGCCATCGCCGACCTGAGCCGAGGAGAGGCCGACGAGCAGGCCCCGCTGGCTGCGGCTCTGCCCCCTGCGCGCCTGACGATCCACACCGGCACGGCGGCGCGCCTTGGCATCGCGCTGCCCTGGGACCTGCTGCTCCAGGCCGACCTCGTCGGGGAGCCAGCACAGGCCGCTTCCGGCCTCACGCTCGACCAAGCAACCCGCATCGCGGCGCGCGACAACATCGGCGTCGCTGTTGAGACCTACGCCCTAGAAGCTGCCGAAGCGTCCATCGGCATCGCGCGGAGCGGGCTGCTTCCTCAGGTGACTGCCTCCAGCACGGCCCGGCTCATCAACGAGGATCTCGCTGCCGCGGCCCTCGGCGGGGCCGCCCCCGAGCGGCTCTGGACCGTCGAGGCCTCGGTCGCGCAGGTGCTTTTCTCCGAGCGCGCCTTCGCGGGCGTCGGCATCCAGAAGCGGCTCGCAGCGGCCCAGCAGTATCAGCTCGACGAGGCCCGGCTCGCCGCTGCGGCGGAGGGTGCCCACGCCTTCCTCGGCGTCCTCCAGGCTGAGACCGGCGCGGCCATCGCCGAGGAGCGGCTCGCACGCCTGGCCGTCGACCTCGATGCCGCTGAGGCGCGGGAACGGGCGGGGACCACCAGCGCGGCTGACGTGGCCCGGCTGCGGGCCGAGTCGGCGCGGGCCCGCCAGGATCTCGCCCGGGCGCTCGGCGGGGTCGATGCGGCCTCGTTTGCGCTCAATCAGGCGCTCAACCTCCCCATCGACGCCGAGGTGCGCCCGACCATTGAGGGCGAGATGGCCCGCGCAAGCGAGCCTCGCCAAAACGAGCTCCGCCCAACCGACCCTGTCCAGAGCGTGATGCTCCTCGCGTCCGCCGAGCCCGCCAGCGCGGGCGCACTGTCGTCCAGCCTTGCTGACGAGGCGTTCACCGGTGACGCCCTCGCAGCACCTCGGGCGCTTCTCGCCTCCATCCCCGTGCTGCCGACGGTTGACAGCCGTGCGCAGACGGACCTGCTCGCCGACCGCTACGTCGAGCAGGCCCTCCTCGGTGCCCCGGCCGCCCGCGCCCTCGCCTCCGTAATCGACGCCCAGGAGCGGCGACTCGGGGCTGCCCGGCGGGCACCCTACCTCCCCGAGGTGAGCGTCTTCGCCAACGCCAGCACGCGCCTCGCCGACGGCGGCGCGGGGCTCGCCCTCCCGCCCGGCTTGCCCATCCCGGCCGCCCCCGACGAGACCTGGGTACTCGGCGTCCGGCTCGACTTCGGGCTCTTCCTCGGTGGGCGACAGCGGGCCGAGCGGCGGCTCGCGAGCGCGGAGCTCAGCCAAGCGCAAGCGCGCCTCACTCTCATCGAGCAGCGCCTCACGCAGGGCGTCCGCACCTCCGCTGCGCTCCTGGGCACCTCCTACGCCGCCTACAACGAAGCCGAAGACGCCGCCGACGCCGCTGCGAGCGCCTACGCCGATGTGGCACGCCTCTACCGCGAAGGCCTCGTCGGCGTGACTGCGCTCGTCGAGGCGCAGGAGGCGCTCCGGCTCACGCAGGAGCTCGCCGCTGCGGCCGCCTACGAGGTCGCCGGGGCCTACGTCGATCTCCAGCGCACCAGCGGCTCCTTCGACGCCCTCGACAGCCTTCCGGCCAGCGAGCTAGCCCTCAGCGCAGCCTCTGTGCGCTAGCCCTCCGCACGCTAGGCCTGCCCTTCCCCTCTCCAGTTCCGCACCCCGTGTCAGCCTCCACGACCATGTCTACCCTTCGCACCTCCCTGAGCCGCGCGCCACTCGGCGTCCACCTCCTCTTCGGAGCTCTCGTCGCCCTGCTGTTTCTCCTCGCAGGATGTAGCGCCGAGGAGCCCACAGCTCCGCCGCCGCCTATCGTCCGCACCGTCTCGGTCGAGGCCAGCGCCCCCCCCACGGCGTCCTTCTCGGGCGTCACCCGCGCGGCCGTCGAGTCCCAGGTGTCGTTCCAGGTCGGCGGCGTTGTCACGGCCGTGCCCGTTGAGGTGGGCGACCGTGTCCGGCGCGGGGCGCTCCTCGCCCGGCTCGATGCGGCCGACTTCGAGCTCCAGGCGCAGCAGGCCGCGTCCGCGCTCCAGCAGGCCGAGGCCCAGGCCCGCGCCGCCGCGGCCGACTTCGACCGCATCCGCGCACTCTATGCCGAGGGCGTGATCCCGGCGAGCCAGTACGACAACGCCCGCGCCCGCGCTGAGACGACCACCTCCGGCGTCGCAGCGGCCCGCGACCAGGTAGCGCTCGCCCAGCGCGGTCTTGGCTACACGCGCCTCGGAGCCCCCGTCTCGGGTCGCGTCGCCGAGGTCTTCGTCGAAGCAGGCGAGCTCGTCGGTCCCGGCCAGCCGGTCGCGCTCGTCAACACCGAGGACAGCCCGATCGAGGTCGAGGTCACCGTGCCCGAGCAACTCATCGGCTCGATCCAGGAGGGGGCCACGGCGGCGCTCAGCTTCGCTGCGCTGCCCGGCGACACCTTCACCGGCACCGTCACCGAGGTCGGCGTAGCGTCTCGGCGCACAGCGACCACCTTCCCCGTCGTGCTGCGCGTCAACGAGGCGGACGCCCGGCTGCGCAGCGGCAAGACGGCGCGTGTGACGTTCGACCTGAGCACGCTCGACACCGCTGAGGCCCAGGCGTCACGAGCCTTAGTGCTACCCGTCGCCGCCATCGACGCCGACACCGAAGGGACCTACGTCATGGTAATCGAGCCTGTGGTCGCTGACTCGGCGAACGCGACCTCCGTCTCGGTGCGCTCCCAGGAAGAGGCGGTCGTGCGCCGCCGTGCGGTCGAAACCGGCACACTCCGCAGCGACGGCGTCGAAGTCCTCCAAGGCCTGGAGGCCCACGAGTGGGTCGTCGCTGCTGGTCTCGGTGAGCTCGCCGATGGCCAGCGCGTGCGCCTCGCCGACTACGACCCGCTCGCCCGCGACCTCCTCTCCTTCAGCGGACGCTGACCGCACCGCTCCCGTCCCCCCACGTCCTGCTTCCCTTCGGAGCGCTGAACCCCGGCACTCCCAGCCCTTCCTGCACCCATGCGTTTGACCCGCACCGCCCTCGACAACCGCGTCGTCGTGTTCGTCGCTGTGGCCTTCCTCGCCCTCGCTGGCTACCAGGCCTTCCTCGCGCTCCCGCGCGCCGAGGACCCCGGCTTCACCATCCGCAGCGCCGTCGTCTCCGTGCTCTGGCCGGGGGCCAGCGCCGAGCGCGTCGAGCGCCTCATCGCCGAGCCGATGGAGCGCGCCCTCGAAGAAGTCAAGGGGGCCGACCACGTCGAGACGACCGTCCGCCCTGGCTCGGCCGGGTTCGCCTTCGAGATCGAGTACAATGTCGCCGATGTGGAGGGCGCGTGGACCGAGATGCGCGAGGCCATCGCCGACGTCGCGCCGATGCTCCCGCCCGGGGTCATCGGGCCGTTCATCAACGACGACTTTGGCGACGTCTTCGGGACCGTCATCGCGGTCACGGGGGAGGACTACACGCCCGTCGAGTTGGAGCGCGCCGCGCTCGAGCTGCGCCGCCGCATCCTCGCGCTCGACGACGCCCGCAGCGTGCAACTCGACGGCGTACGCCAGCGGCAGGTCGTCGTCGAGTACGATCCCGCCCGCCTCGCCGCGCTCGGCCTCTCGACCGGCTACCTGATCGGGCAGCTCCAACAGCGCAACCTCGTCGCGCCGGGCGGCGACCTTCAGGTGGACGGCCAGCAGATCGCGCTCCGCACGAGCGGCGCGTTCGGCTCGATGGACGACGTGGCCGCGATGGCGCTGCGGCTCCCGACGGGCGAGGTCGTCTCGCTGCGCGACCTCGCCACCGTGCGCGCGAGCTACGAGGACCCCGCACCGCAGCTCGTCCGGTTCACGGGCCAGCCCGCGGTCAGCGTCGGCGTCTCGATGGCGGCCGACGGCAACCTGACGGAGTTCGGCCCTGAGGTGATGCGCGTCGTTGCGGAGACCAAGGCCGATCTGCCCGCGGGGCTGCAGTTCGACACCGTCGTCTACCAGCCGGAGGTCGTCCAGGCGCTCACGTCGGAGTTCATCTGGAGCCTCATCCAGGCCATCGTGATCGTGGTGGGCGTGCTGCTGCTCGCGCTCGGCGTACGGACGGGTCTCGTGGTGGCGGCGTCGATCCCGCTGACCATGTTCGCGGCGTTCCTGTGCATGCAGTTCTTCGGCATCACGATCAACCAGATGTCGCTCACGGCGCTCATCGTGGCGCTTGGTCTGCTCGTGGACAACTCGATTGTGGTGTCTGAGCAGGCGCTCACGGACCTGCAGCGCGGCAAGGGCAAGCGCCAGGCGATCCTCGACGCGACGCGCGAGATGGCGCTGCCGCTGCTCGTCGCGTCGTCGTGTACCGTCGCGGCGCTGCTGCCGACCTACCTCGCCGAGAGCGCGTCGGCGGAGTACACAGCGGCGCTCTTCGAGGTGCTGCTCTTCTCGCTCGCGGTGTCGTGGGTGCTCGCGCTCACGTTCATTCCGGTGCTGTGCCTGCTCTTCCTCGCAAGCGGACGCGAGCCCGACGCCTCGTCCTTCCCGCAGATGACGCGCTGGGAGCGGATCACGAGCCTATTCGGTGCGCAGCAGGATGACAGCGACGGTGCGAGCGTCACCGAGCAGCAGGACAAGGGCAACGCCTACGACTCGACGCTCTACGGGACGTATCGCGGCGTGCTCACCGGCATGGTGCGGCGGCCGTGGCTCTCGCTCGCGGGCTTCGTGACGGTGCTGTTTGCCTCGTTCGCGGTCTTCGGGGCCGTGGTGCCGCAGCAGTTCTTCCCGACGAAGGAGTACAAGGTGTTCAACGTCGAGCTCGACTTCCCGGCGGGCACATCCATCGCGGAGACCGAGCGCGTCGTGGCCGACCTGGAGCGGTTCTACGCCGACAGCCTCGCGGGCCGCCTCGACGCCGACGGGGAGATCGAGACGCCGGGCGTGCTGCAGTGGGCGGCCTACATCGGCTCCGCGCCGCCGCGCTACACGTTGTCGTACGCGCCGAAGGCCCCGCGTCCGGGCTACGCCTACCTCCTCGTCACCGGGACGAGCCACGAGATCCAGCCCGACGTCTTCATCCGGACGGAGGAGTTTCTGCGCCGCGCCCACCCCGACGTGACGCCGCGTGCTCAGCGTGTCCGCAACGGCTCCGCCATCGACTACCCGGTGGAGGTCCGTATTTCTGGCCCCGATCCGGCTGTCCTCGAAGGCCTCGCCGCCGACCTGCGCGACCACCTGCGCACCGTCCCCGGCACCTCGAACGTCGGGACCGACTGGGGCCGTCGCCAGGCCACGCTGGATGTGGCCGTGGACCACGACGCCGCGCGCCGCGCCGGGCTCTCGACGGCCGACATCACGACCTCGCTCCAGACCGCGCTCGGCGGCGTCCCGCTGACCGCGCTCCAGGAAGGCGACGACCTCGTCCCGGTCGTGCTCCGCTCCACGGACGCCCTCGCCGGGGCCGAGGCGCTCGACCGCCTGGAGCTCTACAGCCAGGAGACGGGCCAGCGCGTACCGTTCCGCCAGGTCGCCGAGGCGACGGTCGTCTACGAGCCGGGCGTGATCGAGCGCTACGCCGGGCAGCGCACCATCACCGTCGAGACCGACATCGCGCACGACGCCGGGCCCTTCGTGACGCCGTTCTCGCTCCAGGGCGAGGTCGAGGCCTACATGGAGACGGTGGCGTGGCCAGCCGGCTACAGCTACGCCTACGGCGGCGACATCGAGGAGAGCGCGGACTCGCAGGGGGCGATCAACGCCAAGCAGGGCATCGCCATCTTTGTGCTGTTGCTCTTGCTCGTGCTTCAGTTCAATGCGCTGCGCCCGCCTATGATCGTGGTGCTCACGCTGCCGTTCGCCTTCATCGGCGTCACGCTCGGCATGCTGGTCTCGGGCTACGCGTTCGGCTTCATGCCGCTCTTGGGCACGATCGCGCTCTTCGGCATCCTCATCAACAACGCGGTCGTGCTCCTCGACCGGATCGGCTCGCTCCGGCAGCGCGGACTCGACGGCGAGCAAGCGGTCATCCACGCCGCCGAGCAGCGCCTGCGCCCGATCCTGCTCACGGCCGCGACGACGGCGGGCGGCCTGATCCCGCTCTGGATCTCCGGCAATCCGCTCTTCGCGCCGATGGCCGTCGCGATGCTCTTCGGGCTCGTGGCGTCGTCCGCGCTCACGCCGGGCCTCGTGCCGGTGCTCTACACGCTGTTCTACCGGCTGCGCTTCCGCGACTTCGCCTACGACCCCGACGCCAGCGACCGCGCTGAGAGGGCGATGCAGGCTCAGGAGGGTCGCCTGGCGAGCGAGGGCTTCCCCGGCGAGGACTATGGCGAGGACGAATTCGGCAGCGATGTCGGGGGCGATGGGGCCTCGGCTCCCTCCACGCTCTCGCCCGCGCGCATGAGTCCACCCACCAGCGAAGCCCCTCTGAGCGGAGCGTCCACCAACGTCCAGTAACCCCTCCTGCCATGTCCTTCTCGATGCTTTGGCAATCCCTCTGGGGCACGTCCACCACCGCACCGGCCGCGCTGCCTCCCTCTCTCCGAGGGGGCGGCCCGGCCGCGGCGGGTCCGCCCAGACCCTCTGTGCCGACGGCCTCCAACGAGGAGCCACTCGGACCACCGCGTGTCCATCCGCGCGCGTTTGCCCTGCTCGCGAGCCTCGCCGAGCACAACGCCCAGGCGTGGTTTGCCACCCACCGCGAGGCCTTCCTCGCCGAGGTACGGCGGCCCTTCGGCGCGATTCTCACTCGGGCCAGCGAGGCGCTCCAACGCACCCTCTTTCCTGTGCAGGGCGGCCCTGCCACCGTCTTCATGCACAGCCGCGACCTCGTCGGCGGCGAAGACACGCAGCCCTACACCGAGTTCGTCGCGGGCGTCCTCACGCCCTCCGGTCACCTCGTTGGACGTGGTGCCGCCGTCTACGTCCAGCTCAACGCCGACGGCGGGCACGTATCGGCGGGCTTCTACCGGCCCACCCCGCCCGAGATCGACGCGATCCGGCGGCGGATGCTCGCGGAGCCGGAGCGCTTCCGCGCCGCGCTCTACGACCTTGCTCAAGCCGACCTCACCCTCTCGGCTGAGACCACCCTCACGACCCTGCCCAGCACGTTCGCGCACCTCAGGGGGCATGAGTTTGAGCGCTACCTCCGGCTGCCCTCGCTCTCGGTCATCCAGCCCATTCCTAGAGAGACCTGGGTGCGCGGCGAGGCCGCCGCCTACATCGTCGCGCACGTTCGCATGTGCGAGAAGCTGCTGCGCTTCGGGCACGGCGCCATCGCGACGCCAGCGGCGTGAACCGGTTGGATCGTCTACTCTCTGGCACCTACTCCTCTTCGAGTGACCACACGCAGTTCGGCTCTCCCACACAGGTCGCCAGGCTAGTAGGGTTCTCCGGCTACGCGGTGAACAGCACGCTGGAGCAGGTCAGGCCGCCCTCAGCCTTGGCAAGCTCATCGGCGGGGACAAGCCGTACGTCGAGGCCGTGGGCTTGCAGCCGCTCACGCGTTCGAGGAACGTGGGCGGGGTAGATGACGGTGGTGCCGACCAGGAGCGCGTTCGCCGCGAAAGGCTCGGCCGGGTCGATCTCGACCACGTCGTATCTGGCGAACCTGGCTGCCTCGACCCAGGCTGGATTCAGCAGGACAGCGGCGTCTCCGACAGCCGTGACTGCCGTCTTCAGGTGGAGGCAGCCTTGCACCGGAACGGCCTCGACGGTGTACCCATGCGGGGCCACGATGGCTCGGAATTGGGCGAGCCCAGCCTCGTTCGTCCGGCTAGACGCGCCGACGAACAAGCGGCGGCCCAGGCGAAGCACATCGCCACCGTCAAGCGTGCCTGGGGGCTCGATGGTAGCGCGGAGGGGGCGGTAGGTTGCAAGCGCTTCGGCTACCGCCGTCGTCTCTGGCCGCCGGGATGCGGCTCCAGGCCGGGTGATCACTGCGATCTCGTCGAGCACCACAGCCGCGTCCTCGATGAATACGGAGTCGGGGAGGTCGGGGCTGGTCGCCAGCTGCTGCACGGTGCAGCCGAGCTCCGTGAGAAGGCGCTCGTAGGCGGCGTGCTGCACGCGCGCCCGGTCTAGATCGATGGACGTGCGGGGCAGGTGGGTGAGAGCGCATTCCTCCAAGGCAAGGCTGATGGCGCGCGTCAGCGCGTGAAGCGTGCCGGACAGCGAAGAGGCGTCGTTCGGAAGAGGCATGTCGTTCGGGTAAAGCAGGCCTGGCTGTCGGTGGTGAGCGCTGCGCGAACCTGGGGCCAGCGCTGACGCGGCCTACATGTGTCCCAGGTGGTGCTCAACCGCGTCGAGGAGGTCGTCGTCACCGTTCGCCTCGCCCCACGTTCGCGCTTGGAGGAAGGCTGCACGGGCTCCCTCGGCATCGCCCAGGCGTTCCTGGACAAGACCGAGGTGGTAGTGGTGGGTGGCTGCCTCCGGCTGGATCGCGATGGCCTGCTCCAGGTCGCGTAGCGCCCCTTCGAAGTCGCGGCGCAGAAACCGGACGTGCCACGCAGGGCTGTGCGCACCCAGGACCGTTGCCCCCTCGGATCTGGCACGGTCCGCGAGCTCGAGCACCCGGTCGTACTCGGCATTCCAGGGGTGAGTGGGATCACCCGCGCGGTAGTGCCTGCGGATGGACGCGCCAAGCGATTCGGGGGCTGGAGGGCACATCGGAATTAGTGGGAGATCGGAGGACAGCACGTGGCCGCAGCGAACGAGCGCAGGAACAGTGGCGACGCCACTTCCTCCAGCATAAGCCAGACCGTCAAGACGCGAGGAATGTGCCCGGTTGCGAAAGCGAGCCGAGTCGTTTCGTGCACAGCGAGCATCCGCAGTCCCCGAGTGCGATCGCAACGTGTCTGCGAGCAGACCGCTAGGTTCGGCATCCAGTTCTCTCTCCGGAGGCGTGCATGAAGGCGCACGGGTGCCCCTCAACGAAAGCGCCCCACAGATCAGCCGAGGCGTCTGAAGGGCGATTCTAGGAGTGTGGACCTGAGCGGATCCGAACCGCTGACCTCTGTAGTGCGATTAACAAGGCCATGGAAATACAGACCGCCATCAAAACCTACGAAATCAGTATTTTGCAGATTAATTAGATTTGTCCATTTTTATGGTGGGTGCCACGGGGGTGCCAGACGAATTGACAGCGAGCGTTTGCACTTCATTGCAGCAGTCATGTGGGTATCGCATACATCCTTTCGATCTCGCAGCTCAGAGCCGAAGCACCCATCGGCGCTTCATCGGTCGCACGTTCCACCGTTCCTTCTTCGTGTCGTAGGCCCCAGCGATCGCTCCCCGTGTCGGTACGAGGGCTGCCACTTCGTGGTAGCGCTCCAGCGGAGTCTTCCCGCCTAGCGAACTGTGAGGTCGGTCTGCGTTGTAGAACCGCTGCCACGCACCGAGCCTCTCTGGGAGGGCTGCATCGCTGAGGTCAGCCAGCGCGTAGAACTCCACCTTGTCCGTCCGTTGTGAGCGCTCGACCTTTCCGTTGAGGTGGGGGGCACGCGGTCGGTTCGGACGGAACTTGATCTTCCGCTCGTGCAGCGCTCCGTGGAATGCCTCGCTGCAGAACTCCGCTCCCTGATCGGTCTGCACTCGCTGGAGCGGAAAGGGGAACTCCGGGAGCACGCGCTCGATGAGGAACTGCTTCGCTGAAGCCGCCGAGCGGTCAGGGTAGAGACCGAGGACGCGAAGGCGCGTACAGTCGTCCACGGCCGTGAATTGGTAGAGATTGGGGGCGACCTTCATCGAATCGATCTGGACGCGGTCGCCAGGCACCGGCCGCGTGTAGCGCTTGGGCTTCCGGTAGCGTTTGGGGCGGTGGAGGGGGCCTACCTCGGCCCTGTGGAGCACCTTCCAGATCGTCGAGGTCGACCGCTTGATGCCGTCGTGGCGCAGCAACTCGGCCTGGATGCGCTTCGGGCCGAGGTTGCGTTCGCGCCGAAGGGCCAGGATGCGCTCGCGCAGGTCCTCGTCGACATTCGAGGGACGGAGTCGCTTCGGACGGCGGCTTCGAGAATGGAGGCCGGCTTCGCCCTCAGCCTCGTAGCGCCGGGACCACTTACGGAGTGTGGGTCGGGAGATGCCGCA
>JBCDFO010000134.1:0-11282 GCA_039177895.1 Bacteroidota bacterium
CGACTTCGACGGCGAGGACCTGCTGGAGATGGACCCCGAGGAGCGCGCCCGTGAAGGCGTCTTCCTCGCGTTCCAGTACCCGGTGGAACTGCCCGGCGTGAGCGCGATGCAGTTCATGCGCGCCGCCGTCAACGCCAAGCGCGCGCACCACGGCGAGGAGGAGCTCAGCGTGAGCGCCTTCCTGAAGCTCATGCGCGAGAAGGCTGAGTTCGTGGGCCTGAGCAACAAGCTCATCGGGCGCTCGGTCAACGAGGGCTTCTCGGGCGGCGAGAAGAAGAAGAACGAGATCTTCCAGATGGCGATGCTCGACCCGAAGCTCGCCGTCCTCGACGAGACCGACTCGGGCCTCGACATCGACGCGCTGCGTGTGGTGTCGGACGGCGTGAACAAGCTGCGCGCGGAGAACCGCGCGTTCCTCCTGATCACGCACTACCAGCGACTCTTGAATTACATCCAGCCGGACTACGTGCACGTCCTCGTCGACGGCCGCATCGTGAAGTCGGGCGGCAAGGAGCTAGCCCTGGAGCTCGAAGCGAAGGGCTACGACTGGATCAAGCAGGAAGTCGAGGTGATGGTCGGCTAGCGCCGCCCGCGAGACGGGGAGCCGGGGAACCGGCGCGACGGCGATGGTTGCCGCCCCTGTCCCGCCCTTGCCTCTCGCCGTCTCTTCCTTTTCCCGATTCTCCGGCTCTCAGCTATGCAGCCTCCTGTCCTCTCTACCACCACGCCGTTCGCTGAGCGCGCGGTCGAGGCCTACGAAAAAGCCTACGCACTCCGTGGCACCAACGGCACGCCCAACCGCGTGAAGGCGCTCCGCCGCCAGGCGTTCGAGACCTTTCAGACGCTCGGCGTCCCAAAGAAGCGCTCCGCTCGCAAAATCCGCGAGGCGTACAAGTACACCAACGTCGAGCGCGCGCTACGCCACGGCTACACCTTCCCCTACTTCACCGACGACACCCGCCTCGTCGGGGCCGACCTCGACCCGTTCCGCATCCCCGAGCTCGACGCCTACACGATGGTCGTCGTCAACGGCGTCTATATCGAAGCGCTCTCTGATTGGGATGCGCTGCCGAAGGGCGTCACGCTCGAAGGGCTCCGCGAGGCGTTCCACGACTACCCGGACCTCGTCGCGCAGCACTATGGCCGTCACCTCCAGATCGAGGACGACGCCTTTGCCGCGCTCAACACCGCGTTCGACCAGGACGGCGTCTTCGTGCATGTCCCCGCGGGCGTTGAACTGGAGAAGCCGATCCACATCATCTCGGTCATCGATGCCGACACCGATGCGGTCATCCAGACGCGCCACCTGTTCGTCGTGGAGGAAGAAGCCAAGGCGACGATCATTGAGTCACAGGTGAGCACCGACTCGGGCGCGAAGACACTCGGCAACTACGCGGTCGAAGCCTACGTGGCGGAGCATGGCTCGCTCGACCACTACCTCATCCAGGACGAGGGCGACGCCGCCTCGCAGATCCGCGCAAGCCAGTTCGTGCAGGAGACGCACTCCTACTGCTCCACAATCACGGTTACGCTCGCGAGCAGTCTCGTGCGCAACAACCTCGCGCTGCTGCCCGGCGCGCCGTTCTGCGACACCCACCTGCTCGGGCTCTACGTCGCCCAGAACCAGGCGCACGTGGACAACCACACGACGCTCGACCACGCCGCCGAGGACTGCGAGTCGAACGAGCTCTACAAGGGCATCCTCACCGACAAGGCGATGGGGGTCTTCAACGGCCGCGTGCTCGTGCGCCGCGACAGCCAGCGCATCAACGCCTACCAGCAGAGCGCGGCCGTCCTCCTGAGCGACAACGCGCGCAACTACGCGAAGCCCGAGCTCGAGATCTACGCCGACGACGTGAAGTGCTCGCACGGCTCCGCCACGGGCCAGCTCGACGCCGAGGCGCTGTTCTACCTCCGCGCACGCGGCATCGGCAAGCGCCAAGCCGAAGCGCTGCTGCTGCAAGCCTTCGCGGGCGAGGTCCTCGAAGAGGTCAAGGTCGAGCCGCTGAAAGACTACCTCCTCGACCGCGTCGAGACGCGGCTGCACGGGTAACGACGGTCTCTGTCAGAACTACGAAGCGGGAGTTGCTTTCGGGCGGCTCCCGCTTTGCTTTGGCGGCTATGCCTCCCCACTTCGCTCGCGGAACTTGCGCCGCACGTCTTGGCGGCTGTGCAACACGACAACGATCCCGATACTGATTCGTATAGCCGCTGAACCGTTGACCGCGCGTACGCGGGCGACGTGCGCTCGTGGTAGACACCGATGTCGTCGAGCGCTTCCTCCGTCCAGACTACGTCAGCCACCGGCTCAGCCGCTCTTTAGCCTCCGCGTGTGAGACGACACGACCCTCCTCGGCGTCCTTCATCCCTCGCTGGATTTTTTCGAGCACGTAGAGTTCGTAGATGATGTCCTCGAACGTCACGTCCTCGTCGAGCCGTCCGACGAGATCAAGGGTCGCTTGCTTAGCCGAGGGGAGCGCTGACATGGAGCGGTGATTGTGTGTTGGCGTTCGACAACGCACCCTATCCCTTTTCGATCCAGAGATAGAGGCAACGCTCCGCTTTGGCAACGGGTCTACAGCAGCCGGGAACGTACCCCCATCAACGCGAAGCCGAGGAGGTTCTGACCACGCCAGGCGAGCGGCTTGACGGCGCGTGGGTCATCGGCGGCCAGGCCGATGCCCCAGATGCGGTCGCGGGGGCTCGCTTCCACCAACACCCGCGCCTTGGTGCCACGCAGGAAGTCGCCCAGCGCTTCGTTTTGCTCGAACTTCGCCACGTTACCACGCACGACGACGTCGAAGCGAGCCTGCTGCCACGTCGCCTCGTCGAAGCCTCTCACCTGCCGACCCAGCTTCTTGGCCGCGCCAGGATGCGGGGCTTTGAGAACGCGCGCGGCGATCTCGTGGTCGCCAAACAGCCGCGCTTTCTCCGCCATCATGAAGTGCTCCGCTGTGGGATAGCGCTGCCCGTCCACGGTGAAGGGAGCGACGTACCACTGCGACAGGCACGCCTTGTCGATCTGGCCGTCGGAGCGCGGCTTGTGTCCCCAGAAGAACAGGTATCTGAAGCGGCGGCCTCGCTGTACGGCCTGCTGAAGCTGGTCCAGCGTCGTTGGAAGTTGAGGCATGGTATGTCCGAGGAGGTTGCCCGTTTCTCCATCGTACGCACTTGTGCTACGCGTAGGGATCCGGGCGTTGGTATAGCCCTCCGCTGGCGCGGATCACAGCCCAGCACTTTTTGCACGTCACCGCAGCCGCGTCCGTCGTGGCGATGCCTTCCACCTCCGCCCGATGCGCCGCCTCTACGTCACGCGGATTGCACGCGACCATGCCGTCCCGGTTGAGGTAGTGGAGATCGCGCTTGGCTCGGTTGTTCGTTCGGCGCCAGGATGTCATCGCACGCGGAGGTTGTCGTAGGGGATTGGAGTGGGGGTCACACGTCCAGGCCAAACTCGTAGGTCCAGAAGTCGTCGTCGCGGACATAGCCGAGGTCGTCGTAGAGCGCTTGCGCACCGTGATTCGTGCGCTCGGTGGCAAGCTGGACGCCTGCGGCTCCCGTCTCCGCAGCAAACGTGTGGGCCGCGTCCATAAGGGCTCGCGCCACGCCCATCCGCCGGGCTGACGCGGCTACGAACAGGTCGTTTAGCACCCAAAGACGCCGCATCCGCACCGAGGAGAAGAACGGATACAACTGCGTAAACCCGACTGGCGTCTCCTCCGCTCCCCTTTTCGCGAGCAAGATGACGGAGTCTTCCGCGTCCAGCCGGGCGTGCAGAAAGCGACGTGCGCCTTCCAGGTCTGACTGCTGGCGATAGAACTGCCGATATGCGTCGAACAGAACGGCCAAGGCTTCGAGGTCGTCGTGGGTAGCCCGGTGAATAGAGAGTTCCCTGGGTTGCGGGGGGCTAGGCATAGATGGCGGGGCTAGGCTGTGTGGGCGGGTCGCGCACGCACAGAATAGGCTCCTCGTCAACTTCACGGCTCGCGTCTCCAGATGACCGCCTGTGCCGCAACCGGCAGGCGGGTGTAGCGTACTTTCTTTCAATCCAAACTGAAAGTGGCCCGCTGAGGCACTCCATGCCCGACACGCTCGCCCCCCCCACCCTGGCGACGACGTTTTCCACAGAAACCGCGGCCCCCTCGGACCCGGCTGTGCTGCTCGCGCAGACGCCCGCGCTTTCGCTCAAGGAGATCCGCGCGCCCATCGAGGCCGATCTGGCGGCGTTCCAGCAGCACTTCCGCGCCGCGATGAAGTCGGACGTGTGGCTGCTCGACAAGGTCACGCAGTACGTCCTGAAGCACAAAGGCAAGCAGATCCGCCCGATCCTGGTGCTGCTCGCCGCGCGACTCCTCGGCGAGGTCTCGGAGACGACCTACCGGGGCGCAGCGCTCGTGGAACTGCTCCACACGGCCACGCTGGTCCACGACGACGTGGTGGACGACGCCGAGACGCGGCGCGGCGTGTTCTCGATCAAGGCGCTCTGGAAGAACAAGGTCGGCGTGCTGCTCGGCGACTACCTCCTCAGCCGCGGCCTCCTCCTCGCGCTCGACGCGAAGGACTACGACCTCCTCCATACCGTCTCCGACGCCGTCCGGCGCATGGCCGAGGGCGAGTTGAGCCAGCTCGAGCACAGCCGCCGCCTCGACACCACGGAGGCGATCTATTTCCAGATCATCAGCGATAAGACAGCGAGCCTCATCGCGGCCTGCCTCGCCTGCGGCGCGATCAGCGTAACCGACGACGAGGCGACGGTCGCGCGGCTGCGGCACGTCGGCGAGACGCTCGGCCTCGCGTTCCAGATCCGCGACGACCTCTTCGACTACGGCGACGTGGACGTGGGCAAGCCGCTCGGCAACGACGTGCAGGAGCGCAAGCTCACGCTACCGCTCATCCACGCGCTCAGCCAGGCCGACGCTCGCGAGGCGAAGGCGATCCGCAAGCTCGTGAAGCGCCGCAAGAAGTCGCGCGCCGACGTGGACCGCGTCGTGCAGTTCGTCTACGACCACGGCGGCGTGGCCTATGCCCGCGCCCGCATGGAAGCCCTCGCCGCCGAGGCCATCGCGGACCTCCGGACGTTTCCGGAGTCGGAGGCACGGACGGCGCTGCTCGGGCTCGCGAAGTTCATCGTCGCGCGGAAGAAATAGGGGCGCACGCGGTGGTGGCGCGGCGCTCGTCTCGGACTTCGGGGCCGCGTGCGCGTGGTTGGATCTTGGTTGCTGGTTGTTGGTGGGGGCGGGCCGGACTTTATCGCCGAGTGGTGAGCCAGCGGTTGAACGCGGCGCGGTCGGCCCAGAACGCGGCTTGCCAGGGCTGATCCGCAGCGCGGAACGCGGCTTCGGCGTGCGTCGCGACCTCGGCGGCTTCGGCGTACTGCCCCGCGCGTGTGGCGTAGCTCGCTAGCCAGACAAGACGGGTGCGTTGGAGGATCGGGGCTTCGGGGGGGACCGTGCGCAAGGCTGCTATGGCGCGGTCGAACGCATCGGCCTGGGCCCACTGGATCGCGGCCATCGCGGGTTCGCCGAGGGCCTCCAGCGCGGTCGCGGCCTCGACGTGGGCGTAGGGCTGCACGAAACGTCGGACGGCCTCGGGTGAAGCTTGGCGTTTGAGGGTGAGGACGGCGCGGCTGCGCTCGGCGTAGGGTGGCAGCAGGCTATCCGCGCGGGCGTAGAAGCGGGCAGCCTGGACGGAGTCGCCCCGAGCGGCGTGTGCGTCGGCCATGCGGATCGTGAGTTGCGTGCTTTGCGCGAGGAGCGTGTCGGCGTCCATAGCCTGCTCGATGGCCTCGATCACCGCAGCCTCGCGGCCCTCTGCGATCTGCAGCGCGCCCCAGAGCCAGAGCGTGGGCGGGTAGTGCGGCTCCTCAGCGAGCGCCTCGGTGAGGCGCGCACGCACCTCGGCTAGGTCGGCATTAGGTTCGTTGCGAAGCTCAATCAGCAGGGATTCAGCGTCGCGAAGGGCCCGAACGAAGCGGGGAACGTGGTGCGGGCAGGCGCGCTCGAAGAGTGACGGCTGCACGAACCGGAACGCCGCGACGGCCTCGGCGAGCGTGTCGCGCGGCTGCGCCTCGATGTGCTTCGCCCACTGCATCGCCAGGGTGTCGAGCGGGACGCCGAACGCCTCCTCATAGTCGAGCGAGGGGTAGACCGCACGCACTGGCTCGGCCTCATACGTGTCGAGGAGCCAGCGGACGAACGCGCCCATCGTGGTGTACGACACCGCCGCGCGTCCCCCCCAGAAGCCTGCCAGCGTCTGCGTCTGGACGACGGCCTCCGCCAGTTCCTCCGCGCTCGCGCCCAGCCCCACGCCATCATTGTCGGCAGCGATGCGGAGCGCGGCGGCGACCTGCGCCGTCGGATCCGGCAGCCCGTCCGGCGGCTCCACGGCGACGGCCAGGCCCTCCACCAGCCCAATCGACCACGACGCGTTGAGGATGCCGCCAAATTCGCGGGAGAAGGCGTGCGCTAGTTCGTGCGCCAGCGACGCCCCAATGCGGTCTTCGAGGAGATGCACCTGCGGCTTCGCGAGCCAGACGGGCGCGACGCTCGTGTTCCGCGCGCCGGTGAGACGCGCTTTGGTATCGGGGTCGGGGTAGACGAAGCTCTGGATGCGCTGCTGCGGCTCGACGCCGAGCGCCTCGCGAAGCTGGGCGTAGCGGAACTCGTGACGCTGCCCGAGTCGCCACGCCTCCTCGTCGTTGAGGGAGGTCGGATCGTAAAAGAGATCGACGTGCTCCGTCGCGAGGTGCCCGCCGAGGCCGCGTTCGAGCGCCGCGTAGGTCGTCACGATGCCGAGGCGCGGCGCGAACAGAGCGCCCGTCGCGAGGACGAGGCTGAGGAACGCGCCTGCACGCATGAAGCGACTGCGGCTTTCCTGCAGGTCAGCGCCTAGCTGGTCAACCACCCCCAGCCCCTCCCCCGCCTGCGCGGGGGCAAGGCTCTGTCCAGGAGGGGAGCTTGCTACGCTGAAAGCGCGCAGCCACGCGCCGAGGCACGCGAGCCAAGCAGCCAGGGTGATGGTCAGCGCCTTCGCCCAGAAGAGACCGGGGCGGACGGCCAGTTCCTCGTCGTAGATCGGCCCGAGGACGCCGCCGAAGACGGGGTTGTAGGTGAAGACCTGCGGGTGCAGCCCGAGATCGTAGGCCAGGCTCCCGAGCGCGAGGGCCAGCCCGCTGCCTACGAATGCCGTCCCCTTCCACCGCAACGGACTCTCATGCAGCGCATACGCCAACGCCACGGCCAGCAACACGCTCGGTACCGTGAACGTGACGAAGAGCCCGAGGCCGAGCGGATAGCCGCAGTTGGGCCGCCACACGAGCGACAGCGTCATCAGCGCCCACGGCACCGCGAGCGCACCGAGCAACGTTGCGGTGACCGATCGCAGCGAACCGCTCCGGCGGAACGCTGCCAGCGCGCCGAGACCGCTCGCGAAGAAGCCGACCCCGGCGATGACTGCGCTCGACTCCGCATGCAGCACACCGAAGACGGGGATCGGCCACAGCGCCACGCACACGAGGACGTAGGCGACGGCTACGCCCACGAGCCACGGACGGACACGGAGCCAGCGGAGCGGGGCAGCGGAGTTGCGGGTTCGAGCCATCAGGCGGAACGGATGGGAACAGTCTGGGGTGTCTGCACAGGTGCGTGGCGCGCGCGACGCTGCACAATACCACGACCGCTGCCCCGTTCGCTCTCCGCGCCCGCCTTCAACCGGGCTGCCTTCTCGACTTCGACTTGCTTCCCGGATGACTCGGACGCCGCTGCTTCCCCTCCTGATGCGTCTCGCGCCGCTCGTGCTGGCTGCGCTCGTTGTGCTCCCGGCTCTCGCGCCGCTGTGGGCCCAGCGCCCCACGATCCGCACCGTACCCCGCCAGGCGCCGCAGTCTGATCAGGACGGTGTCGCTGCGAAGTTTCGACTCGCCGATCAACTCCTCCGCGCAGGGCAGGAGGACCGCGCCATCGCGCTGCTGGAAGACCTCCGCGCCGACGACCCGGGCTCGCAAGCCGTCTTTCTGAAGCTGAAGTACGCCTACGTCCAGACCAAGCGCTTCGAGGAGGCCATCCAACTCGTGATCGATCACATCGAGCGCGTGGGCGCGACGGCCGACCTGCTCGCCGAACTCGGCAGTCTCCACTATCAGATGGGCGACACGGCGACGGCGAGCGTGATCTGGAACCGGGTTCTCGAAGACGAGCCGCTGGAGGCAAGCACCTACCGCTCGGTCTACACCGCGCAGGTCCGCAGCCGCCTCTACGAGGACGCCGCCGGGGTCCTCGAACAGGGGCGCGTGGCGCTCGACAGCCCAACGCTCTTCCGCTCGGAGCTGGCGCAGGTCTACGACTTGCTCGCCGACTACCCGAACGTCGCGCGCGAATACCTCGGCATCATCGCCGAGCGCCCCGATCGCGTGGCGGTGGTAAAGAGCCGCTTCGCGCGGTCGCTCGACGACCCCGAGGCCGCTGCCGCCTACCGCGCCGCCATCGACGCGGCGATCCGCGAAGACCCGCTCCAGCTCGCCTTCCGCGACCTCAGCATGTGGCTCGCGCTGGAGACGAGCGACTACCGCGCCGGGTTCGACGCCAGCCGCGCCTTCGACCGGCTTGGCGCCCAGGATGGCAACGCGCTGCTCGCCTTCGCCCGCTCGGCGCAGGATGCCGCTGAGCAGGACGCCGCGACGGGCACTGACGCGCTCACGTATGCCGAGGAGGCGTACATGCTGCTCCTCGACACCTATCCCGCCAGCCCGCTCGCTGGAGCCGCGCGCTACAGCCTCGCCACCCTCCACGAACAGCGGGCGACGGCGCTCAACGAACGCGCGTTCGACCCCGATGGGACACGCGCGCCCGCACCGAACTACGAGCAGGCACTCACCGGCTACGCAGCCTACGCGGACGCCTACCCGACCGGCCCGTTCGCCGAGAGCGCCCGGCAGCGGGTCGCGGCGCTTCAGCAGCGCGTCTTCCGCGACTATGCCGCCGCCGAGACCGTCCTGCGTGACCTCGCTCGCACGTCGCGCACGCCGGAGGTCGTCGCCGAGGCTCGCCTGTCGCTCGGCACGCTCGCGTTCCTGCGCGACGATCTCACCCGCGCGCGCCTCGCCTTCCAGCAGGTCGAGGAGGAGGTCCGCATCGGCGAGACGGCGGAGCGGGCGCGGCTCGAACTGGCGACCCTCGACTTCTACGTGGGCGACCTCGATGGGGCGCTCGCCCGCGTCAAGGCGATGAACGAGAACACCGCCACACAGGTCGCCAACGACGCCATTACGCTGAAGCTACTCCTCAACGAGCACCGCGGCCCCGACTCGACCGACACCGCGCTGAAGACCTATGCCGAGGCCGCCCGCTACGTCCGTCAAGACCGCCCCGCCGAGGCGCTTCCCGTCCTCGACTCGCTCGACGCCCAGTTTGCGCAGCATCCCATCGGTGACGAGGCGGCGTTCCTCCGGGCGGAGGCGCTGCGTGCCAGTGGACGCACCCCCGAGGCGCTGACCGTCCTCGAAGCCCTCCCCGAGCGCTTCCCGCGCAGCTACCTCGGTGACCGCGCCCTCTTCCTCCGGGCCGAGATCCTCGAACAGGACGCCGGCGACCTCGACGCGGCCCGCGCGGCCTACACGGACCTGCTTACGCGCTACCCCGGCTCGCTCCTCCTCCCCGACGCCCGCGCCCGCATCCGCGCCCTCCGGGGCGACGGGGTGTGACGCCAACACGCCCCTGACGCGCCACGCGTACAGGCGGTTTGCAAACCGCTCCTACCGGCCGCGATGCCGCTCTGGCGCAAGCCGCCCCACCCGACCCTGATACCGCTCCGGCACACGCTACTGCCTTCTTCTGATTGACGCCTCGCCATGCGTAGCCTGCTCTCGCTCGTTTTCGCCGTCATGCTTACTGCCCTGCTGGGCGGATGCGATGCCTCTGCAGAGGAAGCCATCTACTGCTTGGCCGTCGCGGAGCCAGGTATCGTGCTTTTTGTGGAGGATGCAGAAACCGCAGCCAACCTGGCTCCTATCGCAACCGCTCGCATTCAGGACGGCGACTACGTCGAAACGCTGCGGGGAGCCCTGTTCGACGCGCCGGGCGGGGATCCGCTTCACCTGAAGGGAGCCGAAGATCGGGCGGGGGTCTACACCCTTACCGTCGACGCCGAGGGGTATCGTCCCTTCGTGCTGTCGAATGTGGAGGTCCGCGATAACGCGTGCAGCGTCACAACCGTCAACATCACCGCCCGCCTCGAACCCATAGCCTCCTGAGGCCCTTTACCCTGAGACCATGCGCGTTGCCCCTCTGTTCTTCGCTCTCCTCCTCGTCGCCATTCCCCTTCGTGCGCAGGATATCCTCGTGCCGATGGACGAGCGCCAGACCGACCACCTGAAGGCCTACGGGGTGATGTACTGGTACCTCGCCCAGGGCCACGACGCCGACTGGTTGCTCAACTACCGCGGCGGCTCGTTCCTGATGACAGACGTGGCGGGCCTGCAGGACGAGTTACGGATCCGGGGCGTCGCGTTCGAGCCGGTGTCGGCAGGCGCGGCCGCGCAGATCGTGGCCGAGGTCGAGTCGGAGGGGTCGAATTCGAGCCTGGTGCGGCTGGAGAAGGCCCCGAAGGTGGCCGTCTACGCGCCCGACCAGTCGCTGCCGTGGGACGACGCGGTGACGCTCGTGCTCACCTATGCCGAGGTGCCCTACGATATGATCTACGACGCCCAAGTGCTCGACGGCGAGCTCGCCCAGTACGACTGGCTGCACCTCCACCACGAGGACTTCACCGGGCAATACGGCAAGTTCTACGCGGCCTACCGCAACGCGCCGTGGTACCGTGAGCAGCAGCGGCTCGCTGAGGCCGACGCCCGCGAGCGCGGCTTCCAGAAGGTGAGCCACCTCAAGCTCGCCGTCGCCATGGGCATCCGCACGTACGTGGCGCAGGGTGGCTTCCTCTTCGCGATGTGCTCCGGCACCGACACTATCGACCTCGCGCTCGCCTCCCACGCGACCGACATCGTCCCAGCGGAGTTCGACGGCGACGGCGTGGACCCGAACGCCATCCAGCAGCTCGACTACAGCGGTACGTTTGCCTTCCAGGACTTCACGCCGAGCTTCAACCCGATGGAGTACGAGCACGCCGACATCGACGTGACGCCGCCGCCTGCGCTGCGCAACCCGGCGACGGACTACTTCACCCTCTTCGAGTTCTCGGCCAAGTGGGACCCCGTCCCGACGATGCTCACGCAGAACCACGTCGCGAGCGTGCGGGGCTTCATGGGCCAGACGACCAACTTCGACAAGGCG
>JBCDFO010000135.1:0-11237 GCA_039177895.1 Bacteroidota bacterium
GATCTCGCGGAGGCCCACCGTGTCGAGCAGGACCTCCTGGACGTACGCCTCGGGTTCGAGCAGCGAGAGGTCGCGCGTGAACGGGAGCACGACGAAGCGGTCGAGCCCGAGCGCCTCGAAGGCGTCGGCGCGCTCGGCGAGCGTGGTCAGGAGCGGGATGCGCTGCGCCGAGAGCACCTCGCGCGGATGCGGGTCGAACGACACGACCGTCGCGACGCCGCCGGTCTGCTGGGCGTGCTCGACGAGGTAGCGCACGATGGCCTGGTGGCCCGTGTGGACGCCGTCGAACGTGCCCGTCGTGACGACAGCGCGCGGGTCGCGGGTGATCTGGGCAGGGCCAAACTGGCGGAGCACGAGCGGGCGAGGGGAGCGTGTCACGGGGCGAGAAATGGAGGTCGGAAAAGGTACGGCGGCAGCAGCGCGCAGACATTGCCCCTGACCACCTTGTCGGCCTTTGTCCTACGATTTGTCGGCGGGCTTCCTACGCGGGCTGGTCGTGATCGCGTGGTCCGACTCCACGTGCTTCGCACATACCCTGCAGTTCACGGTTCTCGCACCCTTTCCCACACTGCCATGTCTACCGCCATGCGGCGGACGCGGACCACCCTGTCGCTCCTCGGCACCGCCGCCGCAGCGCTTCTGCTGGTCTTCTCCGCCCCTCGCTTCAGCGACGCCTCCAGCCACCGCGAGGCTCCGCTGATCGCCAACGACCCGCTCGCGGACAACACGGACCTCTACGCGTTCGTCTCCCCCGACGACCCCGAGACGGTCACCATCGTGGCCAACTACATCCCCCTCGAACTCCCCGACGGAGGCCCCAACTACATCACGTTTGGCGAGAACATCGCCTACGACATCCATATCAAGAACCAGCCGTCTAGCGGTCCGCTCGGCTCGGCGACGGACGACATCACCTACCGCTTCACGTTCGAACTCACAAACGAGGATCCGACCACGTTCTTCAACATCCGCCTCGGGCAGCAGAACCTGAAGGCGACCTACACGATGGAGAAGAGCACCGACGGCGGCGCTTCGTTCACGACCGTCCTTTCCGACGGCATCGTGCCGCCGAACAACATCGGGCCGCGCTCCATCGAGGACGCGACCGTCGGCCTGGGCACGACCTATGCCCAGCTCACGCAGGACGCCATCGCGACCTCGTCGGACGGCGTGCGCGTCTTCGCCGGGCCGCGCGACGACCCGTTCTTCGTCGACCTCGGCGGCATCTTCGACGTGGGCAACGTGCGGCAGGACTTCGGGCCCAACGCCTCGAACCCGCAGAACGCGCGCGACGCCGTGGCCGGGTACAACACCCACGCCATCGTCCTCCAGATCCCGATCTCGTCGCTCCAGAAGGACGGCCTCTCGGCGTCGCAGGCGGACGACATCCTCGACGGCGACTTCGTGATCGGCGTGTGGGCCTCGGCCAGCCGCCCCCGCGTGACGACGCTCTCGACGGACGGCTCCGCACCGACCGTGTCCGGCCCGCTCGTGCAGGTATCGCGCCTCGGCAACCCACTCGTCAACGAGGCCATCATCCCGATTGGCGACAAGGACCGCTGGAACGCGGTCACGCCCTACAGCGCTGCTGAGCAGGAGTTCGTGCAGTACTTCGCCAACCCGGAGCTCGCGCTCTACATGGGCAACGGTGCCTTCGGACCAGCCGTCCCCGCGCTCAGCGGCGACCTCGTCATCCCGATGAACTCCTACCCCGCTGTGGGCGACGTCGACGGTGACGGCTCTGCCGGGTTCGACTTCAACAACGGGGCCGACGGCGTCTTCGACCTCGTGGAGGCGGGCGCCGACCTGTCCGGGACAGCGTTCGCCGTGCCGCTTCAGCCCGGGCTCGCGGGTGACGACCAGCCTCGCCTCGTGGACATCTTCCCGATCTTCTACTACGGCGTGCCGAACCTCATCCCGTACCAGCTCGCGACCGGCAAGACGGGCGGGCCGCTCTCCGCTGGGAAGCCGTTCATCAACAACTTCCTCCCGGTGACGGTCGCGCCGGACGGGGCCCTCTTCGGCGGCGACCTGCTTCGCCTCAACATGGCCACGCCGACGACCGACCGCATGACGGAGGAGTTCCGCGTGAACGCGCGCCAGGGCCTCATCCGCGCCGCCGTGCTCGGCCTCACCGCCGCGCCGTTCAACACGACGACGGACGTGGAATTCATCCCCCACATGGACGGCTTCCCCAACGGACGCCGCCTGGAGGACGACGTGACGACGATCGCGCTGCAAGCGGTCGGCGGCCTCGTGCTCGCCGCCGTCGGGCTGCCCTTCGACGACGCGACCGCCGGGGACTACTCGGACCTGCTCTCGCCGACGCTGCTCTCCGAGCTCGGCTTCGTGGCCGGGCCGGTACAGAACGACCTCGAGCTCAGCGACACCTTCCCCTACCTCGCGACCCCGCACAACGGGTTCAGCTTCGTCAGACAGGCTACCGCCGAGGAGCCGCCCATCGGCAACGCCATCGACGACGTGGGCATGAACGTGCCGGAGGGCTTCATTCTGGAGCAGAACTACCCGAATCCGCTCAGCGGCTCGACGACGATCTCGTACCGCGTCCCGGAGGCGGGCGATGTCCGCCTCGACGTGTACGACGTGCAGGGCCGCCTCGTGCGGACGCTCGTCGACGACCGCATGGCACGCGGTACCTATGAGGTGGACTGGAACGCCCAGGACCTCGCGAGCGGCACCTACGTCTACCGCCTGATGGTGGACGACCGCACGCTCACGACGCGCAAGGCTACTATCGTACGCTAGCCCGCACCCCCGAGGGCGGGACCGCCAGCGCTCATGCGTCGCGCGGTCCCGCTCTCCCTTGTTTTTTTGCTCTCTTTGCTTTATCCAGAACACCGATGCATCGCCCCCGCATATTGACGCTCGGCCTCATCGTCGCGCTTATCGCCTCAGCTGTCTTCGTCTTCTACTCGCTCCGCGCGCCGGACGCCGCCGACCTCGCCTCGGCTGCGGAAGCCGCTGACGCGCTCCTCCCCTCCTCCGAATTCCTCAACGCCGCCGAGGCCGTGTCGTTCTACGAGGCCGCGCTGCGCACCGACAGCGACAACGTTGCCTACCTCACTGCGCTCGCCCAGGCGCACCTCCAACTCGCCCGCACCGGCGACGAGACGACGCACGTTCCCGCCGCCGAGGCAGCCCTCGCCGACGCGCTCGACCGGGACCCGGACAATGTCCACGCGCGGCTGCTGCAGGGCGTCGTCCTGAACAAGCTGCACCGCTTCGAAGATGCCCGCGACCTGGCCACGGAGTTGCTGGCGCAGCACCCGTCGCTCGCCGACGCCCACGCCATCCTGATCGACGCGCTCGTGGAGTTGGGCGAATACGACGACGCGGTTACCGCCTCCGATGCCATGCAGGCGACGCGCCCGGGCCTCCCCGCCTACGCCCGCGTGGCCTACCTCCGCGAACTGCACGGCGACAGCGAAGGCGCGCTTGCTGCCATGCGCCTGGCCGTCGACGCCGGAGCTGCGGGTACTGACGAGCGCGCGTGGGCCGTCACCGAACTGGCTGCGCTCTACCTCGGCGAGGCCAACACCAGCGCCGCGCGCTACCTCTATAGTGGTGTCCTCGATGAGCGCCCCGCCTACGCGCCCGCTGTCGCCGGTCTCGGCCACGTCGCGCTCGTGGAGGGCGACGCCGAGGAGGCCATCGACTACCTCGAACAGGCCTACCGGCTCACGCCGAGCGACGGTTTCCTCGAACTCCTCGCCGACGCCTACGAGGCGGCGGGCGACACCGACGCCGCTGACCGCACCCGGGAGCGCGTCCTCGACGGCCTCGCCGACGCCCGCGCGATGGGAGAGATCGTAGACATGGAAGAGGCCGACTACCTCCTCGACCTGGACCGCGACGTGGAGCGCGCGCTCCGCATGGCGCAGGCGCAGGTCGAGCGGCGGCCCGGCCACCTCCATGCCAACGAGACGATGGCCTGGGCGCTCCTCAAGAACGGCCGTGCCGCCGAGGGCATCCCCTACATCGAACACGCGCTGCGCCTGAACACGGGCGATGCGATGGTGCACTACCGTGCCGCGCGCATCTACGAGGCCGCTGGCCAGCCCGCCGAGGCCCAGCGCCACCTCCAGATCGCGCTCGACGGCAACCTGCACATCGAGTCGGGGGCGACGGCTCAGGAGGCACAGCGGCTCTTGGCTGCGCTCTCCGACCCGTCCAGCACCGGTCTATCGACCCCTGCTCGCGCTGCTCGCCTCGACGGTTAATTTCGCGCGCGCCATCGTTCCGCTCCTTGCCCATGCCCATGCCACGCGCGCTCCTCCTCGGCCTGCTGGTCGGCGTTCTCCTCCACGTCGGGTCGCCGCTCGCGGCCCAATCGCTCACCGGCCTCGTGACCAGCCTCGACGGCGACCCGCTCCCAGGCGTCAATGTCGCCGTGGTCGGCACCGGGTCCGGAACGAGCACCGACGAGGCAGGGCAGTTCGCCCTCGACCTCGCGCCGGGGACGTACACGCTCGCGGTGAGTCTCGTCGGCTTCGAGACAGCCGAGCGCCAGGTCACGATCTCGGCGGAGGCTGCCGACGGGCGGGCCGTGTCGCTCACGATCCGACTCGCGACTTCCTCCGTGCGGCTCGACGAGGTGCTCGCCACGGCTGACCGGCCCTACTCGGCGGCCTCGTCGCGCGCAGTGCGGGCGTTCGACCTCGGCGTGCGCCCCACGCGTTCGACGCAGGACCTGCTGCGGCTCGCGCCGGGCCTCGTCATCGCGCAGCACGCGGGCGGGGGTAAGGCCGAGCAGCTGTTCCTGCGCGGCTTCGACGCCGACCACGGCACCGACGTGGCGCTCGCCGTGGACGGGATGCCGGTCAACATGGTGTCGCACGGGCACGGGCAGGGGTATGCCGACCTCCACTTCGTCATGCCCGAGACGATCGAGGCCGTGGACGTGTACAAGGGACCGTACTTCCCCGCGTTCGGCAACCTCGCCACGGCGGGCGCGGTCACGATGACCACCAAGGACCACCTCGACGAAAGCCTCGTGCGGATCGAGGGCGGCAGCTTCGAGACGGGCAACGTGACCGGCCTCGTGCAGGTGCCGACGCCCGGTCAGCACCAGAGTGCGTACGTCGGCGGTCACTACCAGCGGTCCGCCGGGCCGTTCGAGGCCAGCCAGGACTTCCAGCGCTTCAACCTCTTCGGGAAGGTGCACGCGCACCTCTCCCCTGCCTCCACGCTCGCGTTCAGCGCAGGCGGCTATGGGGCCGGCTGGGACGCCTCCGGGCAGGTCCCAGAACGCGCCATCGACGACGGCCGCATCACGCGCTTCGGCGCTATCGACGCGCTCGAAGGCGGCACGACGACGCACCAGCACGCCAACCTCGTCTACACGCTCGACGGCCAGGGCGAGACCGACAGCGACCTCCGCCTCCAGGCCTATAGCATCCGGTATGGCTTCAAGCTCTATTCGAACTTCACGTTCTTCCTGGAGAACCCGGAGCAGGGCGACATGATCGAGCAGACGGACGACCGCACGCTCTACGGCCTCGACGGACAGCTTCGCTTCCGCCGCACGCTGCCATTCGGGATGCAGGGCACGACGACCCTCGCCACCGGCTTCCGCGCCGACGACGCAGCGGTGTCGCTGTGGCAGAGCCCGGACCGGGTCCGCAACCAGCAACTCGTCGGAGCCGACATCGCCGAGCGCAACTTCTTTCTGTGGGCGCAGGAAGAGTTGGTGGTCAACCGCTTCGTGCGGATGCTCGTCGGCGTGCGCGGCGACTACTTCACCTTCGACGTGGAGGACCGCATGGAGGCCTTCGCCGATGAGACGGGCCTGCCGCACGCGTCCGGCTATGCCCAGCAGGTCATCGTCAGCCCCAAGGCCAACCTCGTCGTGACGCCCGTGCGCGGCCTCGACCTGTTCGCCAACGCGGGCCTCGGCTTCCACTCCAACGACGCACGCAACGTGGTGCTCGGCCAGCGCATCGCGGACCTCGTGCAGGCTCGCGAACAAGACGGACGCTCGCAGGAGGAGATCGACGCCGAACTGGCCACTCGTAACTACGACCCGGCGCAGTCTGACGTGACGACGCTCCCCCGTGCCATCGGCACCGAAGTCGGCGCGCGATGGACCGGCCTCGGCGATCGCCTCACGCTCGGGGCCGCCGCCTGGCTGCTCGACCTGGAGCAGGAATACGTCTTCGTCGGCGACGCGGGCACGACCGAGCTCTCAGGCGCGACGCGCCGCGTCGGCATCGACCTCGAAGCGCGGGCGCAGGTGCTCCCCTGGCTCGCCCTGGACGCGGACGTGACGCTTTCGCAGGGTCGTTTCGTAGACGAGCCCGCTGACGCTGATGCCATTCCGCTGGCTCCGACGCGCACCGCGCAGGGCGGCGTCGTTGTACGCCGCGACGGCGCACGGGGCAGCCTACGTGTCCGGCATGTCGGCGACCGTGCGGCCAACGAGACCGGCAGTGTCACCGCCGAGGGACTGACCGTCTTCGACGCCTTCGCCGCCTACCGCATCCGCGACGTGGAGCTGTCGCTTAGCGTCGAGAATGTGTTCGATGTGGCCTGGAACGAGGCGCAGTTCGACACGGAGTCGCGGTTGCCGGGCGAGGCGTCGCCCGTGTCGGAGTTGCACTTCACGCCTGGAGCTCCGCGTACGCTCCGGCTCGGCGTCGCCTACTTGTTCTGAAAGGCCCCGCTGTTGGGACGCTCACTCCGTCACGGTACGTGGAGGCCACGCCACTACGTCCACGAAGTCCGCGTAGTGGACCAGCGGGTCCGTGTCGGGAAGCGCGATGTCCCATCCGCTCACGAGCGTGTTCGTCTGGATGTGCGCTTCCGCCGCGTGCAGGGGCCACGGACGGTGGTGGATGTCGCCCGTGACGAGCCGTCCGAAGCGGGTCGCGAACAGGGCGTAGCGCTCTGTGAACCAGTGCGCCAGACTGCCCGCCTCGGCAGGCGCCAAGCGGTTTCCTGGCGTGACTGTCGCCTCGAAGACGCCGTCCGGAGCCCCACGATGCGTCCGGCGGCTGACGTACTGCACGGTGCGGGGCACGAGCGACGCTCCCGGTGGTGCAGTTCCGCCTGGTGCCTCTTCGCGCGTGACGCGGATATCGGCGTTGAAATACGGCAGGCCGAAGCTCACCCTGGCCGCCCAGACGGCGAGGAAGCTCGCCGCGTCGAGGCTGAAGAACCACACACCAGCGCGGCCCGTGGGTGCATGCCGGACGTACGTACGGACGTTGAACTCGCCGAAGGTGTGCGTGCCGGGCACGAGCGGCAGGCCACGCAGCTTGGTCTGCTCCATCCGAAACGGCACGATGCCGATCCAGGCTTCGCCGTCGAACGTGTCCACCTCCAGCGCCTCCGGGATGAGCGGGCGCAGCGCCGCGACAGGTACGGGCCAGTGGAGGAACGTCAGCGTCGCCCATCGCATCGAGAGCGCCCACCGGGACGGCGGCAGCGGCCACGGGCGGTGCGTCGTGGCAGTCGGCGAGAGATCGATCATCGAGCGAGCTAGGGCGAATCGAATGGGTCTTCCCACCAAACCCATTCGGAACATTTCAGGTTGCGCGGTACCATCCTCACCGACGCTGCCGGGCGGTTTGCAAACCGCCCCTACCGATCGCGGCTTTCCTCGCCCTCCTCCTTGATTCACTGCCTCACCGCCTCGTGTTTCTCCGCGCCACCTGGGCCGTCTTCCGCAAGGATGTGCAACTGGAATTGCGCAGCCGCTACGCGATCAACGCGTTGGGGATGTTCGTGGCGGCGTCGCTCGTGCTGGTGCTCTTCGCGCTCGGGCGAACGGAGATCTCACCGCCGGTGCGGGCCGCGCTGTTGTGGATCGTGATCCTGTTCGCGGCGTGCGTCGGGCTCGGGCGCGCGTTCGTGGCCGAGGAGGAACGGGGGACGACGCTGCTACTGCAGCTTCACGTGCCGCCGAGCGCCGTGTATACAGGCAAACTGCTCTACAACATCGCGCTTACGCTCGGGCTCAACCTCGCTGCCGCGGCCGGCTTCCTGCTCGTGACGGGGGCCGAGATCGCGGCTCCGGGGCTGCTCGTGCTCACGCTCATCCTCGGCGCGGTCGGACTCGCAGGCGCCACGACGCTCCTCGCCGCTATCATCGCGCGGGCGTCGGGCGGCGCGCCGCTGTTGGCCGTGCTGGCGTTCCCCGTCCTCGTGCCGCTGCTCTTCTCGGTCGTCAACCTCACCGAGCGCGCCACGCGGCCGTTCACGGCGGGTCTTTGGACCGAAGCCCTGCCTGACCTGACCTCGCTGATCGGCTTCGCCGGGCTCCTCATCACCGCCTCCGCCCTGCTCTTTGACTACGTCTGGACGGAGTAGGTCGAGGGTCGAGGGTCGAGGGTCGAGGGTCGAGGGTGCCTCGCTTCACCAGCAGGGATGGCCAGGGGCGTGGTGCCACGACTTACCCTCACTTCGAACTTCCCACTTCAACACGTCCCACTTCGTTTACCCGGTCCATCCGATGCTCACCGCGATCACGAGCGCTACGACGCCCATGGCGAAGAGGACGAGTTGGAGCGGAAGAATCCAGCGGGCCCACGCCTGCCACGGCACGTTGGCGAGGGAGAGCGCCCCCATCAGCACCGCGCTCGTGGGGATGATGAGGTTGGTAAAGCCGTCGCCCATCTGGAAGGCGAGCACGGCAGTCTGGCGGCTCACCCCGACGAGGTCGGCCAGCGGGGCCATAAGCGGCATCGTGAGCGCGGCCTGCCCGCTGCCCGACGGGACGAAGAAGTTGAGCACCGTCTGCGCGCCGTACATCGTCGACGCGGCGACGGCGGGGCCGAAATCGCCGACGGTGGATGCGAGTGCGTAGAGGATGGTGTCGATCACCTGCGCGTCCTGCAGCACGATCAGGATGCCCCGTGCCAGGCCGATGATGAGGGCTGTCGCCACGAGGTCGCGGGCGCCTTCCTGGAAGGCCATCGCAGTCCCGTTGCCACCGAGGCCGCCGACCAGTCCCATCACGATCCCGAGCGCCACGAAAAGCGCGGCGATCTCGTTGATGTACCACCCAAACTCCAGCACGCCGAAGACCAGCACAACGAGCCCTACGGCGAAGACGAGGAGCACGTTGCGCTGAGAGGCCGTCAGCGCCGCGTCAGCAGCGGGCGCATCCAGCCCCTCCTCGGCGCGCTTCTTCTGATCGAGCGCGTAGGTCGGGCTCCGCTTCGGGTCGCGCTTCACCCGCGCCGCATGCCACATCACAAAGCCCGTTGCCGCGGCCGTCGTGCATACCCACAGGCCGATGCGGAACGGCACGCCGGAGAAGAGCGGCACCTCGGCGATGCCCTGCGCGACGCCCACCGTGAACGGGTTCAGGAACGCCCCCGCGAAGCCCGCGCCGCTGCCCACGAACGGGATCGCAACACCCGTGATGCTGTCATACCCAAGCGCAAGCGCGAGCGGAACGAAGATGAGCACGAACGGGATCGTCTCCTCGGCCATCCCGAACGTCGCCCCGCCGAGCGAGAAGAGCGTCATGAAGAGTGGGATGAGCGCGAGTTGCACCGCCCGTGACTGCTCCGCTGCGCCGACGAGCCGCCGCAGCCCCGCGTCCACCGCGCCGGTCTTCTGGAGCACCGCAAACGCCCCCCCGACAAGCAGCACGAACGCGATGATGGGGACCGCATCTGGGTCGGTGATGCCGAGGATGGGTGCCAGCAGGATGATGCCCAGCGTGCCGCGCACGCGGTCGAACCAGCCCTCGTCTTCGCGCTCGAGGTAATCGAACGAGCCAGGTACGACGACCTCCCGCTCGCCCGCACCCTCGACCTCGATGGTGGCCTTCTCGAACGCACCCGGAGGCACGAACCACGTCGCGACGGCGGCCAGCACGATGATCGAGAAGATGATGAGCATCGTGTCGGGCGCACGGAAGCGCGGCGACGAGCCAGGAGGCGCAGCAGCCATGTCGGAGAGCGGGTAGGTGGGATCGGTCGGCGAAAATACCGCGTCCCATCGTTTCTCCCGTGGGTGTGCCTCTCTCAAGAGGCCGTGCTGCGCGTCGGCGTCCTCGCGCCCCGCCTTCCCGTCCATCGTGTGCGGGGATTCTGCTGTAGTTTTTGAGCGGCAGGCGCGTTGCGCTCCCGCCCCCTTCCCTGCTCCGTCTTTATGCGCTCGTTGCTTCTTCTTGCCGTTCTCGTCGCGGCCACTCTCGCCCTCGTCGCGTCCCCCCCCGCGACCGCGCAGGAGGCGACGCCCTCCGAGGCTGTCGCGACGACTCAGGCGCAGCTTCGCGCGCAGGGGCTCTTCGTGCGCGGCATGACGCGCGCCCGGCTGAGCGACTACGACGGGGCCATTGAGGCGTTCGAGGCGGCGCTCGACCTCGTCGGGGACGACGCGAGCGTGCTGCTGGCGCTCGCGGACGCGCACCACGGAGCCGGACGGCCGACCGAGGCGCTGTTCTACGCCAACCAGGCTGCCGCCGCTCAGCCGGCGTCGGCAGAGCCACTGGCGTTTATCGCGGAACGGCAGCGCGAGGCAGGAAGCTACGCCGAGGCCACGGCGACGCTGGAGCGGCTGCTGGAGATACATCCGGATCACGAGGACGCCTGGGCGGCGCTCGCCGAAGTACAACGCGCGGCTGGGGACGAAGACGCCGCGATCGGCACGACCCGCCACCTGTGGGGGCTGCGCGGGCAGCCTCGGACGCTCGGCCTGCGGCTTGTGGGCATGCTCGATGCGGCCGACCGAGGCGCAGACGCCATCGGGGTCCTCGAAACGCTGCAGGAGGCGGATCCCGCCTCGTACCGGCTCCGGCTCGACCTCGCGCAGCGCTACGCCGCCGCCGACAGGGCGGGCGAGGCGCTGCCGCTGGTGGAGAGCGTGCTCGCGGACTACCCCCAGGACCGGCAGGCGGCGCTGCTCGCAGCCCAACTCTACCAGGCCACCGAGCGGACCGACGAGGCCGCCACGATGCTCGCGCAGGCGACCGATCCCAACGATCCCGAGGCGCTGTTCGCCGAGGCCGCCACGCGGTTCAACCAGGCCCAGACGGACCCCGAGGTCCGCGCCGCGGCGATGGACGCGCTGCGACGCCTCATCGACATGGAGGCCCGCCCGGAAGCTCTGCACATGCTCGCCACGCTCCACGCCGATGCGGGGGCGTACGCCGAGGCCGCCGTCGCCTTCGCCCGCGCCGTCGAGGTGGAACCGCGGCGCCCTGACTGGTGGGCGCAGGCGCTCGACGCAGCGCTCCTGGCTGGCGACACGGCCCTCGCTGC
>JBCDFO010000136.1:0-11209 GCA_039177895.1 Bacteroidota bacterium
CATGATCGCGTCGGTGTCGAGCGGCTCGACGGAGGCGTAGAGCAGCGCGTGGATCTGCGCCATCGTGCGGTTGATGCCCCAGTGGCTGGCCATCTCGCCCCAGAACGTCACGAACTCGTCCATGGCCTGGTCGAGCGCCGCCGGAGACGAGGCGTCGGACGAAGCGGTCGAGTGGTCGAGGGCGGGCATGGCGGGCGGTGGATGGCTGTGCGCAACATACGCGGAAGCCCCCGGCGAACAAAGGGGCCCCGATGCCAAGGTGCGCGCCGTCCGACGAGGAGGCAGGGCTCGCGCCCGCTCGCCCGCATCGTACCTTTTGCGGCGTTTCCCGACCTCTCCTCCGTTCGTGCCTGCGCTCGTTACCCTCCTCACCGACTTCGGCACCCGCGACGGATACGTGGCCGCCATGAAGGGGGTCATGCTCACCCAGAACGCTGCGCTGCGCTTCGTGGACATCACACACGACATCGCGCCGCAGGATGTGATGGAGGCGGCGTTTGTGCTCCGGCAGGCTTGGCCGCACTTCCCGGCGGGCACGGTGCACCTCACCGTCGTCGATCCGGGCGTAGGGACGGAGCGGCACCCCGTCGCGGCTCGGTTTGGCGACCAGTTCGTCGTCGGGCCAGACAACGGGCTCTTCCCGCTCGCCTTCGCCCCGACCATGTTCGGCGCGGAGGGCGAGGCCCTCGCCCGGCCCGACGAGGCCGTCGCGCTCGACGCCTCCGTGTGGCGCACGCCGACGCCGAGCCGCACTTTCCACGGCCGCGACATCTTCGCCCCGGCCGCGGCCCTGCTCGCCTCCGGCGCGGCGCTCGCCGACCTGGGCACGCCGCTCGACGCGCTCCGACCGCTCCACTGGCTCCAGCCGCAGGCCGACGCCCACGGCATTCAGGGCTGGGTGCTCCACCTCGACCACTTCGGGAACGCGCTCACCAACATCCCGCGCGCCGTGGTAGACGCCCATGCCGACGGGCGCAGCGTCAAGGGGTATGTCGGCTCGGCGATCCTGCGCGGGCTCCAGCCGACCTACGGGGCCGTCGCCGAGGGCGAGCCGCTGATGCTCTACGGCTCTGACGACCTCCTCGAAATCAGCGTACGCGGCGGCAGCGCAGCCTCGCTCTTCTCGCTCCGGAAAGGGCTGCCCGTCCGGCTCGTCTTCACGGACCGGATTGGCTAGCGCGTCAGGCTCGCCACGTCCACCTCGAGCGTGCCCTGGTAGACGGTGTCGGCGGGGCCGGACAGAGTGAGGTCTTGATAACCGGGCTGGAACTGCACCTGGAGCGTGCCGCCTGGCATCTGCACGTCGATCCAGGTGGCCTGGACGCGGCGCGTGTGCCAGGCCATCACGGCCGCCGCGAGCGCGCCGGTGCCGCACGCCAGCGTCTCCGCCTCGACGCCCTTCTCGAACGTGCGCACGCGGAGGTAGGCCCGCTTCGCCCGCGCCCACCGCTCGTTGACCTCAACAAAGTTCGCGTTCGCTCCAGCTGGCGCGAAGGCGGGGTCCTGCCGGATCGCAGCTCCCCGCGCGTCCACGTCCACGGCGTTGAGGTCGTCCACGAACACGACGGCGTGCTCGGTGCCGGTCCAGGCATACGCCACCTCCGTCCCGTCCGCAAGCGTGCGCGTGCCCAGGTCGCGCGGTGGCGGCACGTAGAGCCGCACGTTCGCCTCCGGGTTGTCGGGCACGGCGGCCTCGTAGCGTCCCGCGTCGGCGTCGAAGGTGAGGCGTCTGTCGCGGCCCTCAATCCCGGCGTCGCGGGCGAACCGGGCCAGGCACCGCGCGCCGTTGCCGCACATGCGCGCCCACGAGCCGTCGGCGTTGACGTAGCGCATGCGGTAGTCGGCCTCCTCTCCGGCGGGTGCGTTGAGGGCGAGCAAGCCGTCGGCCCCGACGCCGGTGCGGCGCGGACAGTAGTGTTGGGCGAGCGCCACCAGTTCCTCGTCCGAGAAGTAGAGGAAGCGGTTGTCGAGCACGAGGAAGTCGTTGCCCGCGCCGTTCATCTTGGTGAAGGGGACGACGAGGTTTGGCATGGTGGGTCGAGGGTCGAGGGTCGAGGGTCGAGGGTCGAAAAGGTGGGCAGCGCACACGGACGGGTCAACTGCCACGCCGCATTCTCGTTCGTTCTTCCGACGTACCTGCCGCGCTGGCCGGGTCGCCTGGCATACCTTCGGGCCCGATTCCTCTCTCACCGTCCGCCCTCCCCTGTTGGCTGAACGCACGCTCACCATCGACGCCGTCGAGCCGCTGCTACTCTTCGGGTTCAACGACGTCTACCTCCGCAAGATCGAAGCCGCCTTCGCCGACGTGCGCATCGTCGCGCGCGGCAACCAAGTGAAGCTCCTCGGCGACGCCAACGCCCTCGACCGCGTCGAGCGCGTCCTGAGCGAGCTCACGATGGTGCTCCACCGCAACGGCACCCTCACCGAACGCGACGTCGACACGGTCCTCGACCTCTCGACGCTCGGCCAGGGTATCCAGCGCGCCGACCGCTCGGACGTGATCCTGTACACGCCCGCAGGCGGGATGGTGAAGGCGAAGACGCCCAACCAGGGCCGCCTTGTCGAGCTGGCGCGGTCGCACGACATCGTCTTCGCCGTAGGGCCAGCCGGCACGGGCAAGTGTGTGGCGGGCGACACGCTCGTGATCACCGACGGCGGTCTGCTCCCCATCGCCTCGCTCGTTGAGGGCACCGAGGCCGGAGACAACCCACCCCTGCGGTGTACGGTGGCTGGCCTGGACGGCCCCGAGTCTACGTCCCACTTCTACGATGGCGGCGAATCCGATACGGTCCGCATCCGCGTCCGTCGCGGCTTTGCCATTGAGGCAACGCCGGAGCACCCCTTGCTCGTACTCACGCCCGACGGGTCTCTCGAGTGGCGTAGGGCCGATGCGTTGTGCCGAGGCGACATGCTCGCCCTGCAGCGCGGGCAGCGGATGTTCGGGACCGACGACCGGGTAGACTTCTCCTGGGAGCCTGCTCCCAGTGGAGGCCGCGCCGTCTCGCTCGACCGACTCGATCCAGCGTTCGCCTACGTCGTCGGGCTCATCGTTGGGGACGGCTGCCTGAGCCCGTCTCGCTCTGTGCTCCTCTCGACTGCTGACGAGGAGGTGCGGCACGCATTCGAGGAGGCTGCTGCCCGCTTCGGGCTGCAGGTACGACAACGCAGCGCGGCAAAGCCACACGACTACATCGTCAACAGCCAAGGCCTGCGTGACCTCCTCGTCCACCTTGGCTGCTCGACGGGGCCCGCTGCCACGAAGCAGATACCCGATACGATCCTGCGCGCCCCGGAGCCGGTAGTCGTAGCGTTCCTCCAAGGCTTGTTCGATGCCGACGGCACCGTGGCTAAGCGGGACGGCGTCGTGTCGCTGACGACGGTTTCCGAAACCCTCGCCCAGCAGGTACAGACGCTCCTTCTCAACCTGGGCGTCGTAGCTACGCGGGCCGTCAAGCGCGGGCGCTACGCAGGCCGCCCCCACTACTCTTTCCGGCTGACTATGGCTGGAGCCGAGGCTGAGCGCTTCCACGACCGTGTGGGATTCCGCCTCGCCCGCAAGCGAGATCGGAGGAAGACCTCAACGACCCACAACGTCAATCTCGATGTGGTCCCGCATGTGGCCGCGCTCATCGACCGGGCCGTGCGGCTCGTCACGCTCTCGCGTGCGCAGCACAAGCGCGTGTACGACTACCGGACGGGCAGACGCGCGCCGAGCTATGCCAAGCCCGGCGACATGCTGACGATGCTGGACGCTGCCGGGGCTGTCGGCGAAGCGGTCGATCGACTGCATGCGTTTGCCGACCGGCACCTGCTCTTTCTCCCTGTTGAGTCGTTGGAGACTGGTCGGGCACGCGTATACGACCTCACCGTGCCAGGCACGCACTCTTTCGTCGCTAACGGCTTCGTCAACCATAACACCTACACGGCCGTCGCCCTCGCCGTCTCTGCGCTACGCTCGCGGCAGGTCAAACGCATCGTGCTCAGCCGCCCCGCCGTCGAGGCCGGCGAGAGCCTGGGCTTCCTCCCGGGCGACTTCCGCGACAAGATCGACCCCTACCTGCGTCCGCTCTATGACGCGCTCGAGGAGATGATTCCGCGCGAGAAGCTGCGTGCCTACACCGACCAGAACACCGTCGAGATCGTCCCGCTGGCCTACATGCGCGGCCGTACGCTCTCGAACGCGTTCGTCATCCTGGACGAGGCGCAGAACGCGACCACGGCGCAGATGAAGATGTTCTTGACGCGCCTCGGCGTCGGCAGCCGCGCCATCGTGACGGGCGATGCCACACAGACGGACCTCCCGCGCCGCAGCGACTCCGGCCTGATCGAGGCCACCCGCATCCTGCGCGGCGTGGACGGCATCGGGTTCCTGCAGTTTGACAAGGGCGACGTGGTGCGCCACCAGCTCGTTAAGGACATCATCGACGCGTACGAGCGCGACAGCAACGATGGATGATGTTCCATTGAGGTTTTACGATTTCTGATTGCCCTCAATTAAGCCCTGCATTCGAACCGAAAATCTGAAGTCAAAAATCCCAGATGCAATTCGGTGCCTTCGAGATCCATGCGCTGCCCGAGGGGCGCTTCACGGTAGGCGTTGACAAGGTCTTCGTGCCCTACGCAGACGGCGACCCGCCACGCCCGGGGACGCTCTTCGTCGCGATCAGCCCGTTCCTCGTCCGCACGCCGAACGACACGCTGCTCCTCGACGCGGGCCTCGGTGAGTACGCCGTCGGGCGCGGCACCGACTTCCTCCTCGAAGGGCTGGCCCGCCACGGCGTCACGCGGGAGGCTGTGACGAAGGTGCTCCTCTCCCACCTCCACTTCGACCACGCAGGCGGCTGCGTGGCGACCGTCCACAACGAAGCACGCCCCACGTTTCCGAACGCCGAGTACGTCGTGCAGCGCGGCGAACTCACGGCCCCCTACGAGGGCACGTCGGACGAGGCCCGCGCACGGGTCGTGGAGGCGCTCGACCGCGAAGGGCAGCTCCTGCTTGTGGAGGGCGACGGCTTCCTCACCGACGAGATCGAGCACGTCCACACCGGGGGGCACTCGCGCGATCACCAACTCTACCGGCTGCACACGGCGGGCCTCGTGGTCCTCTTCGGCGGCGACGTCGTCCCGACGCCCGGCCAGGTCCAGCGGCGGTTCGTGGCGAAGTACGACCACGACGGGGCGCGCTCCCAGGACTGGCGCACCCGGCTCGCGCAGGAAGCGGCGCTAGACGGGCACCTCGCGCTGTTCTACCACTCTACGGAGGCGCTCGCCGGGTTCATCGACGAGGTCGCGGGCGGCTTCCGCGTGGAACCTGTGGACGTGTGAGCCACAGGAAGGCAGAAGGATGAAGGGAAGCTTTAGGGTCTTTCAGGGTGCGCCTGCCTGAAAAGCAGGCCTCACGGCAACACCGCAGCGATGCGTCCGGATCTGCCACGAAGCCCGGAGGCTAGCGACCGCGAATGGGCTTGACGCGGCGGGCGACGCGCCTCATCTTTTCGACCTTCGACCTTCGACCTTCGACCTTCGACCTTCGACCTTCGAGTCAGTCGAGGCGCGTGGGGTGGCTGGCCCCGTCCCCGCTCAGGGCGTGCGTCTCCTCGGTCACGTCGGTGGCGAGGCGGTGGCTCGGCGGGATGAGCATGCCGCGCGTCCGGCGCAACGGGGCCTTCGGTGCAAAGTCGGGGTACTGCGCGTCGCGGTCTTTGATGACGCGGACGGCTCCGGGCCAGTGGATGTTGAACGCGGGATCGTCCCACCGGACGCCAAGGGCGGCCTCCGGGGCGTAGTAGGCGCTCATCTGGTAGAACACCTCGCTGCGGTCTTTGAGCGTCAGGAACCCGTGCGCGAAGCCCTCGGGGATGTAAAGCGCGTTGCCATTGACCGCCGAGAGGACGGCTCCGAAGTGCTGACCGTAGGTCTTGGACCCCGCGCGCAGGTCGATGATGACATCGTAGACCGCACCGCGCGTGCAGCGGACGAGCTTCGTCTCGGCGTGCGGAGCCGCCTGGTAGTGCATGCCCCGCATCGTCCCCGCGAACTCGTTGAACGACGTGCTGGCCTGCACGAAGCTAGTCACGAGGCCTTGCGCCTCGAACTCGCGGCGGCAGTACGTGCGCGCGAAATGACCGCGCTCGTCGCGATGGCGCTCGGGGCGCAGCAGGAAGGCACCGGGCAGCGTGGTTTCTTCGAAGATCATAACGCGACAAGCAGGCGGCGGTGTGGTAGAGTCGCTTCCACCGCAACCTACGCGCCTCACCGTGCCCAGGTGCGTTCGGCGAGCCTATTCGACCACCTGGATTTCCGGGATCGGCACCACGAACCGGCCTCCCCAATGACGGACATCGTCCATCTGTCGCGTTATCTCACGGGTGAGATTCCACGGCAAGATGAGCACGTAGTCAGGCTGCGTCTCCCGGATCCGCTCGGGCGCGAACACCGGGATGCGGCTGCCGGGGAGCCATGTCCCCTGCTTGTGCGGGTTGCGGTCCACGGTGTAGGCGAGCAGGTCCGGCCCGATGCCACTGTAGTTGAGCAGCGTGTTGCCCTTGCCCGGCGCGCCGTAGCCAACGACGGTCTTCCCTGCCTCAGCGGCGTCAATGAGAAAACGCAGCAGCCCGCGCTTCGTGGCCTTGACGCGCTCGGCGAACGCGGCATACGCGCCCGTCTCGGACGTGTCGTCGAGGCCGAACGCACGCTCGCGGGCCCTCAGATCATGGATGCGCTCGGTGACCGGCAAGGCGTCGTTCTCGACGTGCCGCGCGAAGATCCGGAGGCTGCCGCCGTGCGATGCGAGTTCCTCCACGTCGAAGAGCACGAGGCCGAACCGGGCGAACACGCGCTCGACGGCGAGGAGCGAGAAGTAGCTGTAGTGCTCGTGGTAGATCGTGTCGAACTGGTTCTGCTCGATGAGCCGCAGCAGGTGCGGGAATTCGACCGTCGCGACGCCGCCCGGCTTGAGCACGCGCTGGATGCCCTCGACGAAGCTGTTGAGGTGCGGCGTGTGCGCCAGAACGTTGTTGGCCGCGAGGAGGTCGCACTGCTTGCCCTCCGCCGCGAGGTCGGCCGCTGTGTCGCGCCCGAAGAACAGCTCGCGTGTCTCGACGCCCTTCTCGCGCGCCGCTGCCGCCACGGCCGACGACGGCTCAATACCGAGCGCCGGGATCCCGCGCTCGACGACGTACTGGAGCAAGTAGCCGTCGTTGGACGCGATCTCCATCACGAGGCTATTGCGGTCCAGCCCGAAGCGCTCGACCATGTCAGCGACATAGCGCTCGGCATGTGCTAACCAGGAGGTCGAGTACGACGAGAAGTAAGCGTACTTCTCCGAAAAGATGGCGTCCGGCGGCACGTCCGTGTCGAGTTGGACGAGCAGGCACGCGTCGCACACCATCGCGCGGAGTGGGTACATCGTCTCCGGCTCCGTCAGGTCCTCCACGCGGACCACGTTCTGGCACGGCGGGTGGACGCCGAGGTCCACGACCTCGGTGGTGAGCGGTGCCTCGCAGTGGCGGCACGCAAGCGTCGCAGGTCGCGGGTCGTAGGTCGCAGGGCGAGCTTCGGGTTCGGCGATCATCGGAGCGGAGGTTAGGAGTTGGAGGGGTCGGAATGCAGAAACGCAGGGGACATCCGTTAGACGACAGGCTCAGCGGCGGCATCGGTCACGGGCTCGGCGACGTGAGGCTCGGGACGTGTGGCCGCGAGCTCGTCCATGAACACGCGCCAGTGGCCCCACGCCCACGGCCGGGCGCGGAGGCGGTCTTCGACGTAGCGACGGAGCGCGTCGTCGTCGTCGAAGGCGAGCGGGCCGTCTTGCACGAAGCGCCATCGGCCGCGCTCGAAGCGGACCTCGGAGAACACGACGGGCGCACCGGTTCGGCCTCCGAGCACACGGGCCCCGACGGGCCAGAAGACGGGCACGCCGAAGAGCGTCGCGTTGGCCGGGCGCTCGGCCGTCGGCATCCAGACGGCCTCCTGGCAGAGGAAGACGGGCCGGCCGTCAGCGAGCACCGGCGCGAGCTTGCGAAACGCCCCGCCCGGCGCGACGTGGTGGCTCCCGAACGCCCGGTGGTGCGCGTCGTGGGTGAAGTACGGCCACTTCTCCGCCATCGGCACGCCATCGGGTCCGCCCGCGAGCTCGAGCGGATCGGGGATGTAGACGATGCGCCCGTCGCGCTGCTTCGTCCACCAGCCGAGGTAGCGCATGCCCGCGTGCAGCGTCGTGAGTTGCACGCCCGAGCGCGCGTCCTCCGCACCTGCAACGGATCGCGTCTCAAAACGGGGGTCCACGAAAAAGAAGTACGACCGCAGCCGCTCCCGGAGGTCGAGGTACGTGAACCGCAACAGGCTGGCGAAGTCCGTCGGGTGCCCCGTCAGCGCGAGGTAGGACCGCGCCCGCCGACCGCCGAGCACGGCCGAAGCCAGCGCGATGGGTGCCAGCGCGACAGCTCCGACCGCGTCGAGCACCTGCAGCGGCACGACGTGCGCGACCGGGCGCACACCGTGGTGAAACGCCAGGTTGATCGCCATGCGGGCCGGGGACGCCATTAGATCGACAGACTAGATGTGCTGTGGCTTGCGCGCTGCGGGGATGCGCTCGTCGTTCGGCATCGCCTTCGAGAAGTTGATGCCGAAGTAGTTGTTCGGCCCCGGCACGAAGAGCCGACGGAGCTGCTGCGGGCGCACGGCGAAGCGGGTCCACGCGCGGATGGCCCGCCGCTTCTCGGCCACCGTCAGCGGCGCCTCGCGCACGGCGCGGAGGAAGTTGAACGCGCGGCGGTACGACGCCCGCCCGAGCGGTCGCTCCGTCTCCCCACTCTCGTAGGCGAGGTACTCGTCCCGCGACATGTGGTGCGTGCTCCCGCCGTGCATGCGCATGAGAAACAGCGGTGCGTCGAGCCGCACGAAGCGGCCGCGCAGCGCGAGTTCAGCCATGAGCACGTCCTCGACGCCGTGCAGCTGGTAGCCGCGTGTCGCCGCGAGGGCGTCGGTGCGGATGAGGCCGTGGGTGACGTACACCGCGGGCCCGCTCCCGAGCGCCGAGGCATAGCGCACGACGGGGTCGGCCGCGCTCAGGGCGTCCGTGTCGGTCAGGCGATACGGCCAGAAGCCGCCCCCAGGCAGGTCGAAGCCGCCCACCTCGGCGTCGTAAGGCAGGTCGCGCCCGTCCTCGTCGACGAGCCGGACGGCAGGGTGTGCGAGGACCGCGTCGGGATGCGCATCCAACACCGCGACGGTGTCGGCGAGGTAGGTCGGGGCGAGGAGGTCGTCGAAGGCGGCCCAGCGGAAGTAGGGGGCCTCGAAGCGCGCGGTCTCCGCGAAGGCGCGATTGTGGTTGCGCGTCGCGCCCAGGTTGCGCGGGTTGCGCACGAAGTGGATCCGCTCATCCTCCGCCATCGTCGCGCGCACAATGGCCTCGGTGCCGTCCGACGACGCGTTGTCGACGACCACGAGCACGTAGTCCCCGAACGTCTGCGCGCGCAGGTTGTCGAGCGTTTCCCTGAGAAAACGCGCGCCGTTGTAGACCGGCAATCCGATGGCGACCCGAGGCATAGCGGGAGCAGTTCGAGGAGGCTGGTGATGCAGGAATGGCGCGTTACGCCGGAATGGGCGCGTCTGTCCACCGCAGGTCGCGGTCGATGGCCTCGGCGTCGAGGAGCGCTTCGAGGCGCTTCAGGCGGCGGTATTGCGGCCCCTCGAAGGCCTCCGGTGTCAGGTCGGCGTCGCGGAAGGTGGCGTAGAGCTGGGCGACGCCTTCGGGGACGGTCCAGACGGGCTGGAAGTCCGGCAGATGGCGCTGGATTTTCGAGAAGTCAACCTGGTAGGAGCGCGTGTCGGGGCTCGCGCCGCCCGCGAACGCCACGGCACAGTCGGGGACGACCTCACCGACGATCTCCGCGACTTCGCGGATTTGGTAGTTCTCGCTCGACCGCCCGACATTGAACGCCTCGTTGTGGATCGACTCGCGCGGCGCGGCCAGCACCGCCTCTATGGACCGGCACACGTCCTCGACGTGGACGAGCGGGCGCCAGGGCGTACCGTCACTCTTGAGGAGGATCTGCCCCGTCGTGACCGCCCACGCTGTGAGGTTGTTGACCACGAGATCGAAGCGGAGGCGTGGGCTCAGACCATACACGGTCGCGTTGCGGAGGAAGACGGGGCTGAACGCGTCCGTCGCCAGCGGCGCAATGTCGCGCTCGGCGAGCACCTTCGCCTCGCCGTAGGGCGTCTGTGGGTTGAACGGAGCCGTTTCCGTCACGGCGTCCTGCCCTGCTGCCCCGTAGAGGCTGCACGACGAGGCAAAGAGGAAGCGCCCCACGCCCGCCTCGCGTGCCAACTCGGCTAGGCGCACTGTCGCGGTGTGGTTGATCGCGTAGGTGAGCGCCGGGTTAAGGTTGCCGAGCGGGTCATTCGACAGGTTCGCCAGGTGCACGATGGCATCGAAGCCGTCGAGGTCGGCGCGTGTCACGTCGCGCAGGTCGAGGCGCTTCTCCGGGATCACCGCGACGGCGTCGGGGAGGAACGTGCACGCGGCGAACAGGTCGCTGTCGAGGCCGTGCACGTCATACCCGAGCGCGAGCAGGCGCGGGACGAGGACAGAGCCGATGTAGCCGTTGTGGCCGGTAACGAGAAGGCGCATGACGGAGCGAGGTGAAACGAGGAACGGACGGGTCAGAGACGGGTCGCCGTGGGAGCGGTCGGGTCCGGCTGCCAGGGCCAGCGGGTGATCCCGAAGTAGTTATTGACGCCAGGCACGACGAGCCGCTGGAGGGCATCGGCGCGGAGCGCATAGCGAAAGACGGCGCGGGTAGCACGGCGGCGCTGCACCGGCAGCAGGCCCGGCGCGCGACGCACGGCGCGCAGGTAGCTGCGGAGCGTCTGGATGGGGAGGCGAGCGCAGGCCGAGGCGTCGCCGGTCTCGCGCTGAGACCACGCCTCGCGGTCGAGGTGGAACGTGCTCGCCGCGTGGATGCGGTAGAAGAAGAGCGGCGTAGGTGCGCAGCGAAAGCGCCCGAGCAGCGCCGCCTCGGCGAGCAGCAGGTTATCCGAGCCGTGCTCGGTGTGCAGCGAGGTGCGGGCGAGCGCCGCGCGGCGGAAGAGGCCGTGGATGGGTGCATTGACGCCGTTGCTGCCGAGCACCGCCTCGAAGCGCGCCACCGGGCCCGCATCGAGGTCACGCTCAAGGAGCCGGTCGTCGTGGATGGGCGTCCCG
>JBCDFO010000137.1:0-11208 GCA_039177895.1 Bacteroidota bacterium
GGGCTCGTCGGCGGGCGACACGAGGGTCGTCTCGCGGAGATTCCGCTTGCGCTTGGGCGACTTCTTGGTGAGGATGTGGGACTTGAAGGCCTTCTTGCGCTTGACGCGGCCGGTGCCGGTCAGCGAGAAGCGCTTCTTCGCTCCACTGTTGGACTTCATCTTAGGCATGACCGCCTCGAATGGATCGGATGAACAGAGAACCGCAAATATAGGTGCCCGCCGTGCGGGTTTCGGGGTGTATCCAGCATTCGGCTAAAGCTTCACGCGCGGTGTGTCTTGCTGTGTTTCCGTGGTGCCGTTTTGCCGTAGGAACTCCGATCACAGCCGCACGGCAACACCGAACACGGCGGCACTCCTTCTACTTCTTCTTGCTGTCGGGCGACAGGAGCAGCGTCATGCGGCGGCCTTCCATCTGCGGGGCCTGGTCCACCTTCGCGATGTCCTGCAGTTCCTCAATGAAGCGCGCGAGCAGGTCGAGGCCGCGGTCCTTATAGATGATGTCGCGGCCACGGAACTGCACCCACGCCTTCACCTTGTTGCCGTCCTCAAGGAATTCGCGGGCGTGCTTCGTCTTGAACGCGAAGTCGTGGTCGTCCGTGTTAGGGCGGAAGCGCACCTCCTTCAGCTCGCCCTGGCGCGCCTGCTTCTTGCGCTGCTCCTTGATCTTCTTCTGCTGCTCGTAGCGGTACTTCCCGAAGTCCATGATCTTGCACACGGGCGGGTCCGCGTTCGGGGCGATCTCGACGAGGTCGAGGCCGCGGCGCTGCGCGAGTTCCAGGGCGCGTTCGAGGTCGTAGATGCCGTGCTCGCCCTGGGGGTCCACGACGCGCACGCGGTTGGCGCGGATGCGGTCGTTCACACGGGTCTGGGGTTCGCGCCGCGGCTGCGGGCGGTTGTATCTCCGGGCTATGGTTCGCCTCGTAGGTTGGTGGTTGAAATGCCGAAATATAGCCAGGGGTATCGCCTGGCCAGGCAAAGAAGTGAAATGATACGCGCCAAGGCGGGGGTCAGGTTTCTGGCGGGGCGCAGCCAGACGGGACCGCTTCCACTTTGCACGCGGTCGTTCCATGCCTACACTTACGCCTTTGTTGCTTCCCACCCCTCGCATTCCGCGCCTCATGTGTCCGCTTCCTGCCTGTTCTCGTCTCCTCGGGTGCGCGCCGACACTCATGTGGGCGCTCGTGCTGTGGACGCTCGGTAGCACACCCAGCGCAGAGGCCCAGCCGCGCATCTTCGTCAACGAGTTCCTGGCGTCCAACACCACCGTCATCGCCGACCCCGACTTCGGCGACTTTGCGGACTGGATCGAGCTCTACAACGCCGAGCCGGACGCCGTGGATCTGGGCGGTTACACGCTCACCGACGATCTCGACCTCCCGAGCCGCTGGCGCTTCCCCGAGGGCACGGTAATCCCCGCAGGCGGCTTCCTGCTCGTCTGGGCCGACGACGAGAGCACCGGGTTACACACCGACTTCAAGCTCTCGGCGGGCGGCGAGCAGATCGGGCTCTATGCGCCGGACGGCACCGTCGTGGACACGCTCACCTACGGCGAGCAGACCACCGACATCTCGTTGGGGCGCTCACCTGACGGTAGCCCGACGTTCCGCTTCTTCGAGACCCCAACGCCGGGCGCCCCCAACGTGACCGACCCGAGTGGGGGCATCGCGGAAGCCCCGACGTCATCGCTCGCAGGCGGCTTCTACGCTGGGCCGCAGACCGTTACGCTGACTGCCGCATCGGGTGCAACGATCCGCTACACCCGCGACGGGACGCCTCCTACCGAGGACTCGCCCGTCTACACCGCGCCCCTCACGTTCACCGAGACGGGCGTGCTCCGCGCGGTCGCGTTCCAGCCGGACCGACTACCGAGCCCTGTTGTCACGCGGACGCTCTTCATCGACGAAGCCGTGACAGTCCCGGTGGTGTCGCTCGTCACCGACCCGGCCAACTTCTTCAGTGACACGTCCGGCATCTACGTCGAGGGCACCAACGGCATCCCGGGGCGCTGCCGCAACGATCCCGTGAACTGGAATCAGGACTGGGAGCGGCCCGTCCACGTCGCGTTCTACGAGCCGGACGGCACACTCGGCTTCGAGCAGGGCATGGGTGTCCAGATCTTCGGCGGCTGCTCGCGCATCTACCCTCAGAAGTCGCTCACGCTGCGCGCCCGGGCCCGCTACGGCGCGTCGAAGGTCGACTACCGCGTCTTCCCAGACCTCGACATCGACGAGTTCGACGACCTCGTGCTGCGCAGTTCCGCGCAGGACTGGTGGCGAACCATGTTCCGCGACGCCGCCATCCAGACGATGGCGGAAGGTGACCTCGACAAGCAGGCCTATCGCCCTGCGATCGTCTTTCTCAACGGCGACTACTGGGGCATTCACAACCTGCGCGAGAAGCTCAACGAGGACTACGTCGCCGCGCACTACGACATCGACAAGGACGAGGTCGAGTTATTAGACGGCGACCCGCGCGGCGACTCGCCGCACTACGACGCGCTGCTGGATTACCTCGTCGCCAACGACATCAGCCAAGCTCAACACTTCGCGTACGTCCAGACGCAGATGGACGTGGATGCCTACCTCGACTACCTCATCGCGGAGATCTACAGCGCGAACGCCGACTGGCCCGGCAACAACCTCAAGCTCTGGCGCTCGGACGCCACCGACGGCCGCTGGCGCTGGATGCTGTTCGACCTCGACTTCGGCTTCGGCGGCAACGCCGACGGCGAGGCGTCCGACAACACGCTTGCGCTCGCGCTCGATCCAGCCGGACCACCGTGGCCCAACCCGCCGTGGTCGACGTTTCTGTTCCGGCAGCTGATGGAGAACGACACCTTCCGCCACGCCTTCATCCAACGCCTCGCCGCGCGCACAGCGACGACGTACGCGCCCGACCGCGTCCTCGGCGTCATCGACAGCCTGCAGGCGGGCATTGCCGCAGAGATCCCGCGCCACAAGGAGCGGTGGCGCCGGTCGATCTCGTTCGGATCGAGTTGGGACGCCCTCGTGGACGTGATGCGGGACTTCGCGCGCAACCGTCCCGTACAGATGCGCGGACACGTCACGGAGACGCTTGGCGTGGTTGGTTCTGCCGCCTTGGAACTCGATGCTGCTGAAGGCGGACGGGTACTCGCTGAGGGCGTACCGCTGCCGCGCGGGGCAAGCCGCTTCCCGTTCTATCGCGAGGTGCCGCTCCGTCTGACGGCGGTGCCCGACGAAGGCTACCGCTTCGCCGACTGGTCCGGCGGGGTGGCGTCGTCAGACGAAACCATCTCGGTCGTGCTTACCGGCGCGACGGCGCTCACGGCCACGTTCGCCATCGGCACCGACGCCGAAGCCGAGCCAGTTCCGGCGCAGGCCCAGCTGGCGCAGAACTACCCGAACCCATTCCGTACGCAGACGCAGATCGAGGTGACGCACCCCATGCCAGGGCCGCTCGCGGTGACGGTCTACGACCTCCTCGGCCGCGAGGTCCTGCGTCTCGTCGACGAGCACCGCGCCGCAGGCACCCACACGTTCACGCTCGATGCGACGACGCTGCCGAGCGGCGTCTACACCTACGCGATGTCGTCAGGCGATACCCACGCCGTCCGCCGGATGGTTGTGCTGCGCTAGCTGCTGCCCTCGTTAGCCGTCGCCATGCAGCGTGTGTGTGCGGATCTTGCGCGCGAGCTCGTGGGCGCGGCGCTCGCGCGTCTCGGTGCGCTTGGCACTGGTGACGTAGTGCGCGAGCGAACGCCGCTTGCCCGGCGTGAACGTCTCGAAGCGGGCGGCGGCTTCCTCGTCCTCAGCCAGCGCGGCGACCAACTCATCGGGCAGCGCCACCGCATTCGGATCGGCGACGGAGCGCACGTCGAGGTGGGCCGTCGCGCCCCAGGCGAGGCCGCACTCCTTCAGGAAGCCCTTGCCGAAGCGCAGCCGGGCATCGTCTGCCGAACCGTGGAGCGCGCGGGTGAACGGTCGTCCTTCGAGCGTGCCCTCCACGCGCCGGTGGCCTGCTGCGAGCAGCGCCGCCGCGATGGGCGCGGGGACGGGGACGTAGTGCATGCCCATGGCGTCGTCCTCGCGGAGCACAGGACCGGCAAAGACGTGATAATCGGGCATGCTGTCGGGGGGAAGAAGCAGGAGAAGGTATAGACGACAGGGTGCCTGGGTCTCGGAGAGTGTCAGGGGAAGCCTTACGGGACGGGCGGGTTGCTCGCAGGAGGCTCAGCGGTGTACCATGGGGCACTGTGTTCCTAACCTTCGTTCCTGCTATGCCAAACGCCACGGCTCTTTCCTCCTCACTCCGGGCGATCGCTCTCCTGGCTTTGGCGGCACTGGCTCCAGCTTCCCTGGCGCAGGTATGCGAGCGCGACTTCGAACTCACTACCCAGGCAGAGTTGGACGCGTTCGATTGTGTCGAGGTCGTGGGACATCTCACCATTTACGTTCCATTTGATCGTGATTCCGATATAGTGTCGCTCTCAGGACTGGCGGAGCTTACCTCCGTTTCGGGTGGACTCTCGATCAGCCACGCTGAGGCCCTGGTGTCGCTCTCTGGGCTGGAGGCGTTGGTTTCCGTTGGCTCCCTCCGGATTTACAACAACGATGCCTTGGTCTCGCTCTCGGCCCTGAAGGGGTTGGCTTCCGTTGAGGGGGCAGTCTCAATCTTCAACAACGAGAACCTGGTGTCACTCTCCGGGCTGGAGCGCCTGACCATCGTCGGCGGCTTTCTTTTGATCGAAAACAACGATGCCCTGGAATCTCTCTCGGCGCTGGAAGGGGTCACCGCCATTGAGGGCTACCTCCAGATTACCAACAACGATGCCTTAGTCTTGCTCTCGGGGCTGGAGGGGGTTACTTCGATTAAAAGCGATCTCTTGGTCGAAGACAACGGGGCATTGGCGTCGCTCTCCAGCTTGTCAGGCCTAACCTCCGTTGGAGGCGACGTGGTGATCCTGGGCAATGGGTCATTAGTTTCGCTCTCGGGGCTAGAAGGGGTCACCACCGTCGAGGGAGGCCTCCGGATTAGCAACAACGATGCGCTCGTGTCTCTTGCGGGCTTGGAGGGAGTCGCCTCAGTTAGGTATACGCTAAGTATCGATGCGAACGACGCGTTGGAGTCCCTCTCAAGTCTAGAGAGCCTCTCGGCCGCTGGAGGGCTTTGGATCTACGACAATCCAGTGCTGACGTCGCTCTCGGGTCTAGAGCAGATCACGTCCGTCGATTGGTCGCTCTCGATCGGACTCAATGATGCGCTGACATCGCTCTCTGGCTTGGAGGGAATCACCTCGGTTGCCTCCGTTGGGGGCGATATGGGGATCTTCGCCAATGACGCGCTGACATCGCTTGCGGGATTGGACGCGCTCACGTCCGTTGGGGGTGACTTTGAGATCTGGGGGAACGAGAAGCTCGCGTCGATTGAGGGTCTGGCGCGTCTCACCTCCGTGGAGGGCAGGCTCTGGATCCGGCATACGGCGGTGACATCGATCGAGAGCCTCGGGCGCCTCACCTCGATCGGAGGGGAGCTCTGGATCGAACACAACGATGACCTGGTGACGCTCTCGGGGCTGGAAGGAATCACCTCGGTGGAGGGGCGGCTTGCCATCCAGAACAACGATGCACTGGTGTCACTCTCGGGTCTAGAGAGCATCACCTCTGTAGATGGGATGTTACAAGTGCAGTTCAACAAACAGTTGGCTGAGTGCGAGCCGTTCATCGGTGAGCTTCTGCGCACAAACAGTGATCTGTTTTGGCACAGGACAGGCATTATGGAGAACGCGCCGGGGTGCAACAGCAGGTGGGAAGCGCGCAACGGCGGCGTTAATGCTGAGGACGACACCCCGCTCGCGACCGGCGTTGCCCCGGTGTATCCCAACCCGGTTGCCGGAACTGCCACGTTGCGCTACACCCTCGCTAAGCCCGCCGAGATCAGCCTCGCCGTCTACGACCTGCTCGGCCGCCGCATCGCGGTCCTAGCCGAGGGCCCGCATCCGGCTGGAGCGCACGAGGCTGCCTGGTCCGGGGGAGATCGGCCAGCAGGCCCCTACGTGGTGCGGCTCGAGGCCGACGGCGAAGTGCACACGCAGCGGCTGACGCTCGTACGGTGAGACGCCAGTCTACGCACGACGGAGACGCCCCTCGGCGTCGCGGGCGTACGGCACCCAGGCGAGCGCGAGCGTCTCGACGTGCATGTTGGTCTGCTTGGCTTTCACCTCGACCGTCTCCAGCGGCTGGATCTCCGGCGCGTCGAGGTCGACCATCTCGAGCTCGCGCAGCAGCTCCGCGTCGAGGTCGGCGTACTGCGCGCGGAGGTCGTCGAGCTTCTTCTCGGCGCGGGCGACGTCGTCGGACTCCTTGCGCATGCGCCCGGCGCTGCGCGCTGCGGTCCCGATCTTGTTGACGGTCGTGCGGCTCACCCGGCGGCTCCCGAGGAACGCGCCCAGGAGTGACACGCCCACGTTGACGACGGTGTCGAGTTTCTTCTGCGAGGCCTGCGACTCCTCGCGCGCGACCCGCTCCTCGGCAGTGCGCATCTTCGTCTCCAGCGCGTCGAGTTTCTTCTGGAAGCGTTCGCGGAGGTCGGCCTTGCGGCGGTCGCGGTCGGTACGGGCGAGGTCGGCGAGGCGAGCCCGGAAGGCGCGCTCATCCTCACCCGGTTGCGAGACGGCGTTGAGGCCTTTGTGCTGGAAGACCGTCAGCGGGCGCTCGTGCTGGAGCCAGCGCTTGAGCGCACGCTCCCACTTCGCATACGATCCGGCCTCGGCTAGCTGCGAGGGCAGCGGTGCGAACGTGGCCCCGTCGCGCGGCCCCGATTCCGTGGCAGGCTTCGCGGTGAGCGGCTCGGCGCTCTCGAAGTCGGGCGCGTCGCCATCGACCTCCGCGAGGAGCGTGAATGGCCGCGTGTGGTCGAGGTCGAGCGACTTGCGCACGAACGGTACCTCAGCGTGCGCGAGCAGCATCGGCACGTACGTCAACCCAGCACCGTCAGCGCCTCCGGCCGCCGCGAGAAATACCTTGGGTACATCGCCAGGCACGGCCGGGCGTACCCCCACTCCCGTATTGCTTGCCGAAGCTGGACCTGCGACCACCGGCTTCGTCTCCTCGTCTCCCCGACTCGCCGTCTCCTCGCGCCCTTCCATGAGCGTCCCGATCTGCGTGCGCGTGAGCGGCCCGGCGAGGTAGGAGAGCACCCAGCGCGTCTCGAAGACCTGCGGCGCGGACTCGTGGACGTTGTGCAGCAGGAAGCGCCGCTTGCCGAGGCCGGAAAGCAGCGTGTCCATTTCGCTGCGGTCGAGGCCGCCCGGCGTGGCCCCTTCGAGCCCATCCAGCAGCCGCGCTTTGTCGCGCTCGGTCTGGAGGCGGCCGACGAACCAGGTGCCGCAGTTCGAGAGCGCCTTGTAGTCGAGATCGACCGGGTTTTGCGTGGCGAGGACGAGCCCGAGGCCGTAGGCGCGCGCCTGCTTGAGGAGCGTGAGGAAGAGCGGCTTCGTGGGCGGGTTGCCCTGCGGCGGGAGGTAGCCGAAGACCTCGTCCATGTAGAGGATTGCGCGGAGGCTGCCCGTGCCCGGCTGCTGGCGCATCCACGCGATGACCTCGGTGAGCAGCTTCGTGACGAAGAACTGCCGCTCGGCCTCGCCGAGGTGCGCGATGGAGAGGATCGAGACGCGCGGCGTGCCGTCTTGCTGGTGGAGGAGCCGCGCCACGTCGAGCGGCTCGCCTTCGCCCCACGCCGCGAAGCCGGGCGAGGCGAGGAGGCCGTTGAGGCGCATGGCGAGCTTGCCGCGGTCGCGCGCCGGGAAGAACGTGTCCACATCGAGGACGCCGAGTTGCTCGAACGGCGGGGCCTGGAGCGCGCGGATGAGGTCGGCGAGCGTGAGGCTGCGCCCCGCCGTCCAGGCATCGCCGACGACGCGCGCGAGGAAGACGTGCTCGGGGTCCTGCAGCGGATCCGCCTCGACGCCCGCGAGCGCGAGCACGCCCGAGACGGTGGCCTCGATGCGCTCGCGCCACAAGTCGGCGTCTTCCCGAAGCGCGTCGCCGGGCGGGTCGAACGACTTGAGTAGCGAGAGTGGCAGGCCCGCTGACGAGCCCGGGGTGTAGATCGCGAGGTCGGCGGTGTCGCGCAGCCGCTGGATGCGCTCCCGAGCCTGGCCCCACTTCGCGAGGCCGTTCGTCCAGAGGTCGGCCGTCGCGGCGGCGTGCTCCTCCGTTGAGCGCCCCTGGCGCTGCGCCTCCTGCGCGTCCACCCACGGCTTGAAGTCACTCGGCGCGAGGTCGGGGAACGTGAGCAGCAGGTTGCCGAGGTCGCCCTTCGGGTCGACGGCGATCACGGGGATGCGGTCGAGCGCGGCCTCCTCGATGAGCCCGATGCCTAGGCCCGTCTTGCCGCTGCCCGTCATGCCGATGATGGCGGCGTGCGTGGTGAGGTCGGCGGCGTCGTAGAGGACGGGCGCGTCGGCGGGGCGCTCGACGAGCCGTTCGCCCGTGGTCGGGTCGATGGGCGCGCCGAGGTAGAACGTGCCGAGGCCCTCGAAGGCGGACTGGGGGGAGGCGGACATGGCAGGACCGAGAGCGAGGAAGGAGCGGACGCATGGAAGATCGGAAGCGCAGCGGTCTCGCACCGAAACGCGGAGGTACACAACCGCTGCCGGTTCGGCATCGGGCCGTGACGGAATCGCCACAGACGAACGAGCGCGGTGACCGACTCTACAAGCAGTCCTCCGACCGGCAGCCTCCCTCGCCGGTCGATCCTCCTCACCTGGTTTGTGTCATGCGCCTCTTCACCCTGCTTCCCCTCCTCTGGCTCCCCTTCGTCTTCGGCGGCTGCGACGCCGATAGCGGCACCGTCGACGCGTTCGAGACGGTGGATGCCATCGACATCACCGACGCGCTCCTCACGAGCCAGAACGCCAACTGCGCGTCCTACGTCGAGGCTTACCGCGCCGACGCCACCGACCTTGCCGAGAACCGCGCCTACGAGGGCGCGCTCACCATCGAGACGGACGGCGCGACCTGCACGTTCACCTCGAACGCGATCCCGAACCACGACTTCAACGACGCGGGGTCGTTCGCCACGCGGGTGAGCACCCAGAACCAGGTTTACACCATCACCGCCACGCCCGACTTCGCCGCGACGCGGACAGCGCTCTCGCTCGACTACGACAACGCGGTGCTGCTCAACGGCGTGAAGGTGGACCTGCTCGCGGCCGGATGCTACGGCGTCGGCAACGGCCACAGCGGCTGCCACGACATGGACACGCCCTGGCGCTACGACCCGATGGGCACGGTCCACTTCGGCACCGACGCCCACAACGCCCACACGCAGCCCGACGGGACCTACCACTACCACGGCAACCCGAAAGCGCTCTTCGACGACACCGACGGCTCCGCACCCTCGCCTGTGATCGGCTTCGCCGCCGACGGCTTCCCCATCTTCGGCACCTACTTCCGGGACGACACCGGCACCGTCCGCAAGGCGCAGTCGAGCTACCAACTCAAGAGCAGCACGCGCCCCGACGGCCCCGGCGGCACGTACGACGGCACCTTCGTGGACGACTACGCCTACGTCGAAGGCAGCGGCGACCTCGACGCCTGCAACGGGATGATCGTGGACGGGGCCTACGGCTACTTCGTCACCGACGGCTACCCACACATGCTCGGCTGCTTCACCGGGACGCCAGACGCCTCGTTTCGCAAGCGATGAGTCCCGCAAGCGATGACCGGCTCCCCACGAGTCGGCGCACGCCGAGAGCCGTCTGGAGGACCCGGACGGCTCTCTCGGCGGTAGTGCGTGCCGTCTTTGTCTCACGTCTACGATGTTGCCCGTGTCCCGTGCCGACCTCGAAGCCCGCTACCTCCACCTCATGCGCGAGGTGCTGCCCGAGCGAGCCCGCGCCGAAGGCTGGCCGATTCGTTACGACCACTGCTTCATGCGCGTCGCGCTCGACCACGTCTTCGAGGACGCGTGGTACGATCACGTCGAGCGTCGCCCGGCCTACCGCCACCTCTCGGAAGAGCACCTTGCCGCTGCCGTGCGCCATGCGGAGGCGATGCGGGACGGGGGGATACCGGTGGTGCGTGCGATGAACCGGCAGAGCCTGCGCTGGCGAGGAAAGCAGGCAGCCTCCTAGAAAGTTGTGTGCTATGGCTTGCCACGGCGCTTCGGGCGGCCTGTAGGGAGTGGAGGGTAGGGTGTGGGGCGTTTGTCACTCCCTACGCCTTCCTCCCCACACCTTACATCCTCTATGCTGAGAAGCCTGTCGGTAGGGCACAACTTGAGTTAGATAGATTCGAATTCTCTTGACAAATCCTTGGCCTGGAGTTTACACTGTTAACACTGCGAAAAGCGCTTTCGGTGCGGGATCAGCGAAGGCGCTTTCTTTTTCGCAGCTGTGGTTAACGCTGTTCACTTGCCCTACTCGTCATGGATCTCTGGACTACACTCTGGACGTCAGCGCACGGAGCGCTCTCGGGCGGCCTCGTCGCCCCGCCGCTGTGGGCGGCGCTCGCCGCCATCGTGCTCGTGCTGCTCGTACTCGGCTACACCGGGGCCCCGCTCTGGCTGTGGGCCCTCGTCGGCGCGGCCGGCCTCGTCGGCTTCGGCGCACCCGTGTGGATGCTCGCCGTCTTCGGCGCACTCGTGCTCGTCTTCAACGTGCCGCCGATCCGCCAGCAACTCACCCGTGCGGTGATGGGGCTCATGGACAAGATGGGCTTCCTGCCCGCCATCTCGGCTACGGAGAAAGAAGCCATCGACGCCGGGACCGTGTGGGTCGAGGGCGAGCTGTTCTCTGGTAAGCCCGACTTCACGAAGATCCTCGCGGAGGACTATCCGGACCTGACCGACGAGGAGCGTGCCTTCCTCGATGGGCCGTGCGAGGAGGTGTGCCGCAAGAGCGTCGACTGGGACATCATGCAGCGCCGCGACCTCCCGCCGGAGGTCTGGCAGCAGCTCAAGGACGACCGCTTCTTCGGCCTCATCATCCCGAAGGAGTACGGCGGCCTCGGCCTCTCGCCGTCGGCCAACAGCGCCGTCGTGGAGAAGCTCGCCTCGCGCTCGCCCACGCTCGGCATCACGGCGATGGTGCCCAACTCGCTCGGGCCCGCCGAACTGCTGATCCACTACGGCACGCAGGCGCAGCGCGACCACTACCTCCCCCGCCTCGCGCGCGGCGAGGACCTGCCGGCGTTCGCCCTCACCGAGCCCGGCGCGGGCTCCGAC
>JBCDFO010000138.1:0-11199 GCA_039177895.1 Bacteroidota bacterium
GCGCTACCGGGAGTCGCAAGCCGCGTACGAGGAAGCCCTGCGGATCCAGCGGGCGCTCTTCGGCGACACCCACCCCGACATGTCAGCGACCGTCCTCAACCTCGGCGCGCTGCACTTTGCGCAGGAGCGCTACCCCGAGGCGGAGGCCGCCTACCGCGAGGCGCTCCGCATCGACCTGGCCGCGCTCGGCGACGATCACCCGTACGTCGCAGGGGACCGAGTGCGGCTCGCCACGCTGCTCATCGCGCAGCGGCAACCCGACGAGGCCGAGGCCCTCCTCGACGCGGTCGAGCCCGTGTTTGCGGCGACCTATGCGCCGGACCACCCGCGCCAGGCCGACCTGCTGATGAAGCGCGCCTCGGTAGCGCACCTGCGCGGCGACGACGCCGAGGCCGAGCGCAACGCTCGCCTCGCGCTCGATGGGCTCCGCCGCCACCTCGAGCCCGACCACCAGGCCGTCGTCGATGCGCACGTAGTGCTTGGGCTGATCCTCGTCGGGCAGGACGCCCCCGCGAAGCAGCGCGAAGGCCAGGCGATACTCGTGGAGTACGTCCCGCCGCTGCGTGACCTTCTCGGCACCCAGCACTCGCTCGTGCAGCGGGCTGAGGCCGCGCTGGCGGTCGCTCTCCCCAAACGGTAACGCCGCAACGTCGGCACTCAGCCGGTCAAGAGCACCTTACCACGTCGGCCCGACTGCGCCTGGCGAGCGAGCGCATCGTCGATCTCGGCGAGGTCGTAGGTCCCCGCCACCGGAAGGGTGAGGATACCCCTCGCGATGAGATCGGCGAGGTAGACGAGCGCGGCCCGGCTGACAGCACGCGGGGCGGTCGCGAACCAGCGCGTCCGCCAGACGCCCTGCACGGTCAGCTGTCGGAAGATGACACGCCCGATGTCGAGCGGGAGCGGCTGGCCGCTGAGGACGCCGTACGACAGCAGCACGCCCCCCTCGCCCAGCGCCGACGCCACCAGCGCGCCCGTCGCCCCGCCCACCGCGTCGATGCCGAGGCGAATCGGGGCCCCTCCGGTCGCGGCTCGGATCTGTGCACGGATGGCCTTCGGGACAGATGCCTCCTCCACGACAACCACGGCATCGGCCCCGAGACTTTCGAGCAGGGCGACATCCGACGTTCGCCGCACGAGGCTGACACTGTGCGCCCCCGCCTGTCGTGCGAGCTGCACGACGAGCCGCCCCACCGTCGTCGCCCCCGCCGACTGCACGAGCCACGCGCCTTCGGGTAGCCTCCCGTACTGCTGCCGCCCAACGTGCTCCACCAGCAGCCACGCCGTGAGCGGGTTGACGAAGAGTTGCGCCGCCGCTTCGTTGGGAACACCATCGGGGACGCCGAGCAGACCACGTGGATGGGCCACGAGGTGCGTCTGCCACGTAGGCCCGGCGTCGAGCGGCACCACACGCTGCCCGAGCGCCGCCTCTGGCACGCCTGCGCCGATGCGGTCCACAACGCCGACCCCCTCGTGCCCCGCTACCGCCGGGAGATCGGGCACGGTCCCGTAGCGCCCGCGCACTTCGAGCAAGTCTGCCGGGTTGATAGGCCGATGCGTGAGTCGGACGCGCACCTCGCCAGGACCAGGCTCGGGGTCGGGCAGCGTGTCGAGGCGCAGCACCTCGGCGGGACGGCCGGTCGTGTGGAAGCGGAGGGCGCGCATGAGGGGCGGGGTTCGGTGTTGCAGTGGGGCCGTGTCGCCGTGCACGTAAGCACGTCAGGACCTCGTGCCTCTGCCCAACGAATTCGTGGTCGTCCTGGCTCCGAAATTTCCCAGTTCGCTATCCTTCTCCACACGCTCGCACCCCACTGCCTCCAGCCATGCCTGTCCGTCGCGCCACGGCTGCCGATGCCGACACGCTCCACGACCTCGTGTGCGCCCTCGCCGACTACGAGAAGCTGCGCCACGAGGTTGTCGCCACGGCCGACGATCTCCGTGCGAAGCTCGCTCCTGACGCCTCGCCGCCGCTCCACGCGCTCCTCGCTGAGGACGACGCGGGACAGCCGGTCGGCTTCGCGATCTATTTCGCCATCTACTCGACCTTTCGCGACAACTGGGGGCTCTACCTCGAAGACCTCTACGTCCGGCCCGAGGCGCGGGGCCACGGCCACGGCTACGCGCTGCTCCAGGCCGTCGCGCAGGACGCCGTCGCACGCGGCGCGCACCGTCTGGACTGGCAGGTGCTCGACTGGAACCGGCTCGCACTCGACTTCTACGAGCGCCTCGGGGCCACACCGATGAGCGACTGGACGACGATGCGCCTCACCGGCGACGCCCTGAGAGATTTAGGATTGCAGATTGTCGATGTATGATTTTATCTCGACACAACTTTTGAGCACCAATCCCAAATCATACATCGAAAATCATAAATGCGAACAATCGTCCTCATCCCCGCCTTCAACGAGGCGCGCTCCATCGGCAAGGTGATCGCCGACCTGCCCGCCGACCGCGTGGACGAGGTGGTGGTCATCAACAACGCCTCGACGGACGAGACGGAGGCGAACGCACGCGCGGCGGGGGCGACGGTAGTGCGCGAGGACCGGCGCGGCTACGGCTCGGCGTGCCTGCGCGGCCTCGCCTACGTCGATGCGCTGCCCGACGAGGCGAAGCCTGACGTGATCGTCTTCCTCGACGGCGACTACTCCGACCACCCTGACGAACTCCCGCAGCTCCTCGGTCCCATCGAGCGCGATGAGGCGGACCTCGTGATCGGCTCACGGATGGCCGGGCGCCCGCGCGGCATGGTGGAGCCCGGCGCGATGCTGCCGCAGGCGGTCTTCGGGAATAGGTTGGCCTGCGGGCTGATGCGCGTGATCTGGGGCGGGCGCTTCACCGACCTCGGCCCTTTCCGCGCGATCCGCCGCACGGCCCTCGACGCGCTCGGCATGGAGGACACGACCTACGGCTGGACGGTCGAGATGCAGATCAAGGCGCTGCAGCAGGGCCTGCGCTGCACCGAGGTCCCCGTCAGCTACCGCCGCCGCATCGGCGTCTCGAAGATCACCGGCACCGTGCGCGGCACCCTCGGCGCGTCGTACAAGATCCTCGCCACCATCGGCAAGTATGCGGTGCGGTAAGGGCCGGCGAATCGGGGAGCCGGCGAACCGGCGATCTGGCTTGACGCTCCGCACTCGTTGCAGCACCTTTTCGACCTTCGACCTTCGACCCAAGCCCATGCGAACCGCCTACGTCACCGGCGCGGCCTCCGGCATTGGCCGCGCCACGGCCCTCCGCCTCGCTGCCGACAGCTTTGCCGTGTTTGTGACCGACATCGACGAGGCGGGCGGGGCCGAGACCGTCGCGCAGATCGAGGCCGCGGGCGGCTCGGCGACGTTCGTGCCTGGCGACGTGACGGACGCCGACGCCTGCCGAGCGCTCGTCGCGCAGATCCTCGACGCGCACGGACGACTCGACGTGGCCGTACACAACGCCGGTATCGAAGGGCCCGTGCTGCCGCTCGCCGCCATCGACGTAGACGCCTTCCGGCGGGTGTTCGAGGTGAACGTCATGGGCGTCGTGCACGGGATGCAAGCCGTGCTCGGACCGATGGTCGAGGCGGGACGCGGGTGCATCGTCAACGTAGCCAGCGCAGCCGGGCTGGGCGGCTTTCCGTTCCACGCGCCGTACAGCGCGAGCAAGCACGCGGTCGTGGGACTGACGCGGACGGCGGCGCTGGAGGTCGCGCGGACGGGCGTGCGCGTCAACGCCGTCTGCCCCGGCTTCACCGACACGCCGATGGTGGACGACGGCCTGCGTCAGCTGGGACAGACGCTGGCGCAACTCACGAAGCGCATCCCCGCGCGCCGCCTCGGCCACCCCGACGAGGTCGCCGCCGCCATCGCGTATCTGGCATCGGACGCCGCCGCCTACGTCACGGGCCACGCCCTGGCGCTCGACGGCGGCCTGACAGCGGGGTAGTCGGCACCAGCGCGATCAGACGCGCTTACTGCTCCGTCCAGCGATATCCCAGCGCCGCGATCTCTTTGGCGCAGGCGATCTCGACGCGCTTGCGCGCCTCGGCGTCCAGCACCTTGCTGTAGTGGTCCCGGTTCGTGCGGGACGTCCCCTTGGCGCGCGGCAGTTCGAGGTCCCCGGGGAGGCCCAGCCGCTCTTTCACGACCTGCAGATCCTCGTTGAGGCGCTCGTAGCGCACGACGTGGTCTACCGCTAGGTGGTCGTTGATCGTGTACACCGGCCAGTTGGACACCAGCTTGAGCGGGGCCTCGTTCAGGTACGTGGCGATGCTAGGCCGAGGCTCTGAGGTCCGCCAGTAGTACTGGCTGATCGCCCGGTCATACGGGTCCCGCTCGATGGTGAACTTGAAATAGCTGTTCCACACCTCCTCAGACACGCGGTCGCGGATAAACTCGGCGGGGGCGTGGTTGTAGAACTCGCGCCGCCGCCGCTGCCGGATCGTCCGCGCCCACTCGATTTTGCGGTAGTACTTCGTCTCCACCCCGTAGTTGACGGGGCCCTGAAAGCCGAGTTCGCGGCGCGTCTTTTCATCCTTCTCCGAGATCGGCGTCACGATGTCGTTCGCATCGCAAAACTTGGACAGCAGGATTTCAACGCTGGTCCCCGCCGTCTTTCGCGTCTTTATGAAGATGAACTTGTAGGTGTGGTTGATAATCATTGCTCGGGCTGGATTCTTCCGATCAGTTTAGGCGGGCAGGGCTGACGCGATGCATAGCGGCTGCAGGCGGTGCTCTCAGGACAGCAAGCCCACAGGATACGCGGCAGTCCGGGCAAGGGCCGAGAATTCCCGGCCGCGCACTCGTGGGCAGGCACAGTCGTCGTCGTCGAAGCCCTCCAACGGCGTGCCAGACCGTATGGGTGTCCGGAGCCCGCGCCCACATGGAACGCGTTCGACGCCGGTGTCGGCCTGCGCGTGCCCCACCAGCAGGGACCTATCGCCTGCAGGCTACACCCGGAAGCGCTTTGTTGTGATCTCTCTGTTCAGGAACGGCTTCCAGCGGCCGAGACCTGCATCGGGCGGTCTGCTGCCTCGTAGGAAGACCTGCACACTCCAGGCGTGCTCCGCCACGGATCCGACTCCACGGACGCGCCCCCTCTTTGCCCGCCGGATGACCGGTATTCGCATGCTGTTGCTCAGCCTTTTCCTCCTCGCCGTCGTCCTACTCGTTCTGGGTTGGGTGTTCTTCCGAGGCCTCGGCCGCGTCGGCCAGGTTCTGACGGTCGTGGGGCCCGATGGAACGGTGCTGGCTGGCCCGACCCCGGCTGAGTCACCTACCGACCAGCCGTAGCCGACCCGCTTCGCCGGGCGGGTGCTCCTGTCGCTGGGCAGACGCTTGTTGCTGAGCAGTCGCTACCGACACCGCGCAGCTAGGCGCTGCGCCTCCTCGGCGTGAGGGTAGAGCGCCACGGCGGCCTGCGCATGGGGGCATCGCGCCGCGCCGCGCGACCGCTGCGCCAGCCGGAGGTGCACGCGTACGTTCCCCGGATCGAGTTGGGCCGCGCGCTCCAGCGAGTCACGCCCGGCGTCGGCCTGGTAGCGATCCATCGCCGCCCACTGCCCAGCGCTCCGCACGGCCCCAGCGGCTGACAGCGCGACGAGTACGGCGCACGCGAGCACAGGCACCCAACCGGGCATCGACACCGACTGTGCCTGGTCCGCCGGGAACAGCACGCCCACGACCACCGCTACGATCAGCACGGGCCAGGCTAGCAGCAGCACCGCGTCGAAGGCACCCGTGATGACGACGCCAGCACCCACGGCGAGCAGCACAACGGCAGCCATCGCGTCGCTGGGGTCCGTGGCGCGGCGGAGGGCTCGCCAGGTCGCCCCGAGCACCACGGCGGCGAAGAGCAGCCACAGCACCGTCCCGAGCACCCCGCGCTCCGCCACGAGCGCTACTGCATCGCTGCTCGGCCAAGGGTTGGAGGTCATCCCTGCACGGCTGCCCGACATCGAGGGGTCGCCGGGCGGCGCGACGCCGGGGTAGGTCACCGACCAGTTGCCGGGGCCGACGCCGAGAACGGGCGCGGCGCGGACGAGCGCGAGGCTGCGTTGGTACTGCAGGAGTCGGCCCCGTCCGCTCCCGTCTTGGTAGTTCAGCACGCCCTGCGCCGTTTCGAGGTAGGGCGCGTCGCTACGCCAGTCGAGGGCGTTGGGGAGCACCGTGACCGCCCCGGCGCTACCCACGGCCAGCGCGAGCACGACGACCATCCGCCCCAGCGTCGCAGGCCGCCGCAGGGCTGAAGCGAGCAGCAGGCCAAGCGTCATCACGGCCATCACGCCTGCGGCTCCGAGCCAGGCTGCGCGCGAGCGCGTCAGCACGAGGATACCGACCACGAGCACGACGCCCGCGAGGCTGACCAGGGCGCTCCGCCAGCGCTCGGCCACCACGACCGGCCACAGCAGCAGCGGCAGGCCAAACGCAGCCAAGTGTCCCACGAAGTTGCGGTTGCCGAGCGTCCCTCCCGGGGACCGGTTCGTCGCGAAAAAGGCACTCTCGATCCCGTAGGCCTGCAGCAACGCCAGGACCGAAGCCAGCACAACCCCGACGCCCGCAGCACGCAGCACGACATGCCCCAGCCCCTCATCGGCGAGCACGCGTCCGACCCAGAAGAGCAGCACCCCCGACACGCTGAGCGCGAGCACCCGCGTCCCCGCCCACGCGTTCGTAGCGAGCAGCGCCGAAGCCGCGCTTGCAAGGAGGAAGGCACCCAGTACGAGGTCAACCCACGTCACGCGGAGGTGCCGCACCGCACCGAGCACGAGTAGCGCCGACATGCCAGCAGTAACGTGAAGCACCAGTTCTTTCGGCACAAAGAACCGGTCGAGCTCGAATGCCTGGGCGAGCGTGACAATCACGACGACCGCCACGATGCCTACGACCACGACTAAGCTGGCCGCGCGGGGAAGCCATCGGGGACGGGACGAGGAGCGAGCGAGCACGACGAGGAGAACGGACGAGACAGGGACGGACCAAATATCGGCGCTGGAACCGGACCGGCGACGGCTGACACGATGGGGCACACCGCTTGACACGGAGGCCTCGCTGGGGGCACCTTGGGCGGTCCTCCCCCACCTACCGCTTCCCGCATGGACCGCCGCCGTTTTCTCCGCGATGCCCCCGTCCTCGGCGCGGGCGCTGCCCTTGGCGCTGCCTGCACGGGCAACCCTGCTGAAGCGAATGCGCCTGCCGTGCAGACCGCCGAGCGCGTCCGCTGGCGGCTCGCGTCGAGCTTCCCGCGTTCCGCTGAGATCATCTACCGCGCCGCCGAGCACCTCGCCGACCGCGTGAGTGCCCTCACCGAAGAGCGCTTCCAGATCCGCGCCTACCCGGCGGGCGAGCTCGTCCCCGGCCTCCAGGTCCTCGACGCGGTGCAGAACCGGACTGTCGCCATCGGGCACACGGCGGGCTACTACTACCTCGGCAAGAACGAGGCGCTCGCCTTCGAGACGGGTGTGCCGTTCGGCATGACGGCGCGGCAGCACAACGCCTGGATGAGCGACGGCGGCGGCCTCGATGCCACGCGCGGCCTGCTCGCCGACTTCGGCATCCGCAGCTTCCCCGGCGGCAACACGGGCGTCCAGATGGGCGGCTGGTTCCGGGACCCTGTCGAGACGATGGCCGACCTGCAGGGGCTCAAGATGCGCATCCCTGGCCTCGGCGCGCGGGTGATGGACCGCCTCGGCGTCAACGCGCTCACGCTCGCGGGCGGCGAGATCTTCCAGGCGCTCGAACGCGGGGCCATCGACGCGACCGAATGGATCGGGCCCTACGACGACGAGAAGCTCGGCTTCTTCAAGGTGGCGACAAACTACTACTTCCCGGGCTGGTGGGAGCCCTCGGCGATGCTCTCGTTCTACGTCAACCAGGCGGAGTACGACGCCCTTCCTGCAAGCTACCAGGCCGCACTGGAGGTCGCCGCCGCGGAGGCCAACGCGCGGATGCTGGCCGAGTACGACGCGCAGAACCCGGCCGCGCTTGCCCGGCTGCTCGACGAGGGCGTGGCGCTCCGCCCCTTCTCCGAGGCCATCATGACGGCTGCCGAGGAGGCGTCCACGGCGATGTTCGAAGAGACGGCCGCCGCCAACCCGACCTACCGCGCGGTCTACGACGGCTACCGCCAGTTCCAGCAGGCGTCGCGGCGCTGGTTCGACGTCGCCGAGCAGGGCTACGCGCGCTACCAGTCCACGCGCGGCGCGCAGGGCGTATGAGAGACCGAATCGCCCGCGCGGCCCGCTCGGTGCTGCGCCCGCTGAAGCACAGCCGCCTCGTCCGCGCGGCCAATCCCACGCTTTCGACGACGGTGGCCGGGCGGACGTACCGCGTCCCGCTCATCCACGGGATGGGGCTCGTAAACGTCGGGATGCGGGAGCAGTGGATGGTGGACGCGTTGCGGCTGCTGCTGCCCAGCCACCCGGGCGCGTTCGTGGACATCGGCGCGAACGTGGGGCAGACGCTCCTCAAGGCGAAGGCCGTCGCGCCCGCAGTGCCGTACGTCGGCTTCGAGCCCAACCCAGCGAGCGCCTACTACGTGACCAAGCTCATCGAGGCGAACGCACTGCCTGGCTGTACGCTCGTGCCCGTCGGCGTGGGCGCGCAGAACGAACTCGCGGCGCTCCACTTCTACGACGACCAGGACGCGGGCGTCGGGGCGTCGCTCACAGCCGCCTTCCGCCCGGACGAGGTAGTCCACCGAACGCAGGTGGTACCCGTCTTCACGCTCGAAGCCGGACTCGCCGCCGCGGGCATAGACCGGGTGGGCGTGCTGAAAGTAGACGCGGAGGGCCTGGAGGTGGACATCCTCGAAGCCGCGCAGGCGTTTCTGAACGCGCAGCGCCCCGCCGTGCTCGTGGAGATCCTCCCCGCCTACTCCGCCGACCACCGCTTCCGCGTCGAGCGGCAGGACCGGCTCGTAGCGCTGCTGCACGCGCTGGCGTACACGCTCTACCAAGTCGTCCTGCACGACGACAACAGCCTGCACGGCGTCCGGCAGATCGACGCCATCGAGGTGCACGCCGACCCGCGGCGCACCGACTACGTGGCGCTGCCCGACGGCGATTCGACGCTGGAAGCGGTGCGGCTGAGGTGACGCACCAGGTACGCGGACCGGTACGCGTCTTGCACACCGCCGCGCCGTCCGTGTACGTTTCCTTAGCCCGGTTCGCCGTTCCATCCGCCATCGTCTGCGCCGCTGCCCCTCGCTACGTCCGCTCGATTCCGCACCCGACCCGCTGAGGGCTTTTCCCATTCAGGGCATGGCGTCCCGGCTCTGCTGGCTGTTCCTCCTCCCGCTTCTGTGCGCGGCGCCCAGCGCGGCGCAAGAGATCGTACGCGGCGACCTGGGCGCGATCCGAGACACGCTCATTCTCAGCGAGCCGGACATGACGCTCGCACTCCGGCCCGGCATCGTCCCGGGCTCGGTGCAACTCACCCTCGACGGCGTCCCGCTCGATAGCGCGGCCTACCGCCTCGATGTCGCGACGGGCGCGCTCGTGCTCGACCTCGGCTACACGCCCAACCCCGGCGCGCGGCTCGTGGCGGTCTACCGGACGCTGCCTTTCACGCTCGATCCGCTCTACGCGCGGCGTCGCATCGTCGTGGAGGCGGACAGCGGGGACGCAAGGGCAGGGCCCGTACGCATCGTCGAGGCGGAGCGAACCGGGGGCGAGCCCGTCTTCGCCGAGAGCCGGCTGCGGCGGCGCGGCTCGATCTCGCGCGGCGTCACGGCGGGCAGCAACCGCGACGTGTCCGTCGAGTCGGGGCTGCGGATGGAGCTCCAGGGCGAGATCGCGGACGGCGTGCGCGTCCAGGCCGTCCTCACCGACGAGAACACGCCCATCCAGCCCGAGGGCACCACGCAGCGGCTGAGCGAGCTCGACCGCGTCTACATCCAGCTCGACACCGATCGCGGCCAGGCGCGCCTCGGCGACGTGGACCTGGCGTTCTCCGGCACCGAGTTCGCCACGTTCCGGCGGCGGCTCCAGGGCGCAGCGCTCTCCGCGAAGGTGCCCGGCGCGTTCGGCGGCGCGTTCGCGGGGGCCGACGTGACCGTGGCCGGGGCCGTCACGCGCGGGCTCTTCCAGTCGCAGGACCTCGTCGCCATCGAGGGTGTGCAGGGGCCATACCGCCTTTCGGGGCGCGAGGGCGAGGCCTTCATCATCGTCATCGCCGGGAGCGAGCGCGTCTACCTCGACGGGCGGCTGCTCACGCGCGGCGAGGCCAACGACTACGTCATCGACTACGCGACGGGCGAGGTCACCTTCACGCCGCGCACGCTCATCACCACCGAGCGCCGCCTCACCGTCGATTTCGAGTACACGATCACCGAGTTCGCGCGCACGCTCATCGGAGCCGAAGCGGAGATGCGCTTTGGGCAGACCGGACGCGGACTGCGCGCCAAGCCCCGCGCGACGCTCGGCGTGACGGTGCTGCGCGAGGCCGACGGCGCGGCCTTCGGCGACGAGCTCGGGCTCACGGAGGCTGACCTCGACAGCATCGCCATCGCGGGCGACGCTGACCTCTTCATCTCCGGCGCGACGCCCGTGCCGTTCGAGGAGGACGAGAACTTCGCGCTCTACGCCCAGCAAGACACGACCTTCAACGGGCAGACAATCCCCGTCTTCGTCCCCGCGCGGCCCGGCGACAGCCCCGTCTTCCGCGTCCGCTTCACGCGCGTCGCGCCTGGCGCGGGCCACTACCGCCGGAGCAACCAAGGCATCAGCGGCATCCTCTTCGAGTGGGTGGGGACGGGCGGCGACTATGTCCCGCTGCGCCGCCTCCCGAAGCCCGAGTCACAGCGGCTCGTGGACCTGACGGGCCGCGTGACTGTCGTGCCCGGCGTCGAAGTGTTCGGCGAGTGGGCGGGCTCAGCGCGCGACCTCAACACGCTCTCTGACGTGGACGACGGCGACAACGATGGGCAGGCCTACGTCGCCGGGCTGCGCCTCGACTCGCTCGCCGTCGGCTTTGGGACAGTCTCGGGCAGCGTACAGCGGCGGCTGCGGCAGGCGCGCTTCGAGACGTTCGACCGCGTGCGCGCCGTCGAGTTCAACCGGACGTGGAACCTCGGCCGCACCGGCAGCGCCGTCGCAGGCCTCGACTCGCTGCGGGAAGTCGCGACGGAGGCCGCGCTGCGGTGGGCCATCAGCAACGGACAGGGCGGGGGGGGCTACGTGCAGGGCGAGGTTGGCTGGCTGGACCTCGGCGGTGGGACGGCGAC
>JBCDFO010000139.1:0-11164 GCA_039177895.1 Bacteroidota bacterium
AGCGACACCGGCGGTTCGATCCGCCAACCCGCCGCCTTCTGCGGGGTCGTCGGGCTCAAGCCCACCTACGGCCGCGTGAGCCGCTTCGGCCTCGTCGCCTTTGCCTCGTCGCTCGACTGCGTGGGCCCGCTCACCCGCACGGTGGACGACGCTGCACTCCTCCTGCAAGCGATGGCTGGGGCTGACCCCAACGACGCGACCTGTGCGCATGAGCCGGTCGAAGCCTATGCCCCGGTGGCTTCGGGCGACCTAGACGGCGTGCGCATCGGCTTGCCGCGAGAGTACTATGCCGACGGCCTCGACCCAGCTATCCGCCAGCGCATCGAGGCCGAGGCATCTCGCCTCGAAGCACTCGGAGCTACGCTTGTCGAGGTAGCACTTCCACGCACGAACGCTGCGATTGGGACCTACTACGTGCTCGCCACAGCCGAGGCATCGAGCAACCTCGCACGCTACGACGGGGTCCGCTACGGCCACCGTGCTGCCCTGCCAGCCGGTGCATCGCTCGACGATGTCTACACCCAGAGTCGCACCGAGGGATTCGGCGCTGAGGTGAAGCGGCGCATCCTGCTCGGGACGTACGTGCTCTCGGCGGGCTACTACGACGCCTACTACGAGAAGGCCCAGCGTGTCCGCACGCTCATCCGCCGCGACTTCGAGGCGGCATACGCGCAGTGCGATGTGCTACTGACGCCTGCTACGCCTGGGCCAGCCTTCCCCCTGGGCTCCCACGCCGAGGATCCGCTGGCGATGTACCTGTCCGATGTCTACACTGTCTCGGCCAACCTAGCCGGGGTGCCGGGCCTCGTCGTTCCTGCGTCCGCACCGCTGCCTGATGAGCACGAAGCAGCGGGGCTGCCTGTGGGCGTACAACTCCTCGGACGCTGGTTCGAGGAGGCGACCGTGCTGCGTGTTGGGCGTGCGCTGACTGGAGCATGACAAGACGTCGGGTAGCTGGCTGTCGGCCTACGCAGGCGGCGTGCCGCATGAATCAGCGGGTGGGGCGTCGTTGAATCAGCGGGCATCGCAGGAATCGGTGCGACACGGGCACGATTCTACCGCGTGAGATCGAAACACCTCAGACGAGAACGAGCGTGTCTCAAACTTGACATGGGGCCCGTGTTACCTGAGCGTGACACGGAGGCCCGGTAAATGGGGAGAAGCGACCTCAGCGCCGAGCGCGTGCCGGAGCGTGTCGCTTTTTGGCGTTGCGTTTGTTCGAGGGGGCTTCCTCACCTACCACCCCCGGCACATGCTCCGACCCGTCTTACGCCGCGGCCTATCCGCGCTCGGCCATCTCTATCCCCTGCAAACAGGCTGCGGCAAGCTGGCGCGCACGCGACTCTGCCGGTGGGCCAGCCAGGGCGACGGCATCGGCGCGGCACGGCTGCGCAACGGGATGTGGCTCCAGGTACCCCTCTCCGATTTCGTCGGCCGAGCGGTGTACTACTTCGGCGACCTCGACCCGAAGGTGACTTGGGTGCTCCGTCGGCTGCTCCGCCCTGGCGACACGGTGCTCGACATCGGCGCCAACCTTGGGCTGGTGTCGCACTACGCGGCGGGCCTGGTCGGGCCGCGCGGGCAGGTGCACGCCTTCGAGCCGCAGCCGCGCCTCGTAGCGCTCATGGAGGCGTCGATGCGCGCCAACCGCCTCGGCAACCTGCGCATCCACCACCTCGGACTCGGCGAGGAGGCAGGCGACCTCGACCTCTTCATCCCCAGTCACAACTATGGCGCGGCGTCGTTCGTCGTCGAGGCCGGGGCTACGGGTGAGCGGGTCCGTGTGCCCGTCGTGAACGCGTCTGCCTACTTCGAGCGCGTGGGAATCGGTACGGTACGCTTGGTCAAGATGGATGTCGAAGGCTTCGAGCCTACCGTGCTGCGTGGGGCCGCGGCGTTCTTCGACCGCGTCGGGCCGCACGCTGTGCTCCTCGAACTCAACCGCGCCGGTCACCACGGGGGCAACGATGAGGCCGTCCAGATTCTCCAGGGCCAAGGCTACGTGTTCTACAACCTGCCACGCCACGCGCTCTCGAACTTCGTGACGCGGTCAGGTGGTGGCAACGGCTGGAGCCACGATGTCCTCGCCGTCCACCGGAGCCACGTGGCTGAGGTCGAGCAACGCCTGCCTGTGCGGGGCGTGTCTACGCAGCAGTCGATGAGTCCCGTGCTCCATCCGATCCCGGCGTCAGCACCTGTCGCCGTGGCTGTACCTGTGGCTGCGTAGGCGTCGTGCCTGAGGAGAGTAGGGGCGGAGAGCAGGGGAGCGGCTGCGCCGCCGCGATGCGCGTACCTTCCCGACCGCTTCTCTCCATCCACCACGCCTGCATCGCCCCGCACCGGTGTCGCTTCTTCTCGTCACACGCACGCAGTCGATCCCTACGGAGCCGGGCTATGGGCTACTCATCGATAAGCCCCAAGGTCTTACGTCGTTCGGGGTCATCCGGCGGCTACGGCGGTTGCTCGGGATCAAGAAGATTGGTCACGCTGGGACGCTCGACCCGATGGCGACCGGGCTGTTGATCTGCCTCGTCAGGCGGGCGGCGACGCGGCAGCAGGACCACTTCATGGGCTTGCCGAAGACCTACACCGGCACCCTTCGGCTCGGTCAGACAACCCCCTCGTACGACGCCGAAACCGACATCGACGTGCGGGTTTCCGTGCCAGGGATCCTGAATCCCGAGCAAGTCGAGGCGGCGCGGAAGCAGTTCGTTGGGGACATCGAGCAGGTGCCGCCGGTCTTCTCGGCGATCAAGAAGGGCGGGGAGCGGCTCTACAAGAAGGCTCGTCGCGGCGAGGACGTGGACATTGAGCCGCGTCGGGTGACGGTCTCCTCGTTTACGCTCGCGTCGCCACGCCGGGTCATTCCCGACACCCTCGACCTCGATTTCAGCGTGGGATGCTCGAAGGGGACCTACATCCGCAGCCTGGCTCACGATCTGGGGCAGGCGCTTGGCTACGGCGCGCACCTCGTCGCGCTGCGGCGGGAGGGCATCGGGCCGCACCACGTCGCGGATGCGTGGACGCTTGACGAGCTCGCTGCGCACCTCGGCGGGGCGTAGCACCGGGGCACCGGACACGGCCGCAGGGGCGCTTTGGGCAATCTTCGACGGCCCGGAGTGGAACGCCTTGCGGCTTCGCCGTATACTTCCCCTCTGTCCAAACACGACGCGATGTAGGTCACGGACCCGTATCGAACCTCGGAGGGGTGCCGGAGTGGTTGAACGGGGCGGTCTCGAAAACCGTTGTGCGCTTTGCGTACCGGGGGTTCGAATCCCTCCCCCTCCGCTGCGAACGCCGTTCGCACGCAGCCTGCCTGTCTCAGCACCGGCAGGCTGTTTTCGTTGTGTGCCTCCGCCGTTGCCGTAGCTTCGCTGCATGGCCCCTTCCACGTCCTCGCAGGGCACGCCTGCGGCCCCGGCTAACCCGCTCGATGCGCTCTGGCGTCGCATGGCGGCCGCCGTCTTCGCTCCGGCGACGGACGCGCGGGTATCGGTGACGGGGGACCTGGACGTGACCGAAGCGCTGGCGTACCTCCGCGAGCACCGTCCGCCGGGTGTGCCGATGGGGCTGCTCCACCTCGTCGCAGCAGCCATCGCCCGCACCATCGCCGAGGACGTGCCTGCGATGAACACGTATCTCCGGCGTGGGCGCGTGCGTCCGAAGCGGAGCCTTGATGTGTTGCTCACGGCCAAGGTGCCCGGTGCCAACGCGCTCACTGCGATCCGGCTTGCCAACGCCCACCGCCGTGCCGCGCGCGATCTCGCTGTGGCCTCCCGGGCAGGGGTCGCGCGGCTGCGCACGCCAGAGGGGCAGCGCTCGCTCCAGCGCTCGTACACCCTGGCGCGGCTGCCGTGGACGCTGCGCCGCCCCCTCTTCCGAGCGATCCGCAGGCTTTCGCACGGCTTCGGCTTCGCGCTGCCCAGGCTCGACCTTGCTCCCGAGAGCTTCGGCACCGTGGTTCTGTCCGAAGTGGGACGCTACAGACCCGGCGGCCCCGCGCCAAGCGTCCGCGGCGTCTCCGTCAATGGCCCCCTCGTGCCCGCAGCCCAAGGCACGAGCGTCGTGTGGCTCATGGAGCCGCATCCGAAGCCGGTCGTCGTGGACGGGGCCGTCACCATCCGCACCATCGCGGCGTTCTCCGTCACGCTGGACCACCGCCTCGTCGATGGGCACCACATCGGCCAGTTTATCACAGGCGTCGCGCGGCGCATGCAGGAGCCAGCCGTGCTCGACGCTCTTCCTATCCTAGCTTCGCCCACCTCAGTAGCGTCCTAGTAAAGGCTGCCGCTACGCAGCGTCCGGCTCAGGCGGGGGAGCCCCGTCTCTGGGGGATCTGGCTCCAGAGCTATCGTCTCCCTGCTCCGAGTGGGAGCATCCGGCTTGCGCACGCAGGGCATGCAGTCGTGCCTGCAGCGATGCGATAGCCTCAGGATCCGCTAGGCGGGCACGGACCTCCTGGATCGGCAGCGCGGCAATCGTGCGGTCCCCGACGCTTGGGGCATCGTCGTCGTCAAACTGAGCGAGCCGCTGCGCTACCCACGTCGCGGCGAGTCGCCGCTGCTCGGGCGCAGGGGCGGGCGTGCCAGTCGGCTCGTCGCGAGGGCCACGCATACCCTCGCCCCCAGGGAGATCCTCGGACGGAGATGAAGACGGGGGCGTGGCAGGCATGTGGGAGGGGAAAGACGAACGAATCCGTGACGGAAAGCTACGTCGCGTGCGACCGGGCCCGACGTGCAGCGGGGAGATCGCCTCCGTCGGGTCCGAGGCAGTCGGCCATGCGTCGGTGGAAGCGGCGCTTGATGTTGCGGACCTCGCGGATCGGCCGGTCTATGAGCGCGGCGATGTCGAGGGGCTTGAGGCGGGGGTCTTCGAAGAGCAGCGTCGCGAACGTGATCAGGTCCTGGTCGCCGTCGAGGACATCGAGAATCGTGGCTTCGATAAGCCGAACCTGGGCGGGATCATCGAAGGGTAGCGCCAGGCTGTCGAGGTCAAGGCCGAGCTGTTGCAGACGCGAGCGGGCGAGCGCGTTCGAGGCGAGGCTGCGGACGGCCTCGCTGAGAAATCGGTAAGCGTCCACACCGGATGGCCAGGTGCGGCGTCCTTCGAAGGCAGCGGTGATGGCATCATTCACGAGGTCCTCGGGGCTAGGACTTCCCGGAGCGCGGTGCATCTGCCAGGTGCCGTGGAGGCGCTCGGCGAACAGAAGCAGGCGGGGTAGGAGGTCGTCCCAGTCGAGCAGGGTGAGGCGGGCAGCCTGGCTCATGGAATAGGAAGCAGCGGCGGGTGGAGGTGAACTCCCAACGTATCGGGCTGCGCTGCTCTTTCCGTGGTGTACCTACGGGATTTTAGCCTCGAACGCGGTGCCAGAGTGCGTTCGAGGGTGACGAGCGTCAGGCGAACGTGCGCATGGGGCTCGTCCACGCATCCGTGCGGTGGACGCCTACCTCCGGAAACTGTGCGCCGAGGTAGTCGACCAGAATCTGCTCGGTGACGCGCTCCGTCTCGTAGTGCCCCGCGTCGACGAGCGCCATCGTGGAGCGGCCTTCGGTATCGAGCACGTCGAAGAACGTGTGGTAGGTCACGTCGGCAGTGACGTACGCGTCGGCTCCAGCCCGCAACGCGTGAGGGATGAACCGGCTGCCGGAGCCGCCGCAGACGGCCACGGTCTGGATCATCGCTCCGTCATCGCCTGCATAGCGCAGCGCACCCGCGTTGAGCCGCGCACGCACGACCGCGAGGAAATCCGCCAGCGGCAGCGGGGCCGGGAGCGTGCCGATGGCTCCGTATCCCGCACGCGTCGCCGCCTTGTCGAGCGCGTAGACGTCGTAGGCTACCTCCTCGTAGGGGTGCGCCTCGGTCATCGCTGCGACGACGCGCGGCAGGGCCCACCGCATCACCTCCGCCTCGATGCGCAGCTCCTCGACCGATTCGAGCGGGCCGCCCGCCGTGCCGATGGTGGGGGTCGCGCGGGCATTCGGACAAAAGTGGCCCGTGCCCTCCGAGACGAAAGCGCAGGCGTCGTAGTCGCCGATCTGCCCAGCTCCCGCCTCGGCCATCGCTGCCCGGACGGCGTCGGCGGCGTCGCGGGGTGCGAACGTGACCAGCTTCACGAGCGCATCGGGTTGTGGCACGAGGAACTGCGGGTTTTCGATGCCCAGCTGCTCGGCGAGCGCAAACGAGACGCCCGCCGGGGCCGCGTCGAGGTTGGTGTGCGCGGCGTAGTACGCGATGCCCGCCGCCGCCAGCCGCAGCACGAGCGCACCGACCGGGTCGGTCGCTACGACGCGCTTCTGCGGTGTGAACAGCAGCGGGTGGTGCGTCACGATCAGCTCCGCGCCGAGCTTCTGCGCTTCCGAGACAACCGCTGGCGTGAGGTCGAGCGCGACGAGCACGTTCGTCACCGTGCGCGCCGGGTCACCGACGAGCAGGCCCACGTTGTCGAAGTCGGCGGCCATGCCGCGCGGGGCCCAGGCTTCGAGAGCGCGGGCGAGGTCGGAGACAGTGGGCATGGCGCTGTGCGAGTCGAAGGCTAGTTTGAGCGCAAGGAGTCTTAGTTTGAGCGCAAGGAGTCTACTGTGCCGTCACATCCGAACGTGACGGGATTGCCAGGATGATCAACCACCCCTGCCCCCTCCTGTCCAGGAGGGGAACTGCGTTTGCTGCATCCAAACCCGAGTGGCGATATCGCAGCAGGATGGTTGATCATCCACTAAGTGAGGAGCGCGCGGAGGGCAGCGAGGTTCGCGGCCTCGTCGAAGAGCGCGCGGACGGGCACCGCGAAGCCCTCGACGGCGGCGCTCACCAGCACGCCCGACGCCGACTTCATGCGGAGTACGTAGGCTCCGTCGGCGCTCCGGACGTACTGCTCCACGTCCTCGGCGATGGGATCGACCAGCCAGTACTCGCCGACCTCGTGCAGGGCATAGTCCTCGAACTTGATGCCCCGGTCGCGGGCCTCGGTGGACGGGCTGAGCACCTCCACGGCGAGGTCGGGTGCAGGGAACGTGAGCGTGTCGGGCGTGATCTGCGCGGCCTTTTCGAAGCCGAAGAAGCACACGTCGGGCTCGTAGTCGTTGCGGGTGAGCGCGATGAGTGATTTCTCGACGCCGACCCAGCCGAGGTTGTGCAGCGCGACGTAGGTGTCGAGCAGCTTCAACAGGCGCTTGACGACGGAGGTGTGGCGGGCGCGGGCGGGGGAGTGCATGATGGTCTCGCCGCCGATGAACTCGGCTTTCTGGCTGGGGGTGATCGTGTCGCGGAAGCGGGCACGCGCTGCTGCCTCCTCGGCGACGGTGCGCTGAAGTTCTTCCACAAGGCGCGGCAGGTCGGGGGCCGCGAGCAGCGAGTCGGGGATCGGGGTCATGGCATCAGCGGGGCGAGTCGGCAGCAGCGTTCTCCATCAACGCGACCCGGCTGCGCTGGATTCACCAGGGCGTCTCCGTCCAGCGACCTCGCTCAGTCCACGACGCCGGTATTGTCCGGGCGCGCGGCAAGCTCGATGCCTTCGCGTTCGTCCACGAGGGTGAGCAGCGCGGCCCCGATCACGAAGAACACCAGCACAACGGCTACGCCCGCCCGCTGTGTCTCGAAGGTCGTCGTAAGGATGCCGAAGAGGAGGGGGCCCATGAACGCCGTCAGCTTGCCCGAGAAGGCGAAGAAGCCGTAGAACTCCGTCTCCTTGTCGTCCGGCACGAAGCGGCCCAGCAGCGAGCGGCTCGCCGACTGGTTCGGCCCGGCCGCAAGCCCGACGAGGATGCCCGCCGCCCAGATCATTGCCTTCGTCTGGCCGAACACCGCCACGAGTGTGGCGATGGAGAGCAGCACGAGCGAGATGTAGAGCGTCGTCTTGCCGCCGATCTTGTCGTCCACGAAGCCGAACAGGAACGCGCCGAGCCCCGCAGCGACGTTGAGCGCCATCCCGAAGTAGATGATCTCCTCCGTCGTGAAGCCGAACGTGCCCGCCGCGTAGATCCCGCCGAGCGCGAAGATGGTCACGAGGCCGTCGTTGTAGAACAGCCGCGCGAGGAGCAGCCGGACGATCATCCGGTAGCGTCCCAACTCGCGCACCGTCTCGCCCATCTCGCTGAAGGCTGACTTGAACAGGCTGGCTGTGCTCTGGCGCACCTCTGGCTTGACCTCCTTGATGAAGAGAAACGCGGGGATCGCGAAGACCCCAAACCAAACCGCGACGAGTAGGTTGGTCGCGCGGACGTGCTCGCCCGTGGCTCGGTCCAGCCCGAACGGCGCTGCTTCGGGAAGGACGAACCCGAACAGGCCGACCGCGAGCGCGAGCAGGCCGCCGAAGTAGCCGAGCGCCCACGCCGTCCCCGAGACGCGCCCGATGCGGTCCGGCGGCGCGAGGTCGGGGAGGAACGCGTTGTAGAACACGAGCCCCATCTCGTAGGCGATGTTGGCGATCACGATGCAGATCAGCGCCGGGAGCACCTCGCCCTCGCCGAAGAAGAACGACACGGCCGTGGCCCCCACGCACACGACCGTGGCGATGCCGAGGTAGCGCTTGCGGTGGCCGCCCCGGTCCGCCATCGCGCCGAGGAAGGGCGAGAGGACCGCCACCGCGATGGCCGTGAGCGTGATGCCGCGCGTCCAGAGCGCCGTGCCCTCGATCTCGTTCGCCGCGATGCCCTGCGTGAAGTAGGTCGCGTAGACGAACGTGACGACGAGCGTGGTGAAGGCGCTGTTGGCGAAGTCGTAGAGGCTCCACGCCCAGACGGCGCGGCGGTCGTAGGTCCGAGGCATGGAGGCGTGGCCGGATCGGGAGAGGCGGTGGGTCCAGCAAAGGTAGAGGAAGGGACGGGAGATCGGGAAGGGGAGACGGGGAAAGTTGGCGACGGGCGACGAGGGACCAGCGAGCAGGGGGACCGAGTGAAGAGCGAGGCGTACGGAGTGAAGAGCGGGTGCTAGCTTGACACACCCCGCTGGAACCGCTTGCTTCCCCGACTCCCCGACTCCCCGACTCCCCGACTCCCCGACTCCCCGACGCCATGGACCTCACGGAAACGAAAAAAGACTCCGATCTCCTCGTGGAGGGCGTGCTGCTCAAGGCCTATCGCGATACCGTCGTGCTGCCGGATGGGGGCGAGTCGGTGCGGGAGTGGGTGAAGCACCCCGGCGCGTCGGCGGTGGTGCCGCTCTTCGCTGACGGGACGACCGTGCTGTTGCGGCAATTCCGCTACCCGCCACGCCGCACCTTCACCGAGGTCCCTGCCGGCAAGCTCGACATCGAAGGGGAGGATCCGGCGGAGGTCGCCCAGCGCGAGCTGCAGGAGGAGGCCGGGCTTGCTGCCGGACGCCTCACGCCGCTTGGTAAGACGTATCCGTGCATCGGTTACAGCAACGAGGTGATCTACTACTTTCTCGCCGAAGACCTCGCCGACGTGCGGTCACACACCGAGGACGACGAGTTCGTGGAGCCCTTCCGGCTGCCGTTCGCCGAGGCTGTGGCGATGGCGCGGCGCGGCGAGATCCTCGACGCCAAGAGCGAGATCGCGATCCTACGCGCGGCGCACTACCTCGCCGAGCGCGAGGCTGGGAATCGTCAGGAGGAAGACGCAGCATGACCGTCGCGATCCTGGGAGCCGGGTGGATCGGGCAACCGCTCGGGCGCGTCCTCGCCGAAGCAGGCCACACCGTTCACGCCGCAACGACGACACCGGAGAAACTGGCTGCGATCCGCAAGGCTGGCCTCCGACCGTTCTTGGTCGCGGCATCGCCTGACGGCATCGAGGGCAGCGAGGTCGCGCGTTTCTTCGAGGCTGACGCGCTCGTGATCACCCTACCGCCTGGCCGCGGCACCCCCGGCGTTGAGGAGCGATACGGTGGCACGATGGAGCGGATCTACGGGGCCGCTACCGCGATCCCGCACGCGGTCTTTACCAGCTCCACGTCGGTCTACCCAGACCTCGGCGGGGCCCCAGTCGTCACGGAAGCAGAAGCTGGGCATGCACGCGATGAGCGGCTGCGGGCCTCAGCCCGAGCTATCGTCGCCGAGGAAGCGTGGCTCCCAGATACGTTCCGGACCGCGTCGATCCTGCGGCTCGCCGGGCTCTATGGGCCGGGACGCTCTCCGACCCGCTACCTGGCAGGGCGGTCCGACCTCAGCGGCGGAAACCGACCCGTCAACCTCGTCCACCGCGACGACGTGGTCGCAGCAATCCAGCGCGTGCTCGACGACCGCATCGCAGGCACGTTCAACCTCGCCGCCGACGAACACCCAACGCGGCGCGACTACCACACAGCCGCCGCGCGTGCGCTCGGGCTCGTGCCGCCCGTCTTCGCGCCGGACAGCAGCCCCGTGGTCGGTAAGCGCGTCAGCAATGCGCGTGCGAAAGACGTGCTCGGCGCTACGTTCCGGCCGCTCGATCCCGCGCGGCACGCCGAGGATACGGCAGCATAGTGAACGCCCGGACGTTCGCGCCCGCACACGGTCCTACCGACGCAATCGCGTCGTTCTAGCCGCCGAAGAGCGTCATGAACTTCGTGGCGAAGGGGACCGAGCCCTTCAGCTTGAGCTTGCCGGACATGAGCGCCATCATGGGGTTGGTCTGCCCATTCTCGATGGCGAGCCAGTCGTCGGCATCGGCCGCGAGCGTAAGGGTCGGATCGTCCGGGGCTGCTGCGTCCTCCTCGATGGTCAGGGTGGGACCATCCACGCGGAGGAGCACCTGCTTGGCGTTGGCTCCGGAGAGGTCCATGAAGACCGTCGCGTCAACGCCCTCGGCCTTCTCGGCGTCAAAGCGGTCGGGGTAGGAGGCGATGACGTCGTCGATGGTGGCGTAGCGAGGCATGGGGTCGTGAGACTAGTGGGGAAGACAGACGCGCCAAGATAGGGCGCACAATCTCTGGGTGCACAGTGTTAAGCGCCTCCCGCCCGATGCTAGTCTAGAATGTCCAGCCGGACCGTCGCCAGGCCGTCGTCTACCATCTCGATCTCGCGGGCCGCCCCGAGCGCGAGGTCGATGATGCGGTCGCGTGGCTCCGGGCCGCGGTCGTTGATGCGCACGATCACCTCCGCGCCGGTGTCAAGACGGGTGACGCGCAGGCGCGTGCCGAAGGGCAGCGTCCGGTGCGCCGCCGTCAGGCCCTCCGGGTCGAACGTCTCGCCGTTGGCGGTCGGCAGCCCGGCATACTTGTAGCCGTACCA
>JBCDFO010000140.1:0-11074 GCA_039177895.1 Bacteroidota bacterium
CAACCAACCCGTTCCCGCTCACGTCGAGCGACTGCAACTGACCAAGCTCACCCAGCCACGACGGCAGCTCACCCAACCCGTTCTCGCTCACGTTGAGCTACTGAAACCGACCCAAATGTACCAAGGACGGCGGAAGCCTGCCGAACCAGTTCCTACTCACGTCGAGCGACTGCAACGCACGGAGCTCACCCAGCCACGACGGCAACTCGCCCAACACGTTGTAACTCACGTCGAGCGACTGCAACGCACGGAGCTCACCCAGCCACGACGGCAGCTCACCCAACCCGTTCCCGCTCACGTCGAGCGACTGCAACTGACCAAGCTCACCCAGCCACGACGGCAACTCACCCAACACGTTACCGCGTACGTTGAGCGAGAGGAGCGTGCTCAGGTCACGGAGTTGAGACGGGAGAGCCTTAAGGTAGAGAAAGGCAAGATCGAGGTGCGTCGCGTTAGTCTCGGCCGCCTCGGCGATGCGCCGCTCGGCCTCACGTTGCGGGTCGAAGATATCCATAGGGGTGGGGAGCTAATCCTGACAGCGCCAGGAACATACTCCTCCCCTGCCCCTGCGCGCTACGACACGACCTACGCCTCAACCAGCGAAGCGTCTTCCACCGGCGTCCCAACAATGCGCAGGACCCCAACCAGCACCACTGCGCTGATGGGCAGCATCACCCACCACGGCACGCCGAAGCCCGTCGGCAGCGCGCACAAGAGCAACGCCGCCGCCCCCACCGTCATCGCGTAGGGCAACTGCGTACGGACGTGGTCCACGTGGTCGCACTGCGAGGCCAGGCTCGACAGGATCGTGGTGTCCGAGATGGGCGAGCAATGGTCGCCCCAAACGGCCCCCGCGAGCACCGCGGCCACCGACGCATAGAGGATGTGCAGGTCCGCTGTTGCACCCTCCGCCACGAGCACGCCCCACGCGAGCGGGACGACGAGCGGCATCAGAATGCCCATCGTCCCCCAGCTCGACCCCGTCGCGAACGCCGTCGCGGCAGCGAGGAGCGCGATGAGGAACGGCAGCAGGCCCGGCGCGACCGAGCCGCTGAGGAGCGCCGTCAGGTAGTCCGCCGTGCCGAGCACGCCGTTGACCTCCGAGAGCGCCCACGCGAGCACGAGGATCACGGCCGCAAGCAAGATTGAGCGCGCGCCTTTGTACCACGCCTCCAGCGCCTCTTCGAGCGTGAGGATGCGCTGGCCCACCGAGAGCCCGACCGCCACGACTACGCCAAGGAGCGACGCCCACAGGAGCGCGGTGTACGAGTTCGCCTCACCAATAATGTTCTGCAGCGTCATCTCGCCCCCGCTCTCCAGCAGCGACGCGCGCCCCGTCCACCACAGCCCGGCGAGCACGCCGACCACGAGTACGACGATGGGCAGCGCGGCGTTGACGATCCGAGCGGGGGCCCCTGGCGGCGGCTCCAGCAGATGCGCCTCGCCCGCGTCCGACTCAACGGCCGAGCCTGGACGGTAGAGCTGCCCGGTTTCACGAGCGCGGCGCTCTGCCTTCAGCATCGGCCCGAAGTCGCGCTTCGTGATCACAACGGCGAAGACAAAAACGAGCGCGAGGATCGGGTAGAAGAGGTACGGAATGGACTGGAGGAAGACACCATACGCTGACAGGTCTAGCCCTTCGATTTGCTCGATCGCACTCCCGATGAGCCCCACCTCGTAGCCGATCCACGTCGTCACGAGCGCGATGCAGGCGATGGGTGCCGCAGTCGAGTCGACGAGGTAGGCGAGCTTCTCGCGGCTGATGCGCAGCTTATCGGTGATGGGCCGCATCGTGCCGCCGACGATGAGCGAGTTGGCGTAGTCGTCGAAGAAAATCAGGCAGCCGAGCACCGCCGTCGTGAGTTGCCCGCGCTGGGCGCTGTTGGCCCACGCCACGACCGCGTTCACGATCCCGCGCGTCCCGCCGTTCTTCTGGATGACGCCCACGAGCCCGCCGATCATGAGCGAGAAGAGGATGATCGCTGCGTGGTCCGCGTCGGCGAGCGCCGCGAGGATGTACGTCTCGATGGTGGCGAGGAGGCCCGTGAACCACCCCAGTGCTGGGTCGCCCGTGACGAGCCACGCCCCTGCCCAGACGCCCACGAACAGCGCCGCAATCACCTGGCGAAACACCAGCGCCGCCCCTATCGCGATGACGGCGGGCAGCACGCTGAGCACGCTCGGCTCGGTGGCCACGTCCTGTGCCTGAGCGACCGCTGGTAGCAAAGCCAGCATGAGGACGCTGAGCCAACGCGCAAGCGGAAGTTTGAAGTGCGACGTGCGACGTGCGACGTGCTTGCTACGGTAGTTCATCGCTCGACGGTAGGGCTGGCTCCACTTCTAACTTCAAACATCCTACTTCTCACTTCACGATCACGTGCCAAAAATCCGATCGCCCGCGTCGCCGAGGCCGGGTCGGATGTAGGCATTGCCGTCGAGTTCACGGTCGAGGACAGCAGCGATGATCGGTACGTCCGGGTGCTGCGCCTCGATGTGGGCGACGCCTTCCGGCGCGGCCACGAGGACGACGAGCCGCACGTCGGTCGCGCCCTGCTTTTTGAGGTGGCCGATGGCTCCGGCGGCGCTCCCACCCGTGGCGAGCATCGGATCGACGACGAACACGACCGCGTCGGTGACCGCCGCTGGAATGTTAGCGTAGTAGTCGACCGGCTCGTGCGTGGCCTCGTCGCGGTACATCCCCAGGTGGCCGATCCGTGCCTCGGGGACGAAGCGCACGAAGCCGTCGGCCATGCCGAGCCCGGCGCGGAGCACCGGCACCACGACCACCTCCTTCGCGAGCACGTGCCCGACGGTCGTCTCCAGGGGCGTCGCCACCTCGACCTCCGCAAGCGGCACACCGCGCAGCGCCTCGTAGGCCAGGATCGACGCAGCGTCCGCGAGCGTGGCGCGGAAGAGCCCGTGCGGGGTGTCCGTGGCGCGCAAGATCGCCACGTCGCGCTTCAGAATGGGGTGATCAACAAGGGTGAGCATGAGGTTGGAAGTGAGAAGTAGAAAGTTGGAAGTAGAAGACTCTTGAGGGGCACTTGCCAGGCTTGATGCTGCAGCAACCGCCACCATTTCTAACTCCCTCCTTCTGACTTCCTACTTCTTTTCTCGGCCACGACGCGCTTGTGGACTTCGGCGTTTTCGATCCACGGCTTGCGCTCGAAGTAGCTCTTTGTCAGCTCAACCACGACGCCAGAAAGCATCACCAGCGCGATCAGGTTGGGGAATGTCACAAGACCAAGAGCAATGTCGCCTATTATCCATATTGTCGCCAGACTTGCCACGGCACCTACGAAGTGCATCACCACGAACACAGCCTTGAACGGTAGAATTCCCGCTGTACCGAAGAGGTAGTTGGCGCAGCGGTCGCCGTAGTAGCTCCACGAGATACTGGTCGAAATGGCAAAAAGGAGCACGGAAATGAGCACGATGAACTTGCCTAGACCACCGAGGCCGAATTGCCCAAGACCGCGTTCGAACGCAGCACTGGTGAGCGGAGCGGCTGTCTCCACCGCGTCGCCATAGAGCGTCGTGTAGGAGGTGCCGTTGTCCGCCACAGCACGTTGCTCGGCGGGCACGAGACGCCCTGTAAAGAGCTGGGTACGCGCCTCGTCCACGAAGAACTGCTCGACGGCAACGTCATGCCATGCGAAGGCTCGTTCGCCCTCTTCGTAGACGGGTGTTCCAGCCTCAACGCGGATCTCACTCGGAGCTGCACCGCCAAGGATGATCCCGAATTCGTCGGGAGCGACGTAGGTCACATCGCCCGAACTCAGATCCAGTGTCGTCGGGATTGGCGTGTTCCAGACGCCCGTCGTGATGATGACAAGACCCGTCATTGAGCAGATAAGGATCGTGTCAATGAACGGCTCGAGGAGCGCCACGACTCCTTCCGACACGGGCTCGTCAGTCTTTGCCGCTGCGTGGGCAATGGGCGCAGAGCCTTGACCTGCTTCGTTGGAGAAAAGGCCTCGCCGCACGCCCCACATCATGGTAAGGAGGAACACGCCAGTACCCGTGCCCGCCACACCGGCCGAAGGGTTGAACGCCTCCGTGACAATCAGAGCGAATGCGCCCGGCACAGCCCCAAAGTTGGCGACAATAATGATGAGTGCTCCCGCGACATAGATGAGCGCCATCGCGGGGGCGAGCACGCCTGTCACTTTACCAATGCGTCCAATTCCACCAATGATTACTAACCCGACTACCGAGGCCGTGATGAGCCCCGTGATCCACACCGGCCATCCAAACTCGGTGTTAACGATGTCGGCCACCGTGTTGGCTTGTACGGCATTGCCCGTAAGGAAGCTCGTCAGCATAAGCGCACCAGCGAAAAAGACCGCCATAGGCTTCCACTTTGGCCCTAGCCCCTTCTCGATGTAGTACATCGGCCCGCCCGACACTGAGCCTTCCCATGCCTTCGGGTCACGGTCTGGAGCAGTCTGGACTCGGTAGTGCTGGGCAAGCGTCACCTCGGAATACTTTACCGCCATGCCAAGCACCGCTGTGATCCACATCCAGAAGAGGGCTCCCGGCCCTCCCCAGTGGATCGCAATGGCCACACCCGCGATGTTGCCAATGCCAACTGTCGCAGAGAGGGCTGTCGTGAGCGCCTGGAAGTGGGACACATCGCCCGGTTCGTCGGGGTCGTCGTACTTGCCCGTAGTGACGCCGAGACCGTGGCCGAGGTGCCTCAGCTGAATGAAGCCAAGCCGCAGTGTCAGGAAAACACCTGTTCCCAGGAGCGCAATGACGATCAGTGATAGTTCCCCACCGATTTCAGGCCAGGACCATACATAGTATTCAAGGGTGCTTACGATCTTTTCGAAAGTACTCATACGTGGTGGTTAGGCGGCGTGGGTGGGGAACGCGCAGAGGGGGGGCTTGCGCTCGATTGTTAAGGCAGCGTAAAGCCGGGCGAATATACCAAGCCGGGCCCGTTCTCCTCGGGGAAAAACCTCGCCTATACCCGCAAGCGCTTCCCTAGCGAATTCCCTACGCTGGCACGACGAGCCGCACCATCTCCCAGGACGCTACCTCGATGGCAGCGCGCTCAGGATGCAGCGCCGCCGCGAGGAGTTCGATGGAGCGGTAGAGCCGCGGTCCGGGCCGATTGAAGTACGCATCGCCGTCGAGGAGCGCGACGCGGCCCGTGCGCACGGCGCGGAGGTCGGCCCAGCCGGGCTGGCCGGTCAGGAGCGCCAGGTCGCGCTGCGTGTGGTCGAGCGTGAACCCGCAGGGCATCACCGCAAGTACGTCTGGCTCGAGCGCGCGGAGATCGTCCCACGTCACGACGCCCGAGGCAGCGCCCTGCTCTGCTCCGACAGACACACCACCCGCGTGCGCTACGAGGTCGGGCGTCCAGTGGCCCGCCGTCATGAACGGCGCGAGCCACTCTACGCAGGCCACCGTCGGGCGCGGGGTGCCGTCGCGGAACGTATCGTCGCGCTGGAGGCCAAGACGCGACCGGAGCGCCTGAAGCCGCCGCTCGTGCTCCGCGAGAAAAGCCATCGCCTCCGCCGTCCGCCCAATGGCCCGCCCGATCCGAAGCCCCGACTCCAGGACCTGCTTGAAGGTCATCGGCGCGAGCGACACGACCGTGGGCATCGGCCCGCCCACCTGGCCCGTCCAGTCGGCCAGCGCCTCGTCGAGCGCGCTCGCCGGGACGGCGCATACGTCGCACTGCGTCTGCGTGAGGATCACGTCGGGGCGACTCGCCCGGAGCGCGTCGAGGTCCACCTCGAAGAGACTCAGCCCCGCCTGGATGGTCGCCTGCACGGCGTCGTCGATGGCCTGCGAGCCGAGGCCATCCGGCACGGTCGTCCGCGTCACGATGGGCACGTCGGCGACGGAGAGCGGGTAGTGGCACTCGTGCGAGCGGGCCACGAGATCCCCCACAGCCCCGAAGGCGGCGACCCATTCGGTGGTGGCAGGCAGCAGCGAAGCGATACGCATGGCGGCGAGATAGCAGAGCAAAGCGGTGGGGAAACGATCGAAAGGCGCAGAAGCGTCGAGGCCGCCGAAGGATCCGGACCGTAGGGGCGGTTTGCAAACCGCCCATCCGCAGAACACCCTGGCGATCCGTTGCCAAGCCGATCCGTCGTCAAACCGCCCAGCCGACCCGTCATCAAACCGCCGATCCGCGAAACACCCTGGCGACTCAAACGGGATCCAGCGCCTCCTCGGGTTCCTCCGCCGCAATGTCGAGCGCGAAGCGGTTGTAGGCGAGCGTCAGCCCGAGCGCCAACAGCGCCGCACCGATGCCGAGCGCCGCGTTGACGTAGGGCGGCGCGGCGAGCGCAAGCCGGATCAGCACCGTCGTCATCGCGAAAGCGGAGTTGCGGAAGACGACCGCGTAGAACGACGCGTAGCGCAGCGACGTGAGCACGATCAGCACGTCGGCGAAGATGAGCACCGTGTAGAACGTCGCGAAGAAGTCGGCCACGGGCAGGCCCATCCCCCACCGCACGAGGTCGTAGACGCCGATCCCGACGAAGAGCACCAGCAGCCCGAAGGCGATCCGCTTCTTCGTGGTGACGAACCGCGCCTGCTCGCTCTCCGACGCCGTGATGCGCCGGTGCTGCTGCGCGCGGTAGTAGAAGCCGAGGATCACGAAGATGACGAGCGCTCCCGACACGTCGGCGAGCATGTGCAGCACCGCGTCCACGCGCTCGGGGAGCCACTCGATGGGCTCGGGGAAGTTGGGCAGCTCCTTGAACGCGTCGCGCAACAGGATCAGCGAGAGGATCTCGAGTTGCTTGCCGAGCGCCTCCGCCACCGACCGCGCCAGCCCGAAGACGAGTTCGACTACCTCCACGAGTAAGAGCAGTTTGAACGCCAGATCGACGGCGTAGAAGTGACTCGTCGGGACGCGCTCGGCAAGCCCTGGGGGCAGCAGGCCCTGCCGCCTGAGCTCGATCACGACGAGGTAGCTCAGGAACGCGACGACCAGGCCAGCGCCGATGGCACGGCGCGTGGCTGGCCGCTCGGCCCCGTGGCTGAGCGCGTCGAAGGCGCGGATGATAGGCATGGGCGAAAGGCGGACGAGATAGGATTGATACCAAGTCCGCTTGTAAACTTGCTTTAGTGTCATCCTGAACTTGATTCAGGATCTCCAGCGTTTCGGATGAGATGCTGAAACGAGTTCAGCATGACAATACCGGAATTGATCAGCCGGATTTGGTATCACAAACTACGCTCTCACCGCTTCGCTGCGACTGCCAGCCTCGATGCCACCGCCGCGCATCGGCTGCACGGCAAGCGCGTCACATGCCTCCCATTCGCCCCCGGACGGGCCCTCAGATCCCGCTCGCAATCAGCAGTTCGATGTCCCGATGCGGCATCCCGAAGAGCGTCGCGAGCGACTTCTTTGTCAGGTGGCGGCGGTAGACGTAGGTACCCGTGCGCAGGCTTGCGTTCGTCCAGAGCGCGTCGTTGATCGAGCCCGACTCACCGATGTCGAGGAGGTACGGGACGAGGACGTTCGTGAGCGCATAGCTCGCCGTCCGCGCCGCGACCGACGGCAAGTTGGGCACGCAGTAGTGGATGACGCCGTGCTCCACAAACGTCGGGTCCGACGGCGAGGTCGGGCGCGAGGTCTCGATGCAGCCGCCCTGGTCGATCACCACGTCCACGATGACGCTCCCTTCCTTCATCCCCGCCACCATATCCTCACTCACGACTACCGGCGGGCGCTGGCCAGCGCTCATCATCGCGCCGATCACGACGTCGGCGTTCTGGACGGCCTGGCGGACGTACGGCTCGTTGGCAGTCGCCGTCATCACGCGGCGGTCGAGGTAGTGCTCCATCGTGCGGAGCGCCGGGAGGTCGTCGTCGAGCACGATCACGTGCGCGCCGAAGCCGAGCGCCGTCCGCGCGGCCCACTCGCCCACGACGCCCGCGCCGAGGATGACGACTGTGGAGGGCGGCACGCCAGAGATGCCCCCCAGCATGATGCCGCGTCCGCCCCCGGAGCTTTCGAGCGCGTGCGCGGCCACCTGCACGGCGATGGAGCCCGAGATCTCGTGCATCATGCGCACGATGGGAAGGGATCCGTCCGTGTCGGTGATGAACTCGAAGCCGATGCCGGTCACGCGGAGGTCCATGAGCCGCCGGAGGTAGTCCGGCTGGATGCCCCCGAGGTGCAGCGCCGAGACGAGCGTCTGCTTTTCCTGCATGAAGAGGAGTTCGGCCTCGGTCGGCGGGAAGACCTTCGCGACCACGTCGCACTCGGCGTAGAGCTCGGCGGCGTCGGGGAGCAATTCCGCCCCGGCCTCGCTGTACTCGACGTCGGAGAAGTGCGCGTGCTCGCCTGCGCCGCGCTGGATGTAGACGCGGTGGCCGGCGGCGGCAAGGATGCTGGCCCCGTAGGGCGCAAGGGCGACGCGGCGCTCCTCGTTGACGGCCTCGCTCGGCACGCCGATGCGCAGTTGGCGCTGGTGTTCGCGCACGGCGACAGCCTTTTCGAGCGGCAGCAGCCCGCGCTCGACGGTGAGCCCTTGGATCGACGGTATTTCCATAGCGCCGGAATGTACGGCTGTTGGCTGTTGGCTGTTGGCTGTTGGCTGTTGGCTGTTGGCTGTTGGCTGTTGGCTGTGAAGCAAACGGGCCCCCGTTCGTGGCGCAAACGAATTCGCGGGGTCTGGCCTGCGCTTTACTCTTCACCCATCGCTCTTTACCTCGTCCGCCACCGGTGCAGCAGGATGCCGCCCGCCAGCGCCACGTTCAGCGACTCGACGCCGCTGCGCTGACCGGCCTGCCCGCGAATCGTCACGCGCTCGTTCACGACGGCGGTCACGGCTCCCGAAACGCCGTGCGCCTCGCTGCCGAGCACGAGCACCGTACGCTCGGGTGGTACCCACGTCGCCGCGGGCACGCCGTCGAGGTCGGCGGCCGTGACGTGCCAGCCCGCATCCCGAAGGTCGGCGAGCGCTGTAGCGAGGTCGTCGGCTTGCGACAACGTGAGGTCCCAGAGCCCGCCCATGGCGCTGCGCACCACCTTCGGCGATTCGAGGTCGGCGGTCCCGGCCCCAGCCAGCACGCCATCGAGGCCGAACCACGCCGCCGCACGGATGAGCGTACCGACGTTGCCGGGGTCTTGCACCCCGTCGAGGGCCAGCAAGGCCGTGGCCTGCTCCAGCGCTCCAACGGGCTGCACGACGCGCCGTGCCACCGCCGCGATGCCCTGCCCGCTCGTCACCGTCGTGATCCGTTCGAGGTCACGCGCGGCGAGCCGATGCACCGGCACGTTGACCGTCTCAGCGCGATCTACCAGCGCCGATGCCCGGTCCCCCTCCGCTGTCGCCTCTGTCACCAGCAGCGCTTCGAGCAGCGCTTGAGCATCGAGCGCCGCTTCGACCGAGCGGAGCCCTTCCACCAGGAAAGCGCCCTGCCGCTCCCGCTCGCGCCGCCGATGCAGCTTAGCGAAGTCCTTCTGTTGCCGTTTTGTCACCACGTTCGCATGATAGCACTGCAACACGGCCGCACTGCAACACCGCAACACACAAGAGCGGACGCGCCACCGTAGACGCGCCCGCTCGGAAGGGAGATCAAGCCCCTATCGCTAGGCCACTGCTGCGAGCACGGGATCCTCGGCGAGGTCGGCCTCGGTGGCGGTGAGACCGACTTCGAGGCTGTCGTCTTCGAGGAAGTGCTCCAGGTGGTGGGCGCGGTCCTCGGCGTGGGCGAGCAGCTTCTCCAGCAGCCGCTTCGTGCCGAAGTCACCGTGGTTGAGCGCCGCACGGATCGACTGGCGCAGTTCGATGCAGACCTGCTGCTCGCACAGGATGTCGAGCTCCAGCATGTCACGGACCGGGAACTGCCCCTCGGGTTCGTGCTGGATGTAGGCCAGCTTCTCCTGCGCAGACGGGCTGCACGTCGGGATGCCGCCCAGCACGGTCAGCCGCTCGGCGATCTCGTCGAGCTGCGCGTGGACCTCGTTGTAGTGCCCTTCGAGGAAGAGGTGGAGGTCGCGGAACTGCGGCCCGACGACGAGCCAGTGGTGCTTGTGGTACTGGTGGTAGAGGATGTTGTACGCCGCGAGGTGCCGGTCGAGGTGGCCCTTCAGCTCGATGCAGGCCGCGTCGGGCAGACCGACGGGGTTGCCTTCGTAGGCATCGACGGTGCGGAGCGGCGTGCGGCCCATGTTGGCCTTGCGGATCGAGCCGGAGCCGTTGGCGAGGTGCGGGCGTGTGGTCTTGGCGTTGCTCATGGATCGGGTAGAGGTGCGTGGGCGCAGCCTCGCCAGACAGAGGGGCGAGGTCGCTGGATGTGTTCATGTTGTTCTACGGCTGGGGCCCGCCGCCGTTTCCACGCGCCCTCATGTCGCGGCGGAATCCCGGGCCACATCCAGCGACGATCCATCTCCCCGGATGTGGGGATTGAATGCCTAGCGCAGGCCGAATAGGTTGCTAGCGTCTTGACACAAGCCCTCCCTGTACGCCAACCCTCTCAGTGCCTTGCGCTTCCTCGCTACACTTTTCGCCCTCCTCGTTGCAACCCCCGTCTCGGCGCAGCCCTTCCTCTACTGGGCCACGCGGACCGATGACACCATCGCCCGCGCCAACATCGATGGCACCGACGTCAACACCGACTTCATCACCGGGCTCGCGCAGCCCTGGGACGTCGTCGTGGACGACACCTACATCTACTGGACCAGCCAGCTTGGCCCCGCCATTGGCCGCGCCCGCCTGGACGGCACCAGCGTCGAGCCGGACTTCATCGACAACGCCAGCGGGCCGCGTCACCTGCGGAAGGACGACACATTCCTCTACTGGACCAACAACAACACCGGCTCCATCGGACGCGCCCGGCTGGACGGCTCCGAATCCAACCCGGAGTTCATCGACACCGGCGATGCGGTGTTGGCAGGCGTCGCCGTCACCAGCGACCACATCTACTGGATCAGCATCAACACCAGCACGTTCGTCGGTACGATGGGACGCGCCGATCTCGACGGCAGCAACCCCAACCCCGCCTTCGTGCCTGCAGCCGATATCGCCGTCTTCTCCGGCAGCATGGTCATCGCGGGCGGCTTCGTCTACTGGGCCACGAACAGCGGCGTCGGCCG
>JBCDFO010000141.1:0-10820 GCA_039177895.1 Bacteroidota bacterium
AGGACTGGATCGGTCAACTCCCCGTGGGACCGCATAGGTAGTCGCCGTTCGACGCCTCGGGCGTCACACGGCAACGCGACTACCTATGCAGTGTCCCACTCTGTTATGAGCGAGCCAGTGAAGCGGGGCAGTACTCTGCGCGTGGACGGCGATCCGCCACCCTGGGACGCCCAGCCAAAAGACTGAGGGCCCCGATGCAAGGCGGCCCCGCCGCCGTCAAATCGAGAAAGAACAGGTTGTGTGAGGCAGTCGCGAACACGGCCGCACGGCTTCACCGCATCACGGCGGCACTAATTCAGCCGTCCGACGAAGCGGGAGCGCTGCGCGTGGGCGCGGCGGAGTGCCAGCATGTGGACGCACGGCCCCTTCATGAGCTTGTTGCTGACGTAGTAGTGGCACGAGCACGAGCCCGCCACGATGCGCTCGTCGGCGTCGATGGTGAGCGTCGGCGCGAACGTTTGGGTGCCATCGCGGACGGTGCCGCTGAGCACGAGGCGGCCGTCGCGCTGCGGCTCGGCGGTCACCTCGACAGCGCCTTCGGCGACGAGGCGGTCGGCCTCCTGCTCGCGCTCGCTGGCGAAGCGGAGGCGGTCGAGCGGGAGCGGCTCGCGGCTGAGTTCGCGCACGCGGTAGACCCCCTTGTTGAGGTCGTAGATCGCACGCCCGGCTTGCGTGTAGGCACCAAGCGCGGCGAGTACGGTGCTCCGGTCGAGGCCCGTGCGACGGGCGAGCGACTCTGGGGCCTCGTGCCACGTCTCGGCGAGCGCGCGGAAGACCTGCTGCTTCGTCGCGGCGTCCACGTCGGCGCGCGGGGCCATGAGGTCGAATTGTCCCTGGCGCGACCAGTCGTTGGCCGTCCAGCCGGAGAGGCCGAGCGTGAACGTGAGGTCGCCGAGGTCGGCGAGGTAGAACGACGGCAGGCCCGTGCCGAGGAGGAAGATCGAGAAAGCGCGCGCGACCGGGATCAGCCGCTCTAGGATCGTCAGGCGGCGGCGGCCCCACACGCGGATCTCGTCGGGCTCGTCGCCGCGGTAGATCGAGCGTGGGCAGACGACCTCGATGTTCCACGGCTCGAACACCACGCGGACGGGCGCACCGGGCGTGAGGTGGTAGCGCATCGAACGTGGGCCCTCGCGCTCCTTGCGGCGCTTGAGGACGAAGAGCAGGTTGTGCACGTCCATCGGGTGGAGGTCAACGCGCCGCGCGGGCAGCGTCATCGCGCTCGACACCTGCAGGAAGCCGCGTACCCAGCTGTCGGGCAGGTCAATCTTGACCTCCTTGTAGGTGTCCTCGTGCTCGGTCTGCACCTCGAACCCGCTCGGGTCGATGGCGAACTCGGTGGTCTTGTAGGTGCGGATCTTCTGGAACGCGTCGTAGAGCGCAGCCGAGTAGTCCACGTTCGTCGTCCCATAAGCGACGTCGTCGATGGTGTCGAAGACCTCGTGGCTGCAGCTGAGACGGCCGTAGCTCGACTCGTCCTGGCTGAAGCACTCGAAAAAGACCTCGTCCGGGTGGACGGTGATGACGGGGTCGAGGACGAACCAGAGGTCGCGGTACTTCTTGTAGGTGTACTTGAAGAAGCGCTGGCGAGCGTCCCAGAACGGTTTCATGACAGAGCGCTCGGTGTTCCAGAGCGCAGTCAACTCGGCGCGCACGTCCGTGATGCGGGCGCTCACGTCGCCGTGTCGGGCCATGGCGTCGGCGAGGAAGGCGGCCTCCTGCTGGGCGAGCCAGGCCTCGTACTCGGTGCGGTCCTTCGGCTTGAAGCGGAGGTCGGACACGACCACGTCGTGCAGCGCCGAGATGGCCTCGCGGAAGGGGAGGTGCTGCCGCAGCGTGCCGACGAAGTGGGTCGGCTTGCGTAGCGTGTCTGGGGCGAACGACAGCCCCGTGGCGTTGGGCGTGGTCGTCGCCGTGGACGACCCGGCGTAGCGATAATCAAACTGCATCGGTCACCTCAGGAGAAGCGGCCTCATCGGAGGCAGGGTGAACGGGGACAGGGTGAACGGGGACAGGCACGCGCTCCAGCAGGGCGAGATCGGCGTCGGGCTGGGTGTCCTGAAGGTCGCGCATCGCGGCGATGAGCGTGGCCTTGTCGCCGATGGCAATCGTCGCTGAGTGGTGCGCGAGGAGCGGCGCGGCGAAGGCGGCGGCCTCGGGGCTGCGCGCGGCCTCGCGGGTCAGGAAGGTGAGCACCCGGTCCTTGGCGACGCGCCCCCGGTTGACTTGCCCGAGCACGGCGCGGAAATACGGCTCCAGCGCCTGCATTCGGTCGAGGTGGCCGCTCGCGTGGGCGTCGAGGTAGTCGCTCGCGAAGCCCTGGACGTTGGCGGCGGGGTGCTCGCTGAGGCGGAGGAGGTAGGTCGGCCCGTCGCCCTCGTCGAAGAAGCGCGTGAGGAGCGTCTGCCCGTATGCCTGCACGTCCGGGCGCACGCTGTCCACGACGTGCACGAGCAACTCGGGCGTCCATACGTCCTCGTCAAAGGCGCGGGCGAAGAAGTCGAAGGCGAAGGCGCGGGCGTCGTCCCAGGCGGCGTCGAGCAGCGTCAGCGCGTCGATGGGGTGGGCGCGCATCCGGTCGGTCTGTAGCTCCACCATCGCGCAGGCGGCGTCGCGCACGGCGACGACCTCGTGGCTGGCGAGCCGCGTGATCTGGCGGATCGTAAGGGTGTCGCTCCAGTCACGCTCGGAGAGAACGAGCGCCCCCAACTCCTGCGCTGGGACCGGACGGGCGTGGAGCAGCCCCCACAGGCGGTCCCGGTCGAAGGCGGCGCGGGCCGAGGCGAAGGCATCGTCGGTGAGCAGTGCGGCGAGGTCGGCGTGCAGCCCGTCGATGCGCTCGGAGCGGTAGAGCGGCGGCAGCAAGCGCTCGGTCAGCGCGAGGGCGAAGTCGGGATGATCGGAAGCCAGTCGCAGGATCACCGGGCGCACGTTCGCCCGCACGTCGGCCTGCGGCGACTGCGCGAGCGCGTCGAGGACCTCCGGCTGGTCGAGCAGCACGTCGTCCGGCAGGCGGCCGAAGAGGGCGAGGCCGGTGGTGCGTACCTCCGCATCGTCGGCCGTCATCAGCGCGGCGATGAGCGCGCCGGGCAGCGCCTCGGGCGGCGTGGCGTTGTGGGCGAGGAGTCGGCCGCCCACGGCCTGCACTGCTGGGAACGGGTGCCGGACGAGGTCTTCGACGAGGCCCAGCGCAAGCCGCCGCACCGCATCGGGCAGCAGCGCCAGTATCGCCTGACCGAGGTCACGGAGGCGCGCCGCGTCGATGTCGGCGGTGTCTGGATCGACCTCGTACGTCATCAGCAGCGCCATGCAGCGGATCAGTAGTGCTTCGTCTTCCAGGCCAACCGGACGTTTGCCCGCGAGGAGATCGCGTACGGCGATGCGCACGTCGGCGTAGCGGTGCGCGAGGAGGTCGGCCACAAACGCGGAGTCGGTGAGGAGCGCGTCGGGGACGTCGCTGATCCATCCGAGCGCGAGGGCGCGGGCCTCAGGCAGCGTCGCGTCGAGGAGCGCCCGGACGAGCGGGAGATTCGAGTTGGCAGGGTCGTAGAGCCGCTGCGCGAGGTCGAGGCCGAGGCGGACGGTGTCGGCGTAGGGCCGACTCAGGAGTAGCAGCACTTCGTCCGCGCCGAGCCGGTCGAGGAAGTCGGGGTTGGCACGGAGGGCGCGCACGGCGAAGTCGTGGACCGGCGCGCAGCGGCTCTCGGCGACGAGGTGCAGCAGGCCCTCGGGCTGGGCGTCCCACAGGTGCGGGAACGCCTCCTCGCGGGTTTCGGCTGGCGTCCCCAACGTGACACCCTCTCGCAGCGACCACGCCTTGTTGCCTTTCTTCAGTCGGAAGCGCGGGCTGTTGGTGTAGAGCACGTGATTGAAGGCGACGAACGGCGCGAAGGCGTCGTAGCGCGTCGTGCGCGAGCGCATCGTGCGGTTCTGCCAGTCGTACCACCGGTAGACGACCTCGCGTGCCTCGTCGGCGTCCGCGTCGGTGTAGGCGAGCAGCAGGCCGACGGCCATCTTGACGTAGGCAGGGTCGTCGGCCCCGCCGAGCTTGCGTAGTGTGCGCCAGGCGCGACGGCGGAGGTAGGCCCGCGTCTTCTCGGAATAGCCTAGCGCGGCTTCCTCGAACGCTCGATTCGTCGTGATGTCGTCCGTCTCGACCCATTTCGGACCGTCGGATGTGCGGACCTGCGTCTGGCTCGTGATGGTGCGTTCGCGCCAAGTATTGCGCTCGTACTCCGAGGTCGTCTGGCGGTACTCAACGTAGCCCGTTTCCTCGTTCGTCGCGAGTTGGCGGCTGACCGTGCGGTATGTCCCGTCGTCGTAGTTCCACTCGTAGCCCGTGTCGAACGCGCTCAGGCTGGACGCTTCGGTGGCGAAGCGGTAGGCGAGGCGGCCGTACAGCTCGGCCTCGTCGCGGAGCTCGGCGAGCTTGAAGAGCTTGCGGTGCCAGTAGAAGAACGGCGCGGCGAGCGGGGCCTCGGTGGCGAAGGCGAGCAGCGTCTCGTGCGCGCCCGGCACGTCGTAGAGGGCGAGCCCGATGGTGTCGCGGAGGTCGTAGAGGTCGGACGGCGCGATGGCACCGAGCCACGTATCAAGCTGGGCACGGCGGGCGTCGGGATCGGCGAGGCGCTCGATGACGTCGGCGAAGCCCGTCTGCTGCATGCGCTGGTTGGCCGCGCGCTCCTCGTCATTGGCGAGCTGATGCAGGGCTTCCTGGGCGAGGCCGTAGACGTACTCAGCGCGGAGGCGCTCCCACCGGCCCGGTCCCTGCGCGTTGAGCAGCCGCAGGATCGCTTTGCGCGCAGCGCGCAGGTTGGGGGCCGTCCGGTCCTCGGCGGCGCGACCGATGCGGGCGAGCGCCCAGAGCGCACAATAGGTACGCAGCAGCCGGGCATCCTTCTTCGACCTGGGCCACGTTTCCATCAGCGAGGCGGCGACGCCGTCGAGCAGCGCCGTGATCGTCGAGAGCGCTTCGGTGAGACGCAACTCGCCTGCGCGCCAGAGCACGCGCTCCACCGGCCAGTCCGTCTCCGCGTCGGGGTTGGCGAGCGCGCTATCGAGGCGGGCAACGATCGCAGCGGCACGTGCGGCGACATCGACGGGCTGACGCGACACGACAAGGACGACCGGTGCTTCCACGTAGCCCTTTTTCGTCTTCGCGGCGACCAGCTTGTCAAAGAGTGCCTCGGCCTCGTCGCGGTCCACCGGCAGGTTCGTCTTCGGGATCTCGCGGAGTGTCTGGCCGCGGCGGCCGTAGCGAACCGTCACCAGGAAGCCGCTGTCCTCCTCGCGGAGATCGACCTCGTAGACCTTGTCGGACGAGCCCTCCTGAAAGGCAAGGCGAGTCTGTCGGACGAGCGGCATGGCAGCGGAAACGGTGGGGCGTTGTGTGATTCGATCCCAACATAAACCGTAGGTGGTGACAACAAAATGTCATAGCCCTGGAAAAAAGTCGCTCGCACAAAAAAACCGCCGCCCTCGGGGTGAGGACGGCGGCAGTGGCAGCCACGCCAGGGGTCTGGTCGGGTGCGTCAGACGGTCGCATAGCTGTTCTCGTCCACCGGTTCCGTGAACTCAGGGTAGGCCGAGATGTCGTGCTCGTAGAGGTCGAGGCCCATCCGCTCGATGTCGCCGTTGAGGCGCACGCCCATCGTCTTCTTGAGGAGCGTGAAGAGGACGAAGGCGACGGGGAACGTCCACGCGAACGCCGCGCCGATGCCGAGCAACTGCACGCCGATGATCTCGAGGTTGAACATCGCCTCGGCGTTGAAGAGGCCTGCGGCGAGGGTGCCCCACGCCCCGCAGACGCCGTGCACGGCGATCGCATCGACGGGGTCGTCCACGCCAGCCTTCTCGATGAACGTGGCGGCGAAGACGACGATGATGCCCGCGAGGAAGCCCGTGATGATGGCGAAGTCCGGGGTCAGGTTGGCGCAGCCCGCCGTGATGCCAACGAGGCCCGCAAGGACGCCGTTGAGCGTGAACGAGACGTCGGGCTTGCCGGTGCGGAGCCACGTGATCGCCATCGCGCCGACCGCGCCCGCGCCGGCCGCGAGGAACGTGTTGAGCGCGATGAGGCCGATCGTGGTGTCGCCCGTGGTCGTCGAGCCGGCGTTGAAGCCGAACCAGCCGAGCCACAGGATGAACACGCCGAGGGCCGCCTGCGGGAGGCTGTGGCCGGGCATCGGCTGCGGCTTGCCGTCGATGTACTTGCCCATGCGCGGGCCGACGACCATCGCAGCGGCAAGCGCCGCCCAGCCGCCGACCGAGTGCACGACGGTCGAGCCCGCGAAGTCGATGAAGCCGAGGCCTTCGAGCCAGCCGGAGCCGTTGAACAGCCCGCCCCAGGCCCACGAGCCGAAGATCGGGTAGATCAGGCCCGTGAGCAGGATCGAGAACATGAGGTAGGCCGTGAACTTCGTCCGCTCGGCGACGGCCCCCGAGACGATCGTCGCGGCGGTGGCGGCGAAGACGGCCTGGAAGAAGAAGAAGGCATAGATCCACGATTGGTCCTGGCCTTCGATGCCTTTCAGGAAGAAGCCGTCGGTGCCGAGCCAGCCGCCCGCCGACGTGCCGAACATGAACGCGAAGCCGACCGCGAAGAACACGAGCGAGCCTGCGCCGACATCCATCACGTTCTTCATGATGATGTTGGCTGCGTTCTTGGCGCGCGTGAAGCCGGTCTCTAGCAACGCAAAGCCCGCCTGCATGAAGAAGACCATCGCGGCGGCGATGATCGTCCAGACGTAGTTGAGGTTGACCTGCACGGTCTCAGCCGCCGCGACGCCTGCGTCGGGGCTGTCCTGGGCAAGCGCAGCGGGCGCGAGATAGAGTGCGGTGGTGAGGAGAAGGCAGAGCCGGTGCATGGCGAGGGGCTTGAACGACGGAAAGGCCAGATCGGTATGGGAAGCCCCTAATTGACTGCACGTCCTGTATAATTACAACTAATTTTTTTAGGCAAAATTAGTCTTAATCCTGAATACAGTCGCGTGCAGCATGAATCTGCGTCTGTAAGCGGTTTTCTCGCGGAGGCTGAGATTCCTGACTGGGCATAACGCTGTGTCAAGAAAAAGCAAAGGCGTTCGGCGCGGCAACGATGCGCTCCAAGGAGGAGGCTGAGGAAGTATTTCCCTAAATAAATAAGGCCGCTATCCCCATTGTGTTGGGACAGCGGCCCTGCCGATCGCCTTCGAATCCGCCCTACATCGCGAGCCGAAGCGGCGAGGCCAGGCGACGCTGTGTGCGCTCGACGAGCGTCCGCAGCGCGTCGCCGGGCTTGGCGGCACGCATGAACGCGGTGCCGATGAGGACGGCATCGATGCCGCCCCGGCGGACGTGCGCGAGGTCGGCGGCGCTCTGGAGCCCGCTCTCGCTCACCGTCACGATGTGGTCCGGCACGCGCTCCAGCACCCGCACGCTGCGATCGATGTCAACCTCGAAGGTGCGCAGGTCGCGGTTGTTGACGCCGAGGATCTCGACCCGGTCGAGGTCGAGCTTGGCGAGCTCGCTGGGGTCGTAGACCTCCACGAGGCAGCTCATTCCGAGGTCGGTCGCCGCCTGGTGCAGGTCGCGCAGCTCGGCGTCGTCCAGCACGGCCGCGATCAGGAGCACCGCGTCGGCCCCGAAGGCGCGCGCTTCGAGGAGTTGGTATGCGTCCACGATGAAGTCCTTCCTCAGAAGCGGCAGGTCCGTGGCGAACCGCGCCGTGTCGAGGTTGCCGAGCGCGCCCTGGAAGTGCGTCGGCTCGGTGAGGACGCTGATCGCGGCGGCCCCGGCGGCCTTGTACTGCCGCGCGATGTCGGGCACGTTGAAGTCGGGCCGGATGACACCCTCCGACGGGGACGCCTTCTTGATCTCGGCGATGACGGCGGGCGGTGCGGCGGGATCGGTCTGTCGCAGCGCATCCGCGAGCGAGAGCGTGGGGGCGCAGAACGCCGGGCGCGCTTCGAGGACGGCGGCGGGGACCGTAGCCTTGCGGCGTTGAACGAGGTCGCGCGTGTCGGCGACGATGCGGTCGAGGATGGACATGAGTCGGTGGGTCGAGAGTCGTGGGTCAGGGGTCGTGGGCTGAATTCCGCTTCGAGAAAACCCTCGACACGGGACCCGCGACGCACGACCTAGGAGCGTATGGCGAGGGGGGCGGGCACGACGCGCCAGACGGCGGCGTGGCCCCGGTAGTGGAGCGCCGCCGCGGACGAGGGCCCGCCAGTAAATCGCTCGCTGTAGGTGATGCTGCGCATAGGAGTGTGAGAGTATGAGGGTGTGGGAGAGGGGAGAAGTCAGTCGGCGAAATAAGCGGCGTGCTCTTCTCGGACGGTGGTCGCGGGGCCGCACCATCGGTCGGCGTTGTGACGCATCTTGACTAAGCTGCCGATGATTCGGTCGTAGGTCGTGTTCAGGGCGTCGCGCGTTTCTTGGTCGAGATAGCCACAGGCTACGGCGCAGTCCAGCCAGGCTTGGGTCTCAGCGGCCTCCGCATCGGCCTGGGTGAGCGTGCTGGCAAAGTGCTTCGGGTAGCGCCGCTTGCGCCACGCTTCGGCCACGTTGGCAAAGACGGATCGAGACGAACGTCGGATCTGATCTGTGAGGGCATAGCGCTCCTCCTCCGGCCACGGCTTCGATAGCGCAAAGATGTCCATGGACGCTCTGAAGGCGTCGCGATAGACCCGTAGTTCTCTGAACGAAGTCACCACACCCATACCCTCATACCCCCACACGCCCAGACTCCGACACGTCGTTCGACACCTCGACGAGCGCGTCGAGCTTGGCGAGGGCGCGGCCAGAGGCGATGCTGTCGCTCGCGGCGGCGAGGCAGGCTTCGAGGCCGTCGAAGCGGCCCGAGGCGAGGAGCGCGTAGGCCGAGTTCAGGAGCACGATGTCGCGCTTCGGGCCGGCCTCGTCGCGGAGGATGGCGCGCACGATCTCGGCGTTCTCCTCCTTCGTGCCGCCGGTGAGGTCGCTCGCCTTCACACGGGCGAGGCCGAAGCGCTCGGGTTCCACGATCTGGTGCAGCATCCCGCCGTCGTAGGCGTCGCTGCCGGTCTGGTAGATCGTCGTCGGGCTCGTCGTCGAAAGCTCGTCGAGACCGTCGTGCGCGTAGACGACCACCACGTGCTCCGAGCCGAGGCGCAGCAGGATGCGCGCCATCATCTGCGCGGTGTCTTCGGAGAACGCGCCGACGAGCTGCCGCTTCACGCCCGCCGGGTTGCAGAGCGGGCCGAGGATGTTGAAGAACGTCCGCACGCCGAGCGCCCGCCGGACGGGCATGACGTGCTTGAGCGCCGGGTGGAAGTAGGGTGCGAAGAGGAACGCGATGCCCGCCTCGCGCAGGCACGCCTCGACACCCTCCTTGCGCAGCGAGGTGTTCACGCCGAGCGCGTCGAGCACGTCGGCGCTGCCCGCCTTCGACGACACCGCCTTGTTACCGTGCTTTGCGACGGGCACGCCTGCGCCTGCCGCGACGAAGGCCGCCGCCGTCGAGATGTTGAACGTGCCCATCGAGTCGCCGCCGGTGCCGCAGAGGTCGATCGCGTCGTCGTGGCCGGGTTCGACCGCGACGGCGTGGCGGCGCATCGCGCGCGTGAAGCCTGCGAGTTCGTCCAGCGTCTCGCCGCGGCTCCGCAGCCCGAGCAGCAGCCCGGCGATCTCGACCTCCGAGGCCGCGCCGGTGAGCATGGCCTCCATGGCGGCCTCGGCCTGGAATTCGGTCAGGGTTTCGCCGTCGGCAATGGTGCGGAGCGCCGGGCGAAGGTCGTGGGCTGTTGAGCGCCCATCGTCATGGGTCGAGGGTCGAGGGTCGAGGGTCACGATTCGTACGGGGCTTCTGGTTCGCGTAGGCGGGTGTTGCCGGTGCGTGAGAGGTAGCGGATGAGGCCGCGTAGTTGACGGCTGATCTGATCGGTGAGGTCGTAGAGGCGGTCGAACGTGTCTTGGTCGAGATAGTCAAAGTCGAGCGCGCAGTACAGTTGGGAGCGCACCTCAGCAACGGAGCCTTTGGCGATGTGGAGGAAGCGAGCGAAGTCACGGTCGCCGCCGCGCTCAAAGCCCTCGGCGATGTTCGACGGCACCGAAATCGCAGCGCGCCGGATCTGGTCGCGCTGCGCAAGGTCGCGCTGAAACGCGCCGACGTTCGTCGCCGCATAGACCTCCTGCACAAGCCCCCGAGCAGCTTGCCACGCCTCGATGTCCTCAAATCGCTTGAACGATGCCATAGCTCACCTTCGCGTAGCAATTCCTTTGCGCTGACCCTCGACCCTTGACCCTCGACCCTCGACCCCAAGAACCCAATTCGCAATCATCTTCGGCCCCTCTGTCGTCAGCACCGACTCCGGGTGAAACTGGATGCCTTCGATGGGAAAATCCTTGTGGCGGAGGCCCATGATGGTGCCGTCGGCGGTCTCGGCGGAGACGGTGAAGCAGTCCGGCAGGCCCTCGCGCGCGACGACGAGCGAGTGGTAGCGCGTCGCCGTGCAGGGCTGCGCGACGCCCGCAAAGACGCCTTGGTCGTCGTGCGTCACGTCGCTCGTCTTGCCGTGCATCAGCGTTGGCGCGTAGGTCACCGTCCCGCCGAAGACGCGCCCGATGGCCTGGTGGCCGAGGCACACGCCGAGGATGGGCGTGGTGGCTCCCAGTTCGCGGATGATGGGCTCCGAAAGTCCGGCGTCCTCTGGGCGGCCCGGCCCCGGCGAGATCAGCACCGCGTCGTAGGCCCGCTCGCGCACCTCGTCCAGCATCAGCGCGTCGTTGCGCACGACCTCGTACTGGTCCGTGTGCCGCGCCACGAGGTGGACGAGGTTGTAGGTGAACGAGTCGTAGTTGTC
>JBCDFO010000142.1:0-10798 GCA_039177895.1 Bacteroidota bacterium
ACCGGTTCCGCCGGCTGCTGGTGCGCTGGGAGAAGCGCGTTGCCAACTACGCGGCGCTCTTGCATCTAGCCTGCGCGGTGATTGTGTGGGGGCGCTGCCCGCTCACCGCCGACGACTACCTTTCCGGATAGGCTCTAAGTCGAGATCCTGCTCGAAGCTCGTGATCAGTTTGACCAGAGCTGGTCGAGGAATCGGTAGAGATAGGTTTACGAAATCGGGTCCGAAGGTGTACACCTTGATGTCCCTCACAAAGAGGCGTCCGTCTGGGCCCACAGTGACTAGGTCGCTCCCATCTGGCGAGAATGCGGCTGCCGCGACCTTCTGGAAGGAGAAGTAGTAGTGGTCCGGTCTTGTGTGCCCAGCTAGCATGCGCACTGGAGTCGAACTACCGCGTGACACGTCAAACAGTGCCACCTTATTGCCGGCGCACACCGCCAGGATCTTGCCGTCGGGATGAAAGTCGAGACATTCGATGCGGTTGGGCAGATCCGAGGCTAGAAGCGAAACGTCCAGGCTTGGTATATCGAGAAGCTGAACCTTGGCGTGATTCCCTCCGAGAGCCAGGATCTTGCCGTCAGACGAGAACGCTACGGCATAGTAGGGCCCGTTGAACTCGGACCGCACCTCACGAGCGAGACGCAGGTGATTTAACTCCCATAGTCTCGCAATCCCATCACCGCCGCCACTTCCCAGGAACTCAGCCGAGACTGCGAGATCATAGACTGGGCCATCGTGCGCCGTCCACGACGCTACACGCTCGTACTCCGCCCCGCCCCGCCGATAGTGCGTGATAGAGCCGTCATCTCCGCCGACGAATAGCCCGTCAATGCTTGCAGCAACCGCTAGCACAGGAGTATCCAGACTGAGACGCTGAAAAGGACGAGGTGCCAGTCCAAACTGTGTTTCTAGAACTACAACCTCGCCTTTGTCAGTACCAACGAAGACATGGTCTTGCGCAGCGTCTATGTCGGTCGCTCCCATGTAGCCAATTGAGCTATTGCCTGAGGTGAGATTGAAGATCGGTCGTGAGTCCTGAACAATCTTGGTAATGTCTGTAGTAGTGTGAGTTTTTATATCCGTGGTCGCCAATCCATACTCTATATCGGTAGAATAAATGGTCATCCCTTCCCTTCCGAACACGACCTGCGTCGCTGGTACCTGATGCACGTCGAGTACACGCTTGACATTGTCGAGTGTATTCAGAGCCGCTAAGAGTTGCGCATAGGCGTGGCTGGATGGGTTCTGGTCAATAGCCTCTTGAGTCAGTTGGATAGAACGGACAACATCTTCAGCTAAGATCATTTGGGCGTCTCGCACTAGGACGTCCGATCTCAATTGACGGTTCTGTGCCGTTGTGCGCATAAAGAGACCCCCTGTGATTCCAAGTAGGATTAGCAGGACCGCCACGGCGCCGGTCACCACTCGCGTCCTTTTCCGGGCGCGTTTTCGTTCTTCACGGAGCCAAAGCGGTAAGAGCTGTCCTTCGGTGAACCCGTACAAATGAGAGGCTAAGTTCACTTTGGCCTCTTCGAAATTCCGCACCTTAGAGAGCCCGGTATTTGGCCTCCACCCTCGGAAGTCAAAGTATATCGACTGGTGTAGAGAGGCCTTAACAATCGAAGGGGCGAAGACCTCGCCAGTTTCCTCTGGAGCCTCGCTCTCTGTTACAGCTAGCAAGATTCCAGACGGACGGTTCTTCAGAAACCAGCCTACCTCGTAGTCTACATAGACAGACTCTGCAGCGTTGCGTGAACAGAAGACGATGAGAAATTCAGATTGCTCGAGATACTCTGCTATTGTCCCCCGTACTAGATCGTCTGTATCAGTACCCTTGCTAAATTCCTGCTTAATAGCTGAGATTTTAAAGTCGCTACCATCTCGGCAAATCTTTAGAGGCTCCGGATTTCGTCCGTCCGGTAGTTGGGAGATCGACTTGTGGAACGCCTCAAGAAAACGCTCCACTTCACGAGCAAGGCGGTAGTCTGGATCCGTTGAGTAGCTAAGGAACGCTTTGAAGGCGTAAACCGGCTCGGCGTGATCCGATAGTCTCGTAGCCATTATGCTATAGCGCTGTCTGTCCTCACTGATACGAGAGAGATGACGGTGCGAAGCTTGCCGCATTGCTCGGCATAATACGGATACGTACTTGGCTTGCCACGCCGGACTACCTCGCAGCACGTTGCATCAACACACAAGCGGTCTCCCTCGGCATTGAGGGGGACCGCTTGTGGCACAATTCTTCGGTGTTAGGCGCTGCGTACGCTGGACGAGGACCTACCGGTCTCCGCTCGCCGGGCGACGGTAGCGCACGGGCGCGTCGGGTTCGGGCTGGAGGGTGACGCGCTCCGTCTGGAGCAGACGCAACGCCTCGTCGATCGCACGGTCGAGCTGCGGATCACCGCCGGCCATCACCGACGCGGGGTCCTGGATGACCTCAATGTCCGGTGCCACGCCCACGCCTTCGACGGCCCACTGCCCGTTGAGGTCGAAGAAGCCGCCGCGCGGGGCGATCATGTAGCCACCGTCGACGAAGCGCGGGGTGTCCCAGGTGCCCACGAGGCCGCCCCACGTGCGCGTGCCTACGAGTGGGCCGATCTCCATCTTGCGGAACAGGTAGGGCAGCAGGTCGCCGCCCGAGCCCGCGCGCTCGTTGACGATCATCACCTTGGGGCCCCACAGCCCGGCCATCGGCGTGGTGAACGGGCGGCGGTCGCCCGCCTTGGAGTTAAAGTAGCCGTGCAGGTCGCGCGCGAGCACGTCCGCGATGTAGTCGGCCGCCGAGCCCCCGCCGTTGTTGCGCTGGTCGATCACCGCGCCTGCTCGGTCCTGCTGGGCGAAGTAGTACCGGTTGAAGAAGCTGTAGCCACCCCCGCCCGTGTTGGGTAGCCAGACGTAGGCAAGCTGTCCGTCCGAGCGCTCCTCGACGCGGCGGCGGTTGTCCTCAGCCCACGCGTACGTGCGCAGGCCGCCCTCGGTGGCGACTGGCACGACGGTCACGCGGCGGGCGTCGTCCATGGAGGGCGTGGCGCTGACGTGCAGCACGGTCTGCCGATCGGCCGTGCCTTCGAGCAGGCGGTGGATATTGTCGGAAGCCGTCAAGGGCTGACCCTCGATGCCGACCAGGTAGTCGCCTTCCGACACGTCGAGGCCCGGGACGGCCAGCGGCGCGTCGAGGCCGGGATTCCACGCCTCGGCGGTGTAGATGCGGGCGATGCGGTAGCGGCCGTTCTCGATGGAGAAGTCGGCACCGAGCAGGCCGCCGGGCACGCGCTCGACGTCGGGCTGGTCGCCGCCGCCGACGTACGAGTGCCCCACGCCGATCTCGCCGCCCATGACGTCGAGCAGGTAGTTGAGGTCGGTGCGGTGGCCGACGTGAGCGACCCAGGGCGCGTACCACGTGCGGACGTCGTCCCAGGGGGCACCGTGCATGTTGTCGACGTAGAGGAAGTCGCGCTGGAGGCGCCAGCCCTCGTCAAAGATCTGCTGCCACTCGGCGCGCGGGTCCACGCGCTGGCGCACACCGCTCAGGTCGAGAGCGCCCCCGCCGGGCTCGGGCGGACCGCCCGCCGCGCCGACGATGCCCCACGTACCGCCCTGCTGGTAGAGCGCCTGCTGGCGGTCGTGGGAGGTCTCGAACGCAAACACGCCGCCCAGGAAGCGCGTCGGCTCGGCGTCGTCGAGGCTGTAGCGGTGGACTGTCACGCCGGGCTCGTCGGGGGTGGCTTCGAGCACGAACACGTGGCCTTCGGGACCGGCGACGAGGCCGACGTAGCCGCGTGCAGGCAGGCCCGGCGCGGCGATGATGCGGCGGTCCAGGCCGTCCCGATCGAGCTGCACAGAGGCGTCGGCTTCTTCGTCTTCGGCGTCGTCTTCACTCTCATCGGCGTCCTCGTCGCCTTCGTCGTCACCCTCTTCCTCGTCGTCACCCTCGTCTTCATCGCCTTCTGGCTCATCGTCGCTCGTGGGGAGGAAGGGCGAGGGCGTGTCGTCGGCCAGCGCGACCACGTAGAGGCTGCGCGTGACGGGGCGGTCGTACGAGCTCATGTCGAGCCAGCCCGTGTTGAGGCCGTAGTCGGTCGAGGCGAGGAGGTAGAGGTAGTCGCCCCCCGCGTCCCAGACCGGCGTGATCGCGTCCGCGAAGCCGTCGGTGACCTCGATGATCTCGTTCTCCTCGGTGTCGTAGACGCGAATCTGCTTGTACTGCGTGTCGAGCAGGCGGGCGTAGGCGAGGTAGCGGCCGCCGGGCGCCCACACCGGGTTCATCGACCGGTTCGGGTGGGCGTAGCCATCGACGTCGAGCACGCGCGCTGCCCCGCTCTCGGTGTCGACGAGCCAGAGCTGGTAGTCGGTGTCGGTAAACGCGAGGTGGCCGCCGTCGGGGCTCCACTGCGGCCGGAAGTAGAACGTCGGGTCGGGCAGCGGGATCGTGCGGAGGATCTCCCGGCCGAACTGATCGGCGATGACGAGTTGGTATTCGCCCGAGGCGTCGGAGAAGTAGGCAATCTGGGAGCCGCCTGGACTCCAGACGGGCGCGCGCTCGGCCACGCCGGGCGTCTCGGTGAGGTTGCGCCACGGGCCGTTCTCCTTCGGGATGGTGAACACGTCGCCGCGGTGCTCGAACAGCGCCCGCTGCCCCGTCGGCGAAAGCGACGCGTTCGTGAGCGCCGGCGCCTCGACCTCCTCCCAGCGCGGTCGGACGGCGTCGAGGTCGCCCCGTGCCGTGATCACAAGCTGCGTGCTCTCACCCGACGCGGGGTCGAGCAGGTGGAGGTAGCCGCCCTGCTCGTAGACCAGCGCGTCCGGCCCAGCGTCGAGGCTCTTGACGTCGAACTCGGTGTGGAAGGTGAGCTGCCGCTCGGCCCCCGTGGCCGGGTCGAAGCTCCACACGTTGCCCGCGTAGTCGCGCTCGGAGAGGTAGTAGACGACGCCGTCGTGCCACACCGGGCGCAGGTGCCGCTCGTCGGTCGGCTGGGGCGTCCGCGTGAGGCTGAGGTCGTCCAGGTCGACGATCCAGATCGGTTGGGCTTGGCCGCCGCGGTAGTTGCGCCACTCGGGGTCCCAGTACGTGATCGGCTCGTAGGCGACGAAGCGGCCGTCCGCCGAGAGGTCGCCCTGGGCGGCGCGCGGGACGCCGAGCAGCTCGGGCAGGCCACCGCCCTCCGCGGCGACGGTGTAGAACGTGTTCAGCTCGGTCGGATGGCCGTGGCGGCTCGACCGAAACAGGACGCGGGCGCCGTCGGGCGTCCAGCCTTGCACGACATCGGCGGCGGGGTGGTACGTCAGGCGCTCCGGGATGCCCCCCGCGGCGGGGACGCGGTAGACGTCCAGGTTGCCGTCGTATTCGGCCGAGAACGCGACCCAGTCGCCGTCAGGCGAGAAGTGTGGCGTCGTCTCCAAGCCGACATCGCTAGTCAGCCTACGCGCTTCGCCGCCCGTGCGCGCGACGATCCATAGGTCATCGGCGTAGACAAACGCGACGTGGTCGGCGCTGAGCGTGGGTTCGCGTAGCAGGCGGGTCCCCTGCGCCGAGGCGAGCGTCGTCCCGAAAAGGATAGTCAGGAGCAGCGAGATGCAGAGTCGCATGGAAGAGCAGCGTGTCGAGAGAGGAGTCACCGTCTCCCCAATGTAGCGGGCGGCGGTTTATACCCGCGCGGCATTTCGGGCGCGAAGCAGAGGGAGCGGCTGAAGACGGGGTGGTGGAGGGACAAGCCAGCGCCAGCCTACACGATCGGACGAAGGCCGTGGAAACAATCTCGACAGTCCTCCCCCTGGGTGGGCAGTGTCGAAAGAGAAATTTGCTGGTCGTAGTCAAGCCTTCCCCTGCTGCGCTCAACTACCCCAACCCCTTTTGTCCGAGAGTCGAGCTAGAACCAATGACCTTTCAGCTAGGCAAACTCGGAGGTATAGCCTATCCAGTTGAAGAACAAGATCAGAAAGAAGGCGACGCTGTACGTCGAGAAGACTTGGGCGGCATCCATCGGCTTACCTACCAAGCGTGACAGTGCCCATGGCATCGCTGTAAGCAACCCTGATAGCAAAAGGAGCCCTACAGCCAAACCAACTGCTTCTGCTACCACGTCTGTTGTCATCAGACCGTAGGCTGCGGCGATAAACGCGTATACGGCCAACCAGTAACGGTATCGTTTCATGAGAGGCCAAGGTCGCTGAGGTACTCCTTGTTGGACGAGAGGTCCGGCGTGGCTGGGTCGTCACCTTCGCCGATAAGGTGCTTCATGCGGTCGCACAGGCTTTCCGAAGCCGATGCGTCCCACTCGTGCGCTGGAGCCGCGCGTCGATCAACCCCCGTAGTCGCCGTGCCTCTGAATGCGGCATGGCCGCGATCTCGTGCTCAAGTTCCTGGATGCTCACACAGTACGTCCTACTGTGAACCATAAAATTGGCACGAGAGCGTTCCTCGGGAGTTCCGTACCGGCCTGAGCCCGTGCGGCGTCTCGGGTGCGAAGCAGAGGGAGCGACCGAATGCGTCCCTGTTTGAGCGAACGTCGTGAGCGAGTTTGGACGCGTTCAGCGACCGGAGCGCAGCGCCAGCCGCAGGGGGTCGAGCCTTGATCTTTTGCTTCTTTTCGATCAAGCGAAAAGAAGGCCCCGCGCAGCGGAAGCCCGGGGACAACAGCGGGACGATCTGCGGGCCAACATCCAGATCACGGACAGGACACCCAGGCATACAGAGATCCTTCGACTCGCTGCGCTCGCTCAGGATGACAACATTTGCACCAACAAGCAAGCGGTCCCCCTCGGCGTTGAGGAGGACCGCTCACAGTCTGCATCTTCGAGTCTCGGCGTGACGCGCTACAGCGTGGTGCCGTCGTCGTCCCCGACCTCGGCCTCGATGAAGCCGCGGTTGCGCAGCAGCGCGTCCACGTTCGGCTCGCGGCCACGGAAGCCGACGTAGGCGTCCATGGCGGGCTGCTTGTCACCGGCGGAAAAGACGCTCTCGTAGAGCTTCTGCGCCAGCACGGGGTCGAAGATGTCGCCCGCCTCCTCGAAGGCGGCGAAGCCGTCGTTGTCGAGGACGCCCGCCCAGAGGTAGCTGTAGTAGCCCGAGGAGTAGCCCTCGCCCGCGAACGTGTGCAGGAAGTGCGTCGAGCGGTGGCGCATCGGGATGTCCTCCAGGTTGTCGCGGCTGGCCAGCACCTCCTCCTCGAAAGCGTCGATCTCTAGCGAGGCCGGGTCGGTGTTCAGGTGGTAGGCCAGGTCCACGAAGCCCGAGTTCAGGAACTCGACCGTCGCGAAGCCCTGGTTGAACTTCGTGGCGTTGAGCACGCGCGCGAGCAACTCAGGCGGCATCGGCTCGCCGGTCTCGTGGTGCAGGGCGAAGCGCTCCAGCACCTCCGACTGCGAGAGCCAGTGCTCGTAGATCTGCGCCGGGAACTCCACGAAGTCGCGGTCGACCGACGTGCCCGCCAGCGAGGGGAACGCGGTGTCGGAGAGCAGCCCGTGCAGGCCGTGGCCGAACTCGTGGAAGAGCGTCACGGCGTCGGTGAACGACAGCAGCGCAGCCTCGCCCTCGGCGGGCTTGTTGTAGTTGCAGTTGTTCAGGATGAGCGGGATCTCGCCGGTGATCCCGTTCTGCGCGCGGAAGCTCGACATCCAGGCCCCGCCGCGTTTACCCGGACGGGCGAAGAAGTCGCCGTAGAAGAGGCCCGCGATCTCGCCGTCGGGGTTGCGCATCTCCCAGACGCGCACGTCCGGGTGGTAGGTCGCGATGTCGTCGCGCTCGACGAACGTGAGGTTGAAGAGCCGCCCCGAGACGTAGAACATCGCCTCGATCATGTTGTCGAGTTGGAGGTAGGCCTTGACCTCGCTCTCGTCGAGGTCATAGCGCTCGGCGCGGACCTGCTGCGTGTAGTAGCGCCAGTCCCAGGGCTCCAATTCGTGGTCGAGCCCGGCTGCCGCGATACGCGCTTCGATGTCGGCGGCCTCTTCGAGGGCGCGGTCGCGCGCGGGCCACCAGACCTGCTCCATCAGCGACATCGCCGCGTCCGGTGTGCCCGCCATCGTCCCGGCGGTACGGTAGTGGGCGAAGGTCTCGAAGCCGAGCAGGTTGGCGAGCTCCAGGCGCAGCGCCAGAATCTCGCGGATCGTGTCCTCGTTGTCGTTGGCGTTATCGTTCGACCCGCGCTGGGTCCAGGCTCGCCAGGCGATCTCGCGCTGCTCGCGGTTCGGCGAGGCCTCCAGGAACGGCTCCACGCTGGACCGGGCGAGCGTGATGACATGGCCGTCCATGCCGCGGTCGGCCGCCGCGCCCGCCGCCGCCGACACGATGTAGTCCGGCAGCTCGGCGATGTCTCCCTCGCTCAGTTCGAGCGTCCACGCCTCGCGGTCAGCCTGCTCGTTCTGCGAGAACTGGGTGTAGAGCCCGGCCAGTGCCGAGCGGACTTCGGCGAAGCGCTCGCGGTCGGCCCCCTCAAGTTGCGCACCGGCGCGGATAAAGTCCTCGTGCGTGGTCTCCAGCAGGCGCGCCTGCTGCGGTTCGAGGTCGAGCGTCTCGCGTGCTTGGTAAAGCGCGTCGATGCGAGCGAACAGCACCGGGTTGAGCGTGATCGAGGCGCTGTGCGCGGCGAGGCGCGGGCTCATCTCGCGCTGGATCGCACGGATCTCGTCGTTCGAGGCCGAGCTGGTCAGGTTGAAGAACACCCGCGAGATACGGCCGAGGTCGCGCCCGGCCTGCTGCATCGCCAGCATCGTGTTCTCGAACGTCGGGGCCTCCGCGTTGCTGGCGATCGCCTCGATCTCGGCGGTGTGCGCCGCGAGGGCCACCTCGTAGGCGGGGAGAAAGTGCGCCTCGTCGATGAGGTCCAGCGGCGGGGTGCCGAACGGCGTGTCCCACGCCATCAGCAGCGGGTTGTCCTCAGGCGTAGCATCGCCGGGATCGTCAACGCGCTGGGTCTCGACAGTCGCGGGTTCGCTATCGTCGGCCAGGTTGGCCTCGTCTAGGTGGGGTGTGGTGCCTGGGGACAGGAAAAGCAGGGACACCAGGGCAATCAGCAAGGAGTCGATGTGCATTGGTTCAGAATCAGGTGGTTGGACGAGAGAGCATGGCTCAAGCGTAGCGGCTTCAGGACGCCCACGGTTTGTGCGTTGTTGCGCGAAAAAGCTGATGGAGCGGTTTATCAGATCTATTCCCGTGAACACCGAGTATCGCGGCTCTGTTCGCGCTTGGGTGGGGAGCGCCCGCCATGCCTCTGCCTGCTGTAATTGGTAATTGCGACATGCGGAGGGGAAAGCGGACGCCTGTCGTGTGCAGTCCAGCGAGTGTGCTCTAGATGGCCAGCTAGCTTGAAGCCAAACAGACGGGGGTTACCACACGGATTGACAAGCTGCCGCCGTGTTGTCAGACTTTGCTATTGAGAACTCCATTTATATTGTCGGCAATAGTATGTTCGAGCTTCTTGCAGCCCTTTGGGGTGTATTCGTAGACTAGTACACGTCGATGTCTCAGATCAAATGGGACATCGCTCATCGATTGGGCTAATAGTAAAACTTCTTTATTTAACGTATGCGCGATACCTATCTCGTAGAATACATTGGGGTTTCGTCCTGTAAGGTCGGCTATGACAATGCGGGCGCGTTCGATGCTCTATCTAATATCATCTACGATCACATTAGATCCAAAGACATCGTCTCCTCGCTCGCACTTCATTCCGCAATTATATTCTATTGAAGGCTTAATAAAATATTCATAAACATCAGTTAAATCTTGTGATCCGAATGGCATTGCTACGAAGCATAATTTGGGGTCAATGTATGTATCGTCTCCGGTATTCTTGTCTGTATTGGATTCGGTGCCTTCCATGAATCCCTCAACCTTAGAGCGAAGGTCTTCGATCATCTCCCAGATCTCAGCAGACTCGGCTACTGCAGGGGTAATCGACCCTAGGCGTGGCGATTTGGTAGCGGCTTCTTGGTTTTTCAGGGTTGGTGAGATGGGTGCTGCTTCAAGAGTTCGCAAGAGCCTAGGGAATGCCTCCTGACGCGACTCAGGGGTGCGAAAGTCGGCGTAGACCTTCGTTTGAAGGAGCGCCGGAATCTCACAATCCTCGACGAGGATCGGGATAACTTTAGTAAAGTTGCTATCGACCTCTTGCTGTAACGCAATGCCTGTCTCGAGAGCTGCCCACTGAGATGCAAAGTAGTGAGGAGACATTACTACCAAGACGTACCGGGCGTCTTGGATCACTTGGCGGACCGATGCCATGAGTGGTTCACCGACAGCGATTTCTGCTTCATCATAGAACACGTTTAGTCCGGAATCCATCAGTCTTGCCACTAACTCCATGACTATGAAGTGGTCGCGTCGCGAGTAGCTAACGAAGACATCGTATCTGTAAGTCATTGCTTCGTCTTGCGAGCCTGGCACCAGCACCCTCCTATGTTGAGCTCATGACACGCACGACGTTCGTGCGTAAGGGCAGAAATGATACGGACTCCTACTTCTTTCCCCGGTCAACACGGGTCAAGTGACAGTACGGAGCGTGCGGCATTGTGCAGAATGATACGTATGGTGGGCGGGTCTGCTATGCTGAATCGCGACCTCGCAAAGCAGCCTAAACGGCGACTAGGCTGACACACTCTCGGCAGCGCGCCTGCGTACCCTCTTACCTTCCTACGTCTCCCCACTCCTCCCGTACCCCATCCGTGCCCACGCCCACGCACATCCTCGTCGTTGACGACGAGCCGGACCTTGCGCTGCTGGTGCGGCAGAAGTTCCGCCGCCGCATCCGCGCCGAAGACTTCGCCTTCCACTTCGCGCAGGACGGCGTGGAAGCGCTCGACG
>JBCDFO010000143.1:0-10755 GCA_039177895.1 Bacteroidota bacterium
CGGGGACTGGGACATGGGGACAGGCGATGGGTGCCCTTCCGCAGCGGTGGCGCACAGCGCCGATCGGCTGGGGAGGCGTGCCGAGGAAGTCGGCATGGGGCCCAGGAGGTGACGGCCTGCGCACAGGCCGCGGTTGGGCAGCGAGGAGAAGTGGATCGTGGCCCCGTTCGCCAGCCAGGAGCTATCGGGACGGGTCACGCTCAGTAGGACGGGCCAGACGCCGGGATGATCCGAGGCGTCCGTGCGAGCTACCAGTCGGTGGTGCTCCAGGTGCCGTTCTGCCACGCGATGAGACACCCGTGCTCGTCCTCCCAGATCGGGTAGAACACGAAGCGCGCCAGGCGGCCGTCGGCGCTGAGCATGACCTCGCGGAAGCCCGCCTGTCCGTAGGCCGCCGCAGGCGTCTTGAGGTCGAACGGGTCGTCCATCGGATGCTTGACGACGCCGTAGTCGGTGACGCCCGCGCAGAGCCGGTAGTGCTCGAAGAGCAGCGCCTCGATGCGCGCCCGCGCCTCCGGGCCGAGCGCGACGAGCCGGTTGAGCAGCGCCATGTGGCCGTCGGTCACCCCAGAGTCGGGGAAGTCGGCAGCGGGCTCGTGGTCGGCGTTCTGGTCGTCCAGGACAATCTGTGCGAGGCCGTCGCCCAGCACGGGCAAGACGACATGGACCGTTGTGGGGTCGTACGCCACGACGGGCTCCGTGAGAAGCGCTTCGAGGTCGCCGCGCGTGTAGTGCGACTGCTGCTGCGCGGGCGTGGGCACCGGCGGCGGGGGCGGCGCCACGGCGGGCTTGAGCGGCATCGTCTGCCGGAACGAAGCGACGAGGCCCTCCACGAGCGGGTCATACGTCTCCCAGTCCGCGAAGGCGCAGCGGAAGGCGATCACGTAGACGTGCCCCTGCGCGAGGATGCCCACCCAGCGCTGGTAGCGCAGGATCTCCTGCGTGCCGTCCCAGCCCCGGTCCAGCACGCGGTACGCGAAGTCGATGGCGGGCTTGCCGTCGATCGTCCGCTCGGTGCGGTGGAGGCGCGTGCAGTCGGCGCGGTAGACCGTCGCGTAGATGTCGGTGAGCGCGTCGATGAGGTCCTCCTCGAAGCGCGCGCGCCAGTCGTCGTCCTCCCCGCGCAGGCGGTAGCTGTTGCGGTGGTCGATGTCGAGCCAGGCGCTCCCGTCGTCCGGGGATCTGATCTGGAGCGACTCGCCGTAGCGGAACTGCTGGACCTCGCTGAAGGCGGGCGGTACGCGCACGGCGAAACTGCGGAGTTGCAACTCCGGCCACGTGCTCGGGTCGATTCGCGCGTCAGCCATCCGTCTGAGTCGTAGCGAGTTTCTCTTCAATGGCCGCACGCAGCACGTCCGGGAGCGCCACCGGCCGCTCCGTCTGCCGGTCGATCCACACCATCGTCGACTCGCCCGTCGCGTAGACCGTGTCGGGGTCGCCGTCGAGCGTGAGCGTGTAGCGGTTCGTCAGCGACGTGCGTCCCGGCGGGTCGGCGTCCACGTGGACGAGTACGGTCGCCGGGGCTTTGATGGGGCGTTTGAACTGGCAGCTTGCAGCGACGAGGACGGGGCCGTAGGTCTTCGTCACCCACGGCAGGTCCAGCCGCTCCATCGCCTCAATGCGGGCCTGTTCGAGGTAGGTGAAGTAGACGGCGTTGTTGACGTGGCCGAAGGCGTCCTGATCGGCCCAGCGGACGGGGATGCGGGCAGTGTAGAGGGGCATGGGGAGTGGTTCAGTTGTTCGGTGATTCAGTTGTTCAGCGTGTTGGGTGGAGCACGGTCAAACTGGAACACTGCCACACTGGGAAACCGAAGCACTCAATACAGCGAGCGGTTGAAGACGGGGCGGTGGCGCTTCACGACGGGATGCTGCTCGCCGAGCGTGGCGAAGACGGCCAGGCAGGCGCGGCGGGCCCCGTCAGCGTCGTAGCTGCGGTCTTGGACGACGACCTGGATGAACCGGGCGAGCGCGGCGTCGGCGTCGCCCTGCTGGAGCGCAGTGAGCGCCTCGGCGTAGAGTGGGCGCGCGGGGACCTCGGCGAGCGTCGCGGGGTCGCGCTGGAGGAACTCGGCGAGCGCGCGGACACCCTCGGCGGTCTGCGTGTGCTGGCCGTCCACGAGCGTGCGGGCACGGTCCGCATCGGCAAAGACGACGGCGCGGGCGAGCTGGACGCGCGCGTCGGGGTTCGCCTCATCCTCCACGTGTGCCGCTTCGAGGAGCGGCAGCGCAGCCATGCGGTCGCCTGCGTCGAGGAGCGCGGTGGCCTCGGCGAGGAGCGCCTTCTGGCGGCTCGGGAGGTGGTCGGCGAGCCAGCGGCGCAGCGCCGGCTCGGGGAGCGCGCCCGTGAACTCGGCCACCACCTCGCCGTCGGCGAAGAGCTTCACGGCGGGGATGCCCCGGATCTGGTAGCGCGCCGAGAGGGCGGGTTGCTGGTCGGTGTTGACCTTCACGAGCGACCACGCCTCGGTCTCGGCGTCGAGCCGGTCGAGCGTGGGGCCGAGCACGCGGCACGGGCCGCACCACGGCGCCCAGAAGTCGACGAGGACGGGGCGTTCGTGGCTGGCCGCGATCACATCCTGCTCGAAGTCGAGGACGGCGTCGGTCGGTTGCATGAGCGGACGGGCTGGCGCGGAGAAGGGAAGGCCTCTCCTGACGCACAGCCCCGCACGAGGTTCGCGCTGGTCGTAGAGCGATGTGCCCTGGCCTCCGTTATGATCCTCCCGGTACAAGCGAGCGCTACGCGTTTCGGCCGGCAGCGTCCGATCCACTGACGCACTGATCCACCGACCCTACGGCACGCCCCAGATGGAGAGGAAGCCGTCTTGCTCCAGGCCGATGAGGCAGGTCCCCGCCGTGCAATTGCCTCGACGGTCGGTGCTGAAGAGGGTCGTGCCGCGACCCCCGGTGACGGACCCGTCGCCGATGCGGAGATGGTCCGCCATTGGACCGTCCCCGATCACCTCGGCCTGGGCCTCGCTCACGCCAAGCTGCTGGGGCATGAGAAACGACAGGCGCGTCTGGCCCCTGCTGCCGGAGAACGGGACGTGCATGATTCCGCCGCCGATCAGGATGATGCACGGGGCGTCCCCGCTGCAGCCGCCGTCGCGATCGGTACTCGCGTAGAGGCTGAGCCCACGTGTTGCGACGACGGTGTTGTCGCCCGTGACTTGGAAGAGCGCGGCATGGTCGCGGTCTTCCTTGACGAGTTCCATCTGCGCGTCGCTGAGGATGGCCTCCCGGGCCGTTTCAAAATCCGCGACGCGGCCGCTGCCAAGATCGAGGCCGGACACCCCCTTGATGCGGCTGCTGCCGAGGTCGAGGCCGGAGACAGGACGTTGGGCTTCTGCGATGCCGGGCAGCAGGGCTAGCGTGAGTAGAACAAGAAGGGTACGCATGACGAGTCCAAGGTGGTGAGGCAGAAGGAGTCGCTTGGGTACGCGCGGCGGCCACTGCTGGGGGGTCACGCGGTAACCTCACCGCCGTGCTTCCGTATCGTGCGGCGTGACGCTCGACCTCCCCATCCCCGATCTGCTCGCGGCCCTTTTCGGCGGGGGCGCGGTCGTGCTCGGGCTCGTCGTCGGTGTCGGGCTGCTCATCCGGAGGGCGGAGCTGCGCGACGCTGATCGGATAGTGCGGTGGTGCCTCGGTGGCTTTCTTATCGCTGGGGCGCTCACCCTCGCCAACGAACTCAACGGCACGCTGCGCCTCCACCGGCTGAGCGATCACTTCTGGATTCTCCCGCTCGTCTACACCTACGCGCTCGGGCCGCTGCTCTACCTCTTCGTCCGGCAGCGCCTCGTGCCGGAGCGCAGTCTCCATCGCCGCGACCTGGTGCACGCGGTCCTCCCGGCGTTCCAGGTCGTGCAGCAGGTCGCCATCGGATTCGCACCGATTGCCGTCAAGGGAGCCTACTGGCGGTCGGCGTTTGGCCAGACCTACAGCCAACTCGATACGCTGATCTTCGTGGTGAGCTTCGGGGGCTACCTCGTCGCGTGCTGGCGGCTGACACAGCAGGCGTCGGCTCCACCCGGCCTCGAACAGTGGCTGCGGCGGCTCATCGCAGGCGCTGTGGTCATCCTCGCGGTCGCGCTCGTCATGGAGACGACCCTCGTAACGCCGCTCATCTCCAGGGCGCTGCCGGCAGGGCTGCTCGCCTGGCTCGGCCTCGGGGCGACGCTCACCTATGCGGCGATGCTCTACTGGGTCACCTTCACGGGATTCGTCCACAGCCTCGCAGCCGACACTGCCGGAGCACCGACCGAACCTGCGCCGGAGCCCGCACGCCGGGAGCGGTACGGGATGACGGCGGACGACCTCGCCCGCCACGTCGCTCGCCTCCGCGACCACATGGCGACGGCCCGGCCCTACCTCGACCCGACGCTCTCGCTCGGCACCCTCGCCGACGCGCTGCGGCTGAGCGAGAAGGAGTTGTCGCTCGTCCTCAACGAGGGCCTCAGGGTAGGCTACACGGAGTACGTGAACGGCCTGCGCGTGGCGGCAGCGCAGCGTGGCCTCGCCGATCCAGACCAGGCGGCGACCTCCGTCCTCCAGATCGGGTTGGCGGCCGGGTTTGCCTCGAAGGCCACGTTCAACCGCGCCTTCAAGCAGATCGCCGGATGCACGCCGACCCAGTATCGCGCGGGCGCGGTGCCCCTTCTCGCGTCCTGAGGGGCGATTTCGCGTCTCATCCGTTCCATGAGGCGATGGGTCGGTGAGGCGCTGCCCATGTTGGTGGCGTCTCACCAACCACGACCCGGACTATGCCTCGCCTCATCCCGCTCGCCCTCCTTCTCGTCACCGCGCTCGTCGCACTGACCGCTCGCGCCCAGCCCGTCACCGTCGCCATCGACCTCGGCGGCTACGATCTCGGGGAGCGCGACCTGGACGGCGCAACCGTCGGCATCCGTGGCGACACGGCGCCGCTCTCCTGGGAGGCGTCGTTGCCGCTCACGGACCCCGACCGCGATGGGGTCTACACCGCCGAGGTTGCCTTCCCCGACGGTACCGGTGTTGTGGAGTACCGGGCGCTGCTCGAACCGGCAGACGGGGAGCCTGCGTGGGAGTCGGAGACCAACCGTGTGCTCGTGCCGGGCCTGATGGCGGCCGACCGCCGTGGCTTCGGCGCTCCGCAGACCGACCTGCCCGAGATCACAGTTACCCCCGCCCAACTTGGCGAGGACCTCGCCCTCCTCCAAGAGGCGATGGAGGCGCTCCATCCGGGCCTCCGTCTCCACAACACGGACGAGGACCTCGCCGCCATTGTCGACCGCCTCACGAGGGACGCGCAGCGGCTCGCCGCAACCTACGGCGACGCGATCCCAGTGACGGCCGCCTACCTCCCACTCGCACGCGCCGTGGCCGCGATCCGCGACGGGCACACGCAGGTGAGCCTGTACAACCAGACGGCGTACATCGAGGCGCTCCTCTACGAAAAAGCCGACCGCGTCCCGTTCATCTTCCGCCTCGTCCCTGACGGAGATGGCGTCCGGATGCTCGTCACGGGCGATGCCACCGCGGACCGCGTGCTGCCCGCCGGGACGGAGATCCTGACGCTGGACGGACGCCCCGTCGCCGAGGTCGTCGACGCGTTGATGCCCTACACCTCCGCCGACGGCAGCAACGATGCCAAGCGGATCGGTCTGCTGGAGATCGGCGACCTCGTGGCGCCCGCCGAGCGCTTCGACGTGGTCTACAGCGAGCACTTCGCGCCCGAGGGCGACCTCTCGCTCACCGTGCGGACGCCTGACGGGACCGAGCAGGCGCTCACCGTCGCGCGCACGACCGCCGCCGCCCGCCGCGACACGCTCTGGGCCCGCGACCCCAACCTCCCGCGCTCACGCGACGACCTGCTCCGCTACGGCTTCCTGGACGACGGCACGGCGTATCTCCGCATCGGCTCATTCTCGACATTCAGCATGGACCTCGACTATGAGGCGTGGCTGACGGGGGCGTTCCAGGCGTTTCACGAGCGCGGGGCGGAGCGGCTCGTCGTGGACCTGCGGGGCAACGGTGGCGGCATGACCGACGCGGCCGTGCTGCTCTACACCCACCTCCTCACCGAGCCGCTGGAGGTCACCCTCTGGAAGACCATGACGGCCTACCAGTCGATCCCGGCCAACCTGCGCCCGCACCTGCGCTCGTGGGCCGACGACTTCTACGAGCTGGGCGAGAGCGTCACGCCGCAGGGCGACGGCACCTTCGCGTTCGCACCGCCGCAGCCGATCCCGGTCGCGCCTGCCCCCGACGCCTTCGACGGACGCGCGGCGGTGCTGCTCGATGTCGGGCCCTCGTCAGCCACGTTCCTCCTCGCCGACGCGATCCAGCGGACGGGCATCGTCCCGCTCGTCGGGCAGACGACGGGCGGGAGCCTGAAGGGCATCAATGGCGGGCAGACCGTCTTCCTCGAACTGCCTCACACCGGCCTCGTAGTCGATATCCCACTCGTCGGGAGCCGCCCGCTCGCCCCTGGGCCGGATCACGGCGTTGTCCCGGATGTGCTCGTCGAGCCAGACGTGGCTGCTCTGGTCGCAGGCCGCGATCCCGAATTGGAAGCTGCGTTGGCGCTGCTGGACCAGGACCCGCACTCGGTAGCCGAGTCCACAGAGGCGGACACGTTGGCTGAGACGCCTGCGCCGGTTGCAGGCGACCCGGACGCCGCCCTTCCGTTTGACCTCCTCGCGGGCGACTGGATGGGGACGCTCACCTACACCGAGTACACCGACAACACGACCCGCGAGACGCTGACCATTTCGGCGCGAGGACGCACGCTGCGGCGGGGCGGTGTGCGGCTCGCCCTGCGGTACGTGCGGGACAATCGCTCGTCGAGCGGGATGGGCACGACAGTGCTCCGCGAGCGCGACGGCACGGTGGAGTACGACGGCGACCCGTGGACCGAGGTCGAGCGCGCCGTGCGGCCCGACGGCTTCCGCATCGTGCTGGAGCGCCCCGGGTCCGACAACCGCCGCCCGGCTACCCTGCGCCGCACCATCGCCCTGGACGGCGACGTGTTCACTGACAGCCAGACAGTGCGCTACGACGGCACCGACACCTTTTTCGAGCGTAGCCTGCACCGCCTCACCCGCGCGAGGTGACGCTGCGGCCGAACTCGCGCTGGGCACAACGCGACCCGGTGATAGTGCGGCGACGGTCAGTCCGGGTGCAGGGGCGGCAACCTCGGCGCGATGGGTCCGTAGCGCCGAGGCGTTCCCGCTCCCTCGTCCCATCGCCACGCCATGCCTCGCTCGCTCCTCTGCGGTGCCCTCGCCGTCGTCACCACGCTGCTCACGGCGGCGACGTACGCCCAGCCCGTCACCATCGCCCTCGACCTCGCCGACCGGGACCTGACAGCTACGACGGTCGGCGTGCGGGGCGACACCGCGCCGCTGTCGTGGGACGCGTCGATTTTCCTCACCGATCCGGACGGCGACGGCGTCTACACGGCTGCGGTCGCCTTCCCCGAGGGCACGAAGCGCGTGGCCTACAAGGGCGTCCTCGAACCTGAGACGGGCGAGGCGGAGTGGGAGCCGGGCAGCAACCGGTTGCTCCTGCCCGGACAGATGACGGAGGACCGGCGGGCCTTCGGCGCGGCGCAGACGGGACTGCCCGTCGTGACGATCACGCCTGGGCAGCTTGCCGAAGACCTCGCCGTGCTGCGCGACGGGATGACGACGCTGCACCCCGGCCTGCGCCTCCACAACACCGACGCGGACCTCGCGGCGGCGGCCAACCGCCTCGCGGCGTCCGCCCGCGACCTCGCCGCGACCTACGGCGACGCGATCCCCGTGACGGAAGCCTACCTCCCTATCGCCCAGGCTGTGGCCGCGATCCGCGACGGACACACGCAGGTGAGCATGTACAACCAGAGCAGCTACACCGAGGCCGTCCTCTACGACCGCGCCGACCGCGTACCGTTCACCTTCCGGCTCGTCGCTGACGATGCGCGCGCACGCATGCTCGTCACGGGCGACGCCACGGCCGAACGCGTGCTCCCCGCCGGGACGGAGATCCTGACGCTCGATGGTCGCCCGGTCGCGGATGTGATCACCGCGCTGATGCCGTACGCCTCCGCCGACGGGAGCAACGACGCCAAGCGGATCGACCTGCTTCAGGTGCAAGACCTTCTCGCGCCCGCCGAGCGCTTCGATGTCGTCTATAGTCAGCACTTCGCGCCCGAAGGCGACCTCGCGCTCACCGTGCGCATGCCTGGCTTCGCCGAGACAGACACCGAGCAGGCGCTCACCATCGCGCGCATGACCGCCGACGCCCGCCGCGACACGCTCTGGGCGCGCGACCCCGACCTGCCCCGCTCGCGCGACGACCTCCTCCGCTACGAGTTTCTGGACGACGGCACGGCGTACCTCCGCATCGGCTCGTTCTCGACATTCAACATGACACTCGACTACGAGGCCTGGCTGACGGGCGCGTTCCAGGCGTTTCGCGAGCGCGGTACCGAGCGGCTCATCATCGACCTGCGCGGCAACGGGGGTGGCATGGACGACGCGGCGGCGCTGCTGTTCGCCCACCTCATCTCAGCGCCCGTCGAGGTGCCGCAGTGGCGGGGGCATACGGCGTATCAAACGATCCCTGAAGCCCTGCGCCCGCATCTCCGCTCGTGGTCGAACGACTTCTACGACCTCGGCGAGAGCGTCACACCGCAGGCCGACGGCACGTTTGCGCTCCCTCCTCGTCCGTCCGTGACCGTGTCGCCCGCGCCGGACGCCTTCAGTGGCAAGGTGGCGGTCCTCATCGACGCGGGGCCATCGTCGGCGACGTTCTATCTGGCGAACACGATCCAGCAGACGGGCGCGGCCCCGCTCGTCGGACAGACGACCGGCGGGAGCCTGAAGGGCCTCAACGGCGGGCAGATGGTCTTCCTCACGCTGCCGCACACCGGCTTCGCCGTGGATGTGCCGCTCTACGGGAGCCGTCCGCTGATGCCGGGACCGGATCGCGGCGTCGTCCCCGATGTGGTCGTGGCTCCCGACGTGGCCGCGCTGGCCGCTGGCCGCGACCCTGAGTTGGAGGCCGCGCTGGCCCTGCTGGCGGAGGGCAGGAAGGGTGAAGAGTGAGGAGTAAAGAGAGGGCTGCTGGCGGATAGGGGGTTAAGAGCGACTAGCGAATAGGAGGCGTACGAAAAAGGGTGGTTTGCTTGACACGGCGCGAAGGACCGGCGTGCTTCTTCGCCGACAGCCGACAGCCGACAGCCGACAGCCGACAGCCGACAGCCGACAGCCTGACCGTCAGATCAGCACCAGGTACGTCAGCTTCACCACCGCGACTCGGTCCCGCAGGATGAGGCGCTGGCGCGGGTCGAGCGGGTCGTCCTCGCCGAGGCCGTAGGCGGTGTCGAACACGACGAAGAGGTCGCTGCCGGGCGTGTGGATCCAGTTGAAGCGGACGTTGGCGCGGAGCTGCTTCGAGAAGTTGTCGTACTGCACCAGCGTCCGCCCGAAGAGATCACGGCTGAACGCCGTGGCTACCGACACCGAGCCCACAGTCGCCGTGAAGGGGCCGTTGCCGAGGTCGAGCACCGCGTGCTCGGCTTCCACTTCGAGGCGGAGGCCCGGCGAGGCGCGCCACCCGATCTCGGCCTCGACGTCGACGCGGCGGCCCGAGAAGAAGCCGCCCACCTGAACGCCCGCGTCAGCGTAGACCGGACGCCGCTCGTCGGTCCTCCCGAAGATGAAGCCCTGCACGAACCCGTAGTCGCCGACGGGCACGATCTCGCCGTCGCGGAGGGCGAAGTCCTCGTCGAGGCGCTCGAAGACGTGGCGGATGCCCGCGCCGAAGCCGTCCTCGTTGGCCGTCTCGATGGCGGCCTCCCACTCCACCTCCGACGACTGGAGCACCCCGCCGAGGCCCCAGAATCCCGAGACGTCGAAGTCACTGTAGAACTCCCGGAGGTTGAGCGGGCCCCCGCCGAGCGGCTGGCGGAGGAAGACGCTGCTGCCGAGCCGCCGGTAGTCGCGCCGCCGTACGAAGCCGAGCGCGGGCGCGTAGTTACGTCCCACCGCCGAGAAGGCCGCGCTCACGCCCATGCGCTCGGTCGCCAGCCGGGCGAAGAGGAGCCCGGCGGCGCTCTCCGGCCCCTCGGTGTCCCACACCTGCGTCGCCCAGGCGTTGATCTCGCTGTTCTGCCCGAAGCGGACTTGCCCATCGAGCCCGACGGCTGTGTTGCGGTTGCCATCGCGGGCGAGGTTGGTCACGATGCCGCCGACGGTGGTGCGCGCGTCGCCGAGGCGGACGGGCAGGTCGGCGCGGACGCGGGCCACGGTGTTGTTCGCGGACGCCGTCCCCAGGAAGTCGTCGAGCTCCGGCCCCGTCTCGATGTTGAGCAGCCCCAGCGAGAACGGCCCCAGTTGTCCCGTCAGCCGCGCCCCGGCGAGGATCGACTCGGTGAGGCCGATGCGCCGCGAGAAGAACGTCTGCGTGGTGCCGCCCGAGCCGTGGGCGAAGAGGCCCGCGCGTTCGAGGAAGAACTCGCGCTGCTCGGGGAAGAACAGGCTGAACCGCGTGAGGTTGATCTGTGCCGCGTCGGCTTCGACCTGCGCGAAGTCGGTGTTGATGGTCGCGTCGAGCGTGAGGCTGGACGTGACGCCCCACTTGACATCAAGTCCCACGTCGGCGGTGACGTCGGCGTCGCTGGTCGGCTCGGCGAGGTCGGGGCGCGACTGCTGGACGCCGGAGATGCCGTACGGCTTGATTTCGAGGTTGCGGCCCCGGCGGATGCCGCGCAGCCCGCGCAGCAGGCCGTAC
>JBCDFO010000144.1:0-10563 GCA_039177895.1 Bacteroidota bacterium
CCGGTCGGGCCGAAGAAGCCGGTCGAGTGGCACTCGTCCACGTGCACGAGCGCGTCGTACCGCTTCGCGAGCGCGCAGATCTCGTCGAGCTTCGCCACGGCTCCGTCCATCGAGAAGACGCCGTCGGTGGTGATCATGCGGATCTTCGCATCCTGGCTGTCCTGCAGCGCCGCTTCCAGTTCGCCCATGTCGCCGTGCGCGAAACGGTAGCGCTTGGCCTTGCAGAGCCGCACCCCATCGATGATCGAGGCGTGGTTGAGCGCGTCCGAGATGATCGCGCAGTCCTTGTCGAGCAGCACCTCGAAGAGCCCCGCGTTGGCGTCGAAGCAGGCGGCGTAGAGGATGCAGTCCTCCTTGCCGTGGTAGGCCGCGATCCGCCGCTCTAGCTCTTTGTGCACGTCCTGCGTACCGCAGATGAACCGTACCGAGGCCATCCCGAAGCCGTACCTCGCCACACCCTCCTGCGCCGCCGCGATCAGGTCGGGGTCGTTGGCGAGGCCGAGGTAGTTGTTGGCGCAGAAGTTCAGGACCTCATGGTTGGGAGCCGCACCATCGCCCTGACTGGGGGCGAGGACGTGGATATCGGCGTCCTGCTGCGAGGTGATGACGCGCTCGGACTTGTAGAGCCCGGCGTCGCGGATCTCGTCGAGGGTCTGGCGGAAGAGCGCGGGCGCGGTCGTGGAAGGCATGGGTTGTGAAGGTGGAAGTGAAAAGTTTGAAGTTAGAAATAGGGTAGCGCCGTGATGTGAGAACGAAGCCAGACGTGTTGCGAGCTTCTACTTCTCACTTCTCATTTCACCCTTCGAACTTCGAAAAGCGTGCAGGCGAGGAGAGAGACGGGCGAGCATGTCGCGCACCATGCCGTCGAGGTCGTACTCCGGCGTCCAGCCCCAGTCGGTGCGGGCGAGGGCGTCGTCCACGGAGCGCGGCCACGTGTCGGCGATCTGCTGGCGGAAGTCGGGGGCGTAGGTCACCTCGAAGTCGGGGACGTATACGCGGATCGCGGCGGCGAGGTCGGCGGCGGAGAAGCTGAGGGCGGTGAAATTGTAGCTCGTCCGCACCGTGATGGCCTCGGCAGGGGCATCCATGAGCGCGAGCGTGCCGCGCAGCGCGTCGGGCATGTACATCATCGGCAGCACCGTGTCTGGCCCGACGAAGCAGGTGTAGGGGATGCCGCGCACGGCCGCTCGAAACACATCTACGGCGTAGTCGGTGGTGCCGCCGCCAGGGGGCGCGCCGGACGAGATCAAGCCCGGGTAGCGCACGCTGCGCACATCGACGCCGAACTTGTAGGCGTAGTACTGGCACAGCAGTTCGCCGCTCACCTTCGTGAGGCCGTACATCGTCGTCGGTTCGAGCACCGTCGTCTGCGGCGTGGCGTCGCGCGGGGTCGTCGGGCCGAACGCCGCGATGGACGACGGCCAGAACACCTGTAAGCCGTGCTCCCGGGCCGCTTCGAGCACGTGGCGGAGGCCGTTCATATTCACGTCCCACGCGAGGTGCGGCTGCTGCTCGCCGGTCGCCGAAAGCAGGCTGGCGAGGTGGTAGACTGTGTCGATGTTGTGCCGCTCGACGAGGCGTGGGAGGCCGTCGGGGTCGCGCACGTCGAGGACGTCGGCAGGGCCGCCGGTGTGGAGGAGCGGGCGGAGGTCAGTGGCGAGGACAGCGTCGCGGCCGTGGCGGGCGCGGAGCAGCCGCACTAGGTCGGAGCCGATCTGGCCGCCGGCACCGGTCACGAGGACACGGGGCATAGAAGGAAGGGCGTTGAGAGGGGGAGGCGCGGTCTTTGCGCAGGCTTCGGACACCGCACGGGCCAATCTAGCAAAACGCGTCCCCGAAGCGCTTCCATCCGCGCGGAGCTCCTACGTGAAGAAGGCGCAACCGATACGGGAAAAGTCCGTTACACGTTCTATATTTCGGCATCACCTAGCCCTCCCTCCAATGCGCCTCGCTACGCTCCTCCTCGCCTTGCTCGCCGCTCCGCTCGCTCTCGCGCAGCCGACGCTGCTCGCGAGCGCCGAGGGCGACATGCCGCTCGTGCTGGCCGCGACCACGGAGACCGACGACGCCACGCCGGGGAGCTACACGATTTACTCGCTCTACCCGAACCCGACGGCGGACCGCGCTGAGTTGACCTTCGCGGTCACGCGCGCCCAGGGCGTCCGCGTGGTGCTCTACGACGTACTCGGTCGTCGCGTGGCGACGCTCTTCGAAGGGGCGATGGAGGCTGACGCTGCCCGCGCAGTCGCAATCAACGTCGCTGACCTCCCGGTGGGCCTCTACGTGGTCCGCGTCACCGGCGATGACTTCCGTGCCGTACGCCGCCTCACAGTGGCTCGCTAACTGGGAACGCGCGCTAGCGCTTAGTCATCCGCACGGTCTGGACTGCGCCGTCCTCGGTTGAAAGCCGCACGACGTACGTGCCCGAGGCCCAGGCTCTTGCATCGAGTACGAGTGTATGATCTCCCGCAACTCGAGTCGCCCTTTGGGTCTGAATGTGCCTCCCGAGCACGTCGAAGACGTCCAGCGTCAGGCCCGCTGCCTCGGGAAGCTCGATCTGTAGGGTGACGTCGTCCGTGAAGGGGTTGGGGTAGGCGGCAAGCACGAAGCGTCGCGGTGTCGCAGCGTCCTCAGCAGAGACTGACGTGAGGTCCTCCAGAGTTGCTGTGCCGTATTCGACTCCATCAATGCGCGCGTATGAGATCGACTGGCCTACGCTTGCGTCTCCTGCAAACGAGACGAGCCCGATGTCGGACATCAGCGTGAGCCCGCCTGCGAGCGAGTCGTACCCGATGGAGGCAGCCTGCTCAACCCCTCCAGGTCCCGTGCCCCCTTCGACGACTTCGTAGAAGAACCGCAGCTCCTCGCTGTCGAAGGTGCATTCGCCGACACCGAACGGCACGTCGAGTGAGCAGGGCGTCTCGATGAACGGTGTCTCCGTGCCGTCGGACTCGAGCACCATCACCTGCGCGGCGGTGGTGTCGTAGCGGAGCACATAGTCGACCGGGCTGCTACCGAACGGGAAGCCCTCCGGTGCCCGCTGGATCATGACGAGGTACCGGGTCCCGTTCACCACCGAGTCGCGCACGACCTCGCGCCGGAAGGGGGCGGTCTGGAGCGCCCCGCCGTACTCCCAGGCATTCCCGACAGCGAGCGGGAAGAAGCGCCACGGTTCGGGCGGCTGCGGTTGCATTAGGTCTTCCAACGCTGGCGTGCCCGACTCAACGCCGTCGATGCGCGCATAGTAGACGCGCTGTGTGGCCCCTTCGTCACCCGCTGCGATCACAACACCGATGTCTGAAGCCAGTTGGACTCCAAATGCGAAGGAGTCAAACGAAAGCAGCGCGTCGGAAACGGTGCCGCCAGCAATCGTTGCCGAGCCATACTCACGCATCTCGTAGCGGAAGGTGATTGGAAAACCAGCATCGTCGAACTCGCACTCCCCATCGCCAAAAGCTTGATCCAGCGAGCAGGGCGTCTCCGGAAATACTCGCTCACTACCCTCTGAATCAAGAAGCAGGACTTGCCCGCGCGTCGTGTCGAAGCGCAACAGGTACTCGGCGTCGAACGAGCCATATGTGTATCCCTTCGGCGCCCGTCTGGCCATCACGAAATAGCGCCGTCCGTTGATCACCGAGTCGCGAACAATTTCCCGGCGAAATGGAGCGGTCTGAAAGTCCGCACCGTATTCCCAGGCGTTCCCAATCGCGAGCGGAAAGAACCGCGACGGCTCCGGCGGCTGCGGGCTGTCCTGAGCGACAGCGATGGGACCTAAGAGGAAAGCGAGGCAAAGGGAAACGAAACGCATGGCGATAATCAGACGCGTGAAGGGAGGACTACACAATAGAGGACGGGTGGCTGGGATCAAAGCGGGGCTCGGCACATCGCTTGCGGTAGCGGTGCGATCCTGCACCAACTGCCTGCTGCGATGCCGTTTTATACCCAGTCCTCCCCTGCCGCGTCGCCCGACGACCTCCGCGACCGGGCGCGGGACCCGATCCGCCCCGCCGACCCGTCGCAGTTCGTGACCTCGGGCTACCCGGACCTCAGCGACGAGGAGCCCGACGGCGCGACGGCCTATGACCTGATGGTGGCCGGGCAGCCCTACCCGCTCGACGACCCGGAGATCGACCTCTACCAACGGCACGCTGCCGACCACTGCCGGGCGTTCGGCGAGGCGCCAGCCGATGGCCCCGAGCGGCTCGCGCTCGTCTACACGCTCTTCGACGTGTCGGGTGAGGACATCCGCGTCGAGCCGCCGCTCGCGGTCGCGTTTGGGCGGCACATCACCACGGGCGAGGACGTGCAGATCGGGCCAGGGTGCCGCCTGATGGACTTCGCGGCGATCACGCTCGGCGACCGGACCGTGCTCGGCTGCGAGGTGCTCATCCAGACCCAAATGCTCCCGATGCGCCCCGACCAGCGCGCCGAGCGCATGGCGAAAGCCGCCGCCGTCCAGATTGGGGCCGACTGCTGGATCGGCGACCGCGTCGTGATCTACCCCGGCGTCACCATCGGCGACGGCACGACCGTCGCGGCAGGCAGCGTCGTCACGTCGAGCCTCCCTGCGGGCGTGCTCGCGGCCGGGCATCCGTGCAAAGCCGTCCGAGAATTGTAGGATGTGCGATTGTAGATGTTCGATGTGGATTTCCAATCGAGAATCCTGAATCATACATCTAAAATCCTCAGCGTTGCCAGAAGTCAGGCGTCAGGAGGACGATCAGCGTGAAGATCTCCAGCCGCCCGGCGACCATCAGCAGGCCGAGGACCCACTTCCCGAAGGCGGGCACGACGGCATAGGACTCCGTCGGTCCGACGGCGCCGAACCCAGGCCCGACGTTGCCCACGCTGGCGGCCGTCGCGGCGAACGCGCTGAAGAGGTCGAGCCCGGTCAGTGCGAGCAGGAGCGTACCGAGCAGCAGCAGCAGCAGGTAGAGCACCACAAACGAGAGCACGTTGCGCATCACGTCCGGTGGTACGACGCGGTGGTCGAGGCGGATGGGAAAGATGGCCTGCGGGTGGAGGAGCCGGTGGACCTCACGCTGCGCGTTCTTGAAGAGTAGGATGTGGCGCAGCACCTTGAAGCCGCCGCTCGTCGAGCCCGCCATCCCGCCGACGAAGAAGAGCAGGAACAGCACGCCCAGGCCGAGCGCGGGCCACAGTTCGTAGTCGCTCGTCCCGAGCCCCGTCGTGGTGATGACGGCGACGACCTGGAAGGCGGCGATGCGGAGCGCATCGAGGAGGCTCGCAAGCGTCAGGCCAGGCTCGGTGAGGTCGCCCGTGTTGGCGGGGAGTACCGCGTTGGTCGGGGCCCAGAGCGCGAGCGTGATGAGGACCGTCGCGGTGAGGCAGATGCCGAGGTAGGTGCGGAACTCGCCGCTCTGCCAAAACACGCCGGGCTTGCCGCGCAGAGCGTAGTAGTGCAGCGTGAAGTTGGCTCCGCCGATGAACATGAAGAGCACCGTGACCCACTCCACGTAGGCCGAACCATACTGGCCGAGGGAGCCGTTCTCCGTCGAGAAGCCGCCCGTCGCCATCGTGGAGAAGGCGTGGTTGACGGCGTCGAAGACGCTCATCTCGGGGAGCAGCAGCAGGGCATTGACGAGCGTGAGGCCCGCGTAGATGCCCCAGAGGCGGGTGGCGGTGTCGCGGACGCGCGGCGTGAGTTTGTCGGCGGTCGGGCCGGGCACCTCAGCCTTGAACAGCTGCATCCCGCCGATGCCCAGCAGCGGCATCACGGCCAGCGTGAGCACGATGATGCCCATCCCACCGAGCCAGTGCATGAGGCTGCGCCAGAAGAGGAACGCGTTCGGAATCGCCTCGATGGCGGGCGTGTCGGCCCCGCCGAGGATCGTGGCGCCGGTGGTGGTAAAGCCGCTGATCGTCTCGAAGAACGCGTCGGTGTAGCTGTCGAGGACGCCCGTGAGCACGAACGGCACCGCCCCGACGAGCGCCATCACGATCCACGCCAGCGCCACGATGGCGAACCCGTCGCGGATCTGGATCTCGCGCTGGGGCCGGTTGGTGAACCACAGCCCCGCGCCGCCGCCACCGGCCACGAGTGCGGTCACGCCGAAGCCCCACCACTCGGCCTCGCCGTAGTACAGCGCCACGCCCATCGGCGCGAGGAGCGCCACGCCCAGCGCGCCCAGCAGCGCCCCGAGCACACCGACGACGGCGGAGACGTTTAGGCGCATGGGTGAGGGCCGTTGGCTGGGGGCGATTGGCTGTTGGCGTCCAAAAGCTAAGAGCCAACAGCCCATAGCCACCTACCGCAACTCGTCCACCTCGGCTTTGGCGGCGCGGTCGGAGTCGTGGGGGAGGCTGCCGCGGTGGGCGCGCAGGTAGACGAACGGCGTATAGTCGAGCAGATCCGAGACGCGCGTCATGTAGACGTCGGCGTCGCGCTCGATCTGGCGAGCGAGGTGGCTCTTCTCCTTGCCCGCGCGCATGAGCGGCCCCCAGTTCGGGTTGGCCAGCGTCGACGAGGCATGGGCGACCGGCGCGATCTCGGCGTCGAGCGCGACGAGCCGGGTGCGGAGGTCGGCCATGGCGTCTTGGAGGTTCGTCAGAGCGCGGTCGGTCTGCGGGCCGTAGCCGTCGCGGTTACGCTGGTGTTCGAGACGCAGCGCAGAGAATTCGGCCTCCAACTCCTCCTTGTAGGCCATCATCTCCGCGAGCGCGGCCTGCCGGTCCTCGAAGGCATGCAGCGCGCCCATCTCGGTTGCGAGGCTGCGCAGCACGAGGGCGGTCCGCCAGCGGAGGCGGTTCTTCGACACCCGCACGTCCGCGAAGACGTGGTCGCCCACGTAGAGGATCTCCTCGCCGGAGAGCCCGAGCGAGCGCTCCACGAGCCCCGCGTTGCCCCCCACGTACACCTTCTCCTCCGCGAGCAGGCCCACATTTTCCTGCAACAGCCCGCGTCCCTCGTCCACGACCTCGTACGCGGGCGTGCTGGACGAGAAGAAGTCGGGCTTGCGCGCGGCCATGATGACTACGTCGAACAGGTCGCGCCACGTCATGCCGTCGGGCAGGTGCGGGTCGAGCGCGTACTGGAGCATCGGGGCGGCGTAGCTGACCTCCGAGTTGGTGATGAGCAGCAGCTTCTTGCCCGCGTGCTTCTGGTCGAGCAGCGTCAGTGCCACGTCCGGGTCGCGGTCCACGAAGCGGTCGGGGTCGGCGATGATCTCGGCCTTGAGGACGCCTTCGAGGTGGGCCTCGTCGATGGCGCGGCGGACCTGGCGGTAGAGCCCGCCGTACCCGAGCGAGCCGCCCTCGACGCCGTCGAGCTGGCCCGCGTCGAGCAGGTCCACGAGTTGGAGGTAAAGCCCCGCCTCCGAGATCGAGAACAGCGTGTTCAGGAACTTCCAGCGCGGCTCGTTGAGGTCGATCAGCGTACGAGCGTACGCGCGGCGCTGCTCGTCATAGGTCAGCGGCTTCGTGCCGTGAAAGGCCTTCTTGACGTAGCCAAAGCGGTTGGCCTTGACCACGTTGCCCAGCTCGGTGTCTACGATCAGCCCGGGCGTGACGAGGTCAGGGTCGAAGGTGAGGTCGTCGACGGGCCAGCCGCGTTCGGCGAGGCGGCGCTGGACATGGTGGTAGGCACGCCCTTCCCACTCCGCGACGTGGTAGTGGATGAGCGTGTAGTCCATATCGTACCCGACTGCGCGGATGCGGCGCAGGTTGAGGGTCCGGTTGCAGAAGAGACCGCGGCGGTCGGCGTCGGGCGTAGGCATGGGCGGAGGGCTGGCGGTTGGAGCCGCAAGCTACCACGCCCAGCAAGGTCAGCGCCCGGAGCGGCTGCAGTGTGTCAACCCGAAGCCCGTCAGTCCGGAACGACGGCTTCAGCACGGAGGTGCGCGCACACCGTCTCGCAGCACGCAACGAGCACGTCGATCCGTGTACCAAAGTCGTCGGCAGGCGTAGCGCTGGCGTCCTCAGCGAGCGTATAGGCTTCCTCGTCGAGGCTGCTCGCGACGGCCTCCAGGCGGTCAAGCCCTACCATCCGCAGCGACGGGCGGACTTTGTGTGCGAGGAGGCGCACCGTAGCCCAGTCTTCCTCGGCCTGGGCGCCCCGGAGGCCCTTTGCCGCGCGCTCGGTCTGGGAGACAAACGTCTGGAGAAGGTGCTGAGCGAAGTCGGCGTCGCCGAGGGCATGGACATCGAGGAGGTCGAGGTCGAGTTCCGCGAGCACGTCCTCGGGCGTCGGTAACGCAGCCAGCGGCGGCTCCGTGCTCACGCTCGGGTGCAGGCTCCGGTCGTCGGCCACGGCCGAGGGGGTGGACACGGTGCCGGGCTTCAGGTGGGCCACGATCCGCGCGAGGAGGTGGGCCGGGACGAACGGCTTCGAGACGTAGTCGTCGAGGCCCGCAGCGAACACGGCCTCGCGCTCGTCGGTGCCTGTAGCGGCGGTTAGTGCAAGGACGGGCGTCGTGCCGACCGGCGGCGGCATCGCGCGGATCGCGCGGGTAGCTTCGAGGCCCCCGAGGACAGGCATCTGGATGTCCATCAGCACGAGGTCGAAGCGCGCGCGCTCGGCGTCTCGCAGACGATCGAGAGCAGCCCCGCCGTGCTCCGCCGTCTCGGCGGTGGCGCCCCACTGCGTGAGCAGGCGCTCGGCGAGCATCCGGTTGAGCGGGTGGTCGTCCACGATGAGGAGGTGGCAGCCCCGGAGCACGCTGTCCGATGCCTCGACCAGCGGGGCGTCGGGACGGGCCACCGCTTCCGCCGTCGTGGGGGCCTGCCGGAAGTCCGAGGCGGCGTCGGTGGCAAACGAGAGGCGCACCGTGAACACCGAGCCCACGCCAACCGCGCTCGCGAGGGAGATTGTGCCGCCCTGCTGCTTCACGATCTGCTGCACGATGGCTAGGCCCAGGCCCGTGCGTCCGGCACTCGCTGCGGCACGCACATGCGCGAGCGGGTCAAACAGCTGCGCCTGCTGCGCCGGGTCGATGCCGATTCCTGTGTCGGCGACATCGATGCGCAGAAACGCCCGCCCACCACGTAGGCGCTCGCAGGTGACCTGCACCTGCACGCCGCCCTCGTGCGTGAAGATGAACGCGTTGTCGAGCAGGTTGGTAAGCACCTGTAGGAGCCGCTCCTCGTCGCCGATCACGCTCGGCGGCACGGCCTCGTCGACCTCGACGTCGAAGGCGAGCGCAGTCTCGTCGGCGCGGGGCGCGTAGCGCTCGGCTAGGCCGTCCAGCGTGGCGCGCAGGTCGAAAGGCTCGGCGGCGAAGGTCGTCCCGCCCGTCTCCAGGCGCGAGAAGTCGAGGACGTCGTTGAGCAGATCGAGGAGGTGGTCCGTGGAGCGTCGCAGCGCCGTGACTAGCTCCTGCTGGCCCTCGTCGAGGTCCGTCTCTGCCAGCAGGTGCGCCATGCCCACGACGGCGTTCATCGGGGTGCGGATCTCGTGGCTCATCACCGTGATGAAGTCACGGCGGACGGCATCGGCCTGGGCAGCGAGGCGCTGCGCAGCCTGCCGGGCTTCCTCGGCCTGCTGCGTCACTGTCACGTCCTCGAACTGCCAGAGGCCGCCGGGCTCGTGCGCGAAGGGCGTGTACGAGAGGCGCAGCGTCCGCCCGTCCGTCATCGCGAGCGACGCGGTGCGGGAAGGGCTCTCATCGCTGTCTCCAACGCGGAGGGCAGCGACGGTGTCGTCGAGCGTATCCGGCGAGTCAAACAGGTGGTGCGCGTCGCGGAGAAGGCCCTCCAGTGAATGGGGCGCGGCGTCAGCCGTATCCGCATCGGGTCCGAGGCAGAGCAGCTGGCACAGCGCTGCGTTGAGGGCGACGACCTGGCGGGTACCGTCTTCGAGAGCGGCGGGGGCCGCCATGGCCTGCACGACCGCAGCGGACAGGGGAGAGGGCTCGACATCGCGCGGAGAAGGGCGCATAGAGCGAGGCGCAAGCAGGGTGGTGGCGGGGATTTCGAAACGGAGGCCTGGGGATGCCACCCGAAACGACGGCAGAGGAGCCGGTCAGGGTCCCTACGCAAGGTCCACGCCAACCGGCGGACCCGTGCGCAGGCGTGTGTTGCAGGACGCGCGGCCCACGTGGATGGCATGCGCAGGCACGTCGTACGTGAAAATGCGATGGCTTCTGCTTAGTCCCGCAACAAGTCTACGCCTTCCGCCCCAAATCGGGCTTAAAGCGCGGAACTCCTAGCCCGGTGCCGCCATTGCAAGGTCCCGTTGCTTCACTTGCGCCTGTATCCCTGCGCAGAAGCGCGTACGGTTGGCGACACGGACACCACCCCAGCCGGTCGCCCTACCCCAGACTCCCGCCGATTTGCTCCTTCTGTTGTCCTCTATGTGTGGACTCTGCCGACCTATCGGACTGGTTGCCCTCACGGAATCGCCGGACGCTCCGGCTTCCACCCCCGATGCCCTCCGCGCACTCCGGTGCGGCCAGAGGCACTCGGGTCTACGGCGCTGAGCCCAGCACCGACTCGCGCCGCGGCCTGTGAAGGCCTGCGCGCCCACCCACCCGCATCCTCTAACCCGACTTCACGCCGATGTATGTCCCTCGCTCCCAGCGGATGCTGGACCAGTACCTCCACGAG
>JBCDFO010000145.1:0-10488 GCA_039177895.1 Bacteroidota bacterium
AGGTGGAGCGCACGTTCGCGTGGCTGTTCAACTACCGGCGTGTAGTGGTGCGGTGGGAGCATCATGTGGGAGTGTATCGCGGGTTCGTGCTCTTCGCGCTGAGCCTGCTCTGCCTTAACCGACTTCTGCAATAGCTTCTAGCTTCTGCGCCTGCTTATCTCACGCCCGTCCGCACGCGTCATGCTTCTCGCCGTCCGCCAAGTCAGCCTGCTCGCCCTGGCCCTCGTCCTCGCGCTTCCTTGGGCGTCTGCCCAGCGCCTGGAGGAGACCAACGGGGCCATCTTCGCCCCGCTCGATCTGCCCGACCCGAGCGTCTACCGTGCCGCGAACGGCGCGCCGGGCCCCGCCTACTGGCAGCAGCGCGCCGACTACCGCATCGAGGTCGCGCTCGACACGATGGCCCACCGCGTCGCGGGGACCGTCACGATCACGTACACCAACAACAGCCCGCAGGCGCTCGACTACCTCTGGCTGCACCTGGAGCAGAACCTCTTCGCGGCCGACAGCCGTGGCGCAGCGACCACGCCGGGCGGCTCCCGCTGGCGCGGCGCGTTCGGCGAGGGCGGCTTCAAGCTCGGCGACGTGAGCGTGGCCCACGGCGGCGATGCCTACGCGCCAGAGCTCGTCGTGACAGACACGCGGATGCGCGTGGCGCTGCGCGAGCCCCTCGCGGCGGGCGGCGGGCAGCTCGAGCTCACGGTCCCGTACGGCTTCGTCTCGCCGGAGTACGGGGCCGACCGCATGGGCATGTTCGAGGCCGCGCGTGGGACGGTCTACGAGTTCGCGCAGTGGTACCCGAAGATGGCGCTCTACGACGACGTGAACGGGTGGAACCACCAGCCCTACCTCGGCCAAGGCGAGTTCTACCTCGGCTACGGCGACTTCGACCTCGCGCTCACCGTCCCGAGCAACATGACCGTCGTGGCGACGGGCGCGCTCGTAAATGAGGCGGAGGTCTACACGCCCGCGCAGCAGGTCCGCCTCGCCGAGGCCCGCCAGAGCGCCGAGCGCGTCTACATCGTCACGCCCGACGAGGTCAGCACCGACGCCGCACGGCCTCGCAAGACCGGTACGACGACCTGGCGCTTCGACGCCGACAACGTCCGCGACGTGGCCTGGGCTGCCTCCGCCGCCTTCATCCTCGACGCGGCAGGCTACACGACCCCGCTGACCGTCCAGACGGGCGAGCCCAACGAAGTCCTCGTCATGGCGGCGTACCCGCACGAGGGCATCGGCACGCCGGAGAACCCGGGCTGGGAGGAAGCGACGGCCTACGGGCGCTTCTCGATCCTGACCCACTCCGAGATGTGGTTTCCCTACCCCTACCCCGTCGCGATCAGCGTGGGGGGCGTGGTCGGCGGCATGGAGTACCCGATGCTGCATTTCTCCAGCGTCAACGCGCGCGACAAGGCCCTCTTCGGCGTGATCGACCACGAGCTGGCGCACAACTGGTTTCCGATGATCGTTGGGACGGACGAGCGGCGGCACGTCTGGATGGACGAGGGCTTCACGTCGTTCCTCGGCGTGCATGCCAACAAGCGGTTCTACGACGACAGCCAGAACGCGCGCGTGGTCCGCCTCACCCGCTCGCCTGCCACGGCGGGCTTCATGCGGCAGCCGTGGGCGCAGGACCAGGCGATGACGACCTACCCCGACCAGATCCGCCGCGACGCGCTCGGCTTCCTGGGCTACCGCAAGCCCGCCAAGGCGCTCCTCCTCCTCCGCGACCACATCCTCGGCCCCGAGCGCTTCGACGCCGCGTTCACGACGTACGTCGAGCGCTGGGCGTTCAAGCACCCACAGCCGGCCGACTTCTTCCGCACCATCGAGGACGTGGCGGGCGAGGACCTCGACTGGTTCTGGCGCGGCTGGTTCTACTCGACCGACACCTACGACGCCGCCATCACCGGCGTCGCCGCGATGCCCGCCGGCGGCACGGGCGCGCGCATCGAAAACCTCAGCGGCCTCGTCTTCCCCATCGACGTGCAGTTCACCTTCGCCGACGGCTCGACCGCCACCGAGCGCCTCCCCGTCGAGGCGTTCTACAAGACCGACACCGTCATCGTGACGACGCTGCAGGAAGGCACTGTGACGCGCGTCGAACTCGACCCCGACAATCACCTCCCGGATATGAACCCGGACGATAACGTGTGGACCCAGAACGACGCAGGAGCCGGAGCCTCGGGAACGAACGAATAGGCCTCGCCCGGAACGGCTGGCTTCCATCGCGTAGAAGCACTATGGCACCCACGACGACTGCTGCTCCCTACACCGATACGCTGGCCGATGGCTTGACGTGGGAGCGGTTGTGCACGGATCCAGCGTTCGCCTTCCTCCAGGATCTCCCGTTCAAAATCGAGACGAACCGCTGGGGCCAACTCGTCATGAGTCCGACTTACTTCCGTCACGGCTACTTCCAAAAGCGCATCAGCCGCCTCCTTGACGACCTGACAGACGCACCCGGCGAATCCGCGGTCGAGATCGCGATCCAGACAACTGACGGCAATAGGGTAGCTGATGTCGTGTGGGTATCGGCCGAGCGCTTTGGGAGAATCAGGGATGAGTTCGCCGTGTCGGTCGCACCCGAGATCTGTGTGGAGGTCGTCTCGGCAGGCAACCATCCGGATGAGATCGCGCACAAGCGGGCGCTCTACTTCGAAGCAGGTGCGGCAGAAGTCTGGATCTGTGACCGCGAGGGGGCTCTGCGGTTCTTTACCCCAGAAGGCGAGCACGAACGCTCGCCACGCGTCCCCGGCTTCCCGCTCCAGATCGAGATGCCGGGGACGTAGCCGCAGTTCGCGGCGCACCGAGGAATGTGAGCGCGGAATGTGAGAAAGGTGGCGGCCATCCGGGCACGGTCTGGGTGGCCGCGCCTAGTTTCCCGGGTTCCCACGCGCTACTCCTTCCCGCATGTCTGTCCCCGATCTGCTGCGCGGCCTGCTCGGCCTCGCTGGTATCCTCGCCATCGCGTTTGCCTTTTCGAGCCACCGCACCCGCGTCAACTGGCGGACGGTCGGCCTCGGGCTGCTGCTGCAACTCGTCTTCGCCGTGTTCATCCTCAAGGGCGAGGACATGGCGCAGGTCTTCGCGCCGCTCGGCTGGCCGAAGGCCGCGTTCGCGTTCGTGGCAGGGCTGTTCGTGGACTTCCTCGCAGCCGTAGAGGTCGGCTCTGCGTTCATCTTCGGGAGCCTCGGGCTCGGGCCCGCGAGCGAGGGGTCGCTGGGCTTCTTCTTCTTCTCGCAGGTGCTGCCGACGGTCGTGGTGTTTGCGTCGCTGATGTCGATCCTGTACTACCTCGGCGTCATGCAGGTGGTGGTGCGCGGGATGGCGTGGGTGGTGCGCCGGGCGCTGGGCACGAGCGGGCCAGAGAGCCTGAGCGTGAGCGCGAACATCTTCGTCGGGCAGACGGAGGCCCCGCTCGTGATCAAGCCCTACGTGGAGAAGCTGACGCGGAGCGAACTCATGGCCGTGATGACCGGCGGCATGGCCACGATTGCGGGCGGCGTGCTGGCGAGCTACGTCGCGTTCCTCGGCGAGCGGTATGCGCAAGCCGCAGGCGTGGCCGTGGAGGTCGGGCAGCAGCTCTTCGCCGAGCAGCTCCTCGGAGCGAGCGTGATGGCGGCCCCGGCGGCGCTCGTCCTCGCGAAGATCCTCATCCCCGAGACGGAGAAGGTCCCCAACGTGGACGCGCGGTTCGAGACGGACGCCGGCGAGGCCACGCTACCCTCCACGGCGTCCGACGAGGCTGCCGCGGGCGTCACCGCCGCCGTGATCGACGAGGGGCCGAAGAACGTGATCGACGCGGCGGCTTCAGGCGCGGCCGATGGGATGAAGCTCGCGCTCAACATCGGCGCGATGCTGATCGCCTTCCTCGCGCTCATCGCCATCCTGAACGGCATCATCGGCTGGGGCACGGGCCTCTTCGGCGCGACGATCACCCTGGAGACGATCCTCGGCGTCGTCCTCGCGCCCGTTGCGTGGCTCGTAGGCGTCCCGACGCCGGACATCACGACGTTCGGCGGCTTCCTCGGCACGAAGGTGATCGCCAACGAGTTCGTGGCCTACACGCAGCTCGCCGACGCCATCGCCGATGGGAGCATCCTCCCGAAGACCACCATCATGGCGACGTTCGCGCTGTGCGGCTTCGCCAACCTGTCATCCATCGGCATCCAGATCGGCGGCATCGGTCCGCTCGCGCCAAGCCGCACCGGTGAGATCGCGGCGCTCGGCCTCCGCGCTGTCCTGGCAGGCACGCTCGCGAACCTGATGACGGCCACGATTGCAGGCGTGCTGCTGGGGTAGCCGTGGGGCCGTGAAACGGTGCCTGCTACGCTGCGCTGGGTCAAGCGACTTGCTCCGCCTTCCCGCTCACGGAGAGGCTGACCCCAGACCTGCTTGGGGCCTCTGGGCGTGGACGTTTTAACGTGTGAAGGTCTTCGTCCACGCGTTCAGACCTGCCACGTCTTACGCCCACAGCTCGCCTCGAACCTCGGGCCAAACCGCAACGGTGTTCCGGATTGGATGTGCCAAGTAGGGCGCGACACGCGGGCGAGGTGGAGGCGTGGTCGGATTGCGCAATGCTGCGAGAAGGGGCGCGCGAGGAGGCATCCCAGTAAATCTCAATGTTTCCCGGAACTTAAAGGGAAGTTCTAAACGTTCAATTCATCCACTTCTAGCCAGAAGCACATCTTCTACCCCCATTCTCATGGCTGACCGCCTCACCGCCTGGGCCGACGCCCACCGCGATATCGCCCTCGACCTCATCCGCATCTACCTCGGCGTTGGCCTGTTCGCGCGCGGCATTGTCTTCCTCAACGACTCCGGGGCCATCGTCGAGTTGGCGGGCGCGGATGGCAGTGAGCTCTCCTCCATCGCGCTCGCCCACTACGTCGGCCTAGCCCATCTTGGGGGAGGCCTCTTGCTCGCCGTCGGCATGATCACGCGCGTCGCGGCGCTCCTCCAGATTCCCGTGCTCTTCGGCGCGGCGTTCATCGTCCACTTTCCCGAGTCGCTCCTCGCGCCGAACCAGTCGTTCGCCTTCTCGGCGCTCGTCCTTGCGCTGCTCTGCATGTATGCGGTCTGGGGCGGCGGTCGCTGGTCGTTGGACCGGGCCATCGCTCGCTGGAACTCCAAGAATGAGGAGCGCGAGGCGCAGATCGTCGAGAGCCGCGTCCAAGAGCTCCGCGAGCGTGACCGTGAGCGCCGCCGCCGCCGTGCCGCGGAGCGCGCGCTGGCCCCACCTCCCTCCAAGGAGCCTGCGGCGCCACCGTGCGTCCACGGGTACGACCGGAATGACCCCCACGTCGTGGCGGAGCGGACATACAGCCCGCTTTCGGGCATCCGGTTCGTCTTCGGTACGCACCCGCGCCCGCGTTCCGTCACCTTCCGCTGCAAGGAGTGCAATGGCGTCGTGGAGGTAGCCACGGATCCCGAGGAGATGGAGGCGTATCGCTTCGCTCGGTAACCTCGGTTTCGACGCCAGCCTGGCAGGAGACGTTGTCCCGGCGCATCCTCTTCCCGGCTCGCCTACCTACCGTACCATCGACGTCTGGGCGTAGGCGCGGCCGGTATCGGTGAGGTGAAGGCGGTCGCCTGCACGGCGGATGAGATGCTCCCGCTGGGCGCGGGCCACGATGCGCTCGGCACGGCGCGGGTCCCAGCGCAGGTGCTCCCGGAGGTGCCCGACCCGGCACTCGAGGTCGGCCTCGGGCAGGCCCTCGTGGTGGAGCAGGTGAATGGCGAGCATCCGCTGCGCGAACTCGGCGCGCTGTCGGCCCTGCCGCCGCCGCTGCGCCACCAAGCCGCGATCTGGCGCAAACACGTAGGCGAGCGCAAACACGACGCCCACCATCACCGCCATCGCCCCCGCGATGGAGGCATCGAGCGCACGCGCGAGCCAGTAGCCCGCAATTGCCGCCACGATGCCGAGCGCCACCGACAGGCTGAGCAGCACCGGGAGTCGGTCCGTGAGCAGCCACGCCGCGGCCGGGGGGCCCACCATCAGCGCGATGACGAGGATCGAGCCGACCACGTCGAAGGCACCAACAGCGGTCACGGAGACGAGTGTCATCAGCGCATAGTTGAGCACCCCCGGCGCGAAGCCGAGCACCGCCGCGAGCGCCGCGTCGAACGTGCTCAGCTTCAGCTCTTTGTAGAACAGGACCACGAACGCCAGGTTGAGCACGAGCACGAGGCCCATCAGCCACAGCGCCATCGGGCCAAAGTCGACGCCGCCGATCGTGAACCGCTCGATCCACGCGAACGCGGGGTCGCCGAGAAGCACCGCGTCGGTGTCGAGGTGGACATCGTCGGCAAAGCGCGCGATGAGGAGGACGCCGATGGAGAAGAGCGCCGGGAAGACGAGCCCGATGGCTGCGTCCTGCTTCACAAGCCGCGTCCGCCCCAGCGCCTCGATGAGCGCCACCGTGAGTACGCCCGTGGCTGCGGCTGCCACGAGCAGCAGCGGCGACGACAGGCTCTCGGTCAGGAAGAACGCCACCACGATGCCTGGCAGGATCGCGTGGCTGATCGCATCGGACAGCATCGAGGCACGCCGCAGCACGAGGAAGCCGCCGACGAGCGCGCACGCCGCCGCCACGGTCGCGCAGATGAGCTGGATTTCGACTTGGGGCGTCACGGGTCGAGGGTCGAGGGTCGAGGGTCGAGGGTCGAGGGTCGAGGGTCGAGGGTCGAGGGTCGAGGGTGCCCCGCTTCACTGTGTGAGCGCTGTTGGGCGACGTGCTACGCGCTGCCTCCTACTTCGCACTTCCCACATCGGACTTCGCACTTCGACCGCTGAGTCGTTCGGCGGCGGCGAGCCCGGCGGTCGTCAGCGCCCAGGCGTCGCCCGTCGGGACCACCCAGCCACGCTGTTGCAGGTGGACCAGGCTGAGGCCGATGCTCTCCGGGCGGTGCGTCATTGTGCGCAGCGTGCCGATGGGGTGCGGGTAGTGCGGGTCGCCGTGCCGCTGCGCCAGCGTGTAGAGGTCTTCCAGGACGCCCGTCTCGCGGAGGTCGCGGCGGTTTTTCCGAGTGCGCAGCCACGTTGAGATCAGTCCTCGCCCAGGTGCCACGAGGAGACTCACCCCGACGACGAGCGTCGCGCACAGCACGATGGTCGGGCCCGTGGGGAGCCGCTGCGCCGTCGCGCTCAGGAGCGCCCCACTCACGCCCGCGACCGCGCCGAACACCGCCGCGAGGAAGACGACCCGTCCGAGCTTGTCCGTCCATTGCCGCGCTGCCGCCGCCGGGGCGATCAGCATCGCGCTCATCAGCACCACACCCACCGTCTGCAACCCGATCACGATGGCGATCACGAGGAGGCCCGTCAGCAGCACGTCGAGCCGCTGCATCGGCAGCCCGAGCGCTGCGCCGAAGTCCTCGTCAAAGAGCAGCAGCTTGAGTTCTTTCCAGAAGGCGAGCATCACGAGGAGCGCCCCGCCGCCGAGCGCCGCCATCACCGCCACGTCGCGTCCGACGAGCGCCGCGGCCTGCCCGAAGAGGAAAGTGTCGAGCCCCGCCTGCGTGCCCGTGCCGGAGCCCTGGAGATAGGTCAATCCCACCAGCCCCGCGCCGAAGAACACCGAGAGCAAGAGCCCGAGCGCCGCGTCGAACGGCACGCGCGAGTGGTCGGTGACATGCAGGATCGCGAGCGTGCCGATCCACCCGGCGAATGCCGCGCCGAGGACGAGCACGAGCGGGGCCTTGCTGCCCGTGAGCATAAACGCCAGCACGACGCCCGGCAGCGCCGCGTGGCTGATCGCGTCGCCGAGAAGGCTCTGCCCGCGGAGCACGGCAAACGTCCCGAGCGACCCGCTCACGAGCCCCAGCGTCGCTGCCCCCAGCGCAACCGTCCGCAGCGTGTAGTCAAAGAGGAAGTCCACGAGTTGGTGTTTGGTTCTGGGTCATTGGCCGATGGTGCATGCTCAGAGGAAGAAATCGATCTACGCCGATCACCGAGAGCTACCCCAGCCGTTGCCGTCCGGCGACATGGCCGGCGAAGGGGACGCGGCCGCCGTAGGTCAAGCGGAGGTTCTCTTCGGTGAACACCTCCTCGACGGGTCCGGCGGCGATGCGGCGGACGTTGAGGAGGAGCACCCAGTCGAAGTACTCCGGCACGGTCTGGAGGTCGTGGTGGACGACGAGCACCGTCTTGCCCCGCGCGCGGAGGTCTTGCAGGAGCCGCACGATGGCGCGCTCGGTCGTCGCGTCGACGCCCTGGAACGGCTCGTCCATGAGGTAGACGTCGGCGTCCTGGACGAGGGCACGGGCGAGGAAGACGCGCTGCTGCTGCCCGCCCGAGAGCTGTGCGATCTGCCGGTCGGCGAAGTCCTCCATGCCCACCTTGCGCAGCGCGCCCATCGCGAGGTCGCGCTCGGTGTCGCCGGGGCGGCGCAGCCAGCCGAGCGCCCCGTAGCGGCCCATCATCACCACGTCGAGCACGTTCGTGGGGAAGTCCCAGTCGACGGAGCCGCGCTGGGGGACGTAGCCGACGCGCTTCCGCTGCGTCTCGTAGGCCTCGCCGAGCACGAGCACACGCCCCGCCGCGAGCGGCACGAGGCCGAGGACGCCCTTGATGAGCGTCGTCTTGCCCGCGCCGTTGGGCCCCACGATGGCCATGAGCACGCCTTCGGGCACGGCGAGGTCGATGTCCCACAGCACCGGCTGGTCACGGTAGGCGACGGTCAGGTCGGCCACGTCGATGGCGGGGGGCTGTCGGCTGTCGGCTGTCGGCTGTCGGTGGGGTTCCTTTCTGCCTTCTGCCTTCATCCTTCCGCCTTCGTCAGGGCCTCCACCATCGTGTCAACATTGTGGCGGATCATGCCGACGTAGGTGTCGGCGCCGGAGCCGTCGGGGCCGAGGGCGTCAGAATAGAGCGTGCCGCCGACGGCCACGTCGAAGCCCCGGCTGCGCACGGCGGCCTGCACGGCCTCGATGTTGCGCGGCGAGATCGACGACTCGACAAACATCGCGGGAATGCGGCGCTCGGTGACGAACTCGGCGAGTTGCTGCACGTCGGCGGTTCCGGCTTCGGCGTCGGTCGAGAGGCCCTGGAGACCCCGCACGGCGATTCCGTAGGCGTCGCTGAAGTAGCCGAAGGCGTCGTGCGCCGTGATGAGAATGCGCTGGTCCTCGGGGATCGTGGCGATCTGGTCGCGCACGTAGGCGTCGAGCGGGCCGAGGGCGTCGCCGTAGGCGGTCGCGCTGGCCGTGTAGCTCTCGGCGTGCGTCGGGTCCACCTCGGCGAGCGTCGCGCCGACGGCCGTGGCCACGTCTTGCCAGCGGGTCACGTCCATCCAGACGTGCGGGTCGAACGTGCCCGCGTAGCCCTCTGCGGTGAGGAGGCGCTCTACCGGGATCGACGCCTCGGCGATGGCGATGGCCGGGATGCCGAGCCGGTCGAGCTGCTGGACGACCTCGCCCATCCTGCCTTCGAGGTCGAGGCCGTTGAGCAGTACGAGGTCGGCCTCGATCATCGTCTGCACGTTGCCCTCGGTGGGCCGGTAGAGGTGCGGGTCGATGCCCGGCCCCATGAGCCCGGTCACGGTCACGTGCTCGCCGCCGACTTCACGCGCGAGGTCCGCGAGCATGCTTGTCGTCGCGACGATGCGGAGTTCGCGCTCGGCGAGCGGGACCTCGTCGCCGGAGGTGGTAGCGCAGGCAGAAAAGGCGAGGGACAACAGCCCACAGCCGATAGCCAACAGCCTGGTTGAGAGAGCGAAGTGCATGGGTCGGGATCAGAAGAAGGGGAACGGAACTACGCCGCCGGTTTGACAAAAATGTGCTGCGCCGCCGCGTGGCCGACGGGGTGCACGTCAGCCTTCACGCGCACCGAGATCGGCCCGTCGAACGGGGCCACGGCGACGACCTCGAACGGCGTCTCGGGGTAGAGGCCGAGGCTGCCGACGTAGCGCAGCAGTTCGGCGTCGTGGTCGCTCACCTCCGCGACGATGCCGGTGGACCCGGCGTCGAGCGTGGCGAGCGCGGGCCAATCGGGCTCCACGAGGCGGAGGTCGGGTGTCGGGATCGGCGCGCCGTGCGGGTCGTGCGTGGGATGCCCCAGCGCTTTGTCGATGCGGGCTTCGAGGTCTTCGGAGAGGACGTGCTCCCACTGCTCCGCCTCGGCGTGGACGCGGTCCCAGGGGACGCCGAGCGCCTGGTGGAGGTACGCCTCCACGAGCCGGTGGTGGCGGATCACCTCCACGGCGAGCTTGCGGCCAGCCTCGGTGAGCGCCGCGCCGTGGTAGCGCTCGTAGACGACGAGGTTCATCGCCGCGAGCTTCTTGAGCATGCCCGTCACGGATGCCGGGGCCACGTCGAGCCGCTCGGCGAGCGCCGAGGTGCCCACGGCGTCGGCGTCGCGGGTGAGGTCGTAGATGGCCTTGGCGTAGTCCTCGATGGCTTGCGTGGACATCGATCTCAGGTGCGGTGGCTCGGAGGGCTTGACAGGAGCTAAGATATTTTTTAGGTTGCCCTAAGTCAATTTAG
>JBCDFO010000146.1:0-10468 GCA_039177895.1 Bacteroidota bacterium
CGCTCGACTTCGCGGCCTGCTCGCTTTGCCGCGCGGGCCCACCGGCGAGCGGCCCGGTCTTGCGCCTGCGTCGTCGAGCGCACGGCGTTGCGGTAGCCGGTCGCGTAGCCCCGAGCCGTCGCCTGCTGCCGCTGCTTCGCGGCGTTCAGGTATGCGAGGTGCCGCTGCTCCAGCTGCGCGATGGCAGCCAGGGCAGGCGAGATGTCGAAGGCGATGGACTCTTGGACGGACATGTCCGCTAGGCCGTTGGATTCCCGCCGAGCAAGACGGAGAGTTGGTTCAGCGTGGCCCGATCTGCGGCCTGCTTCTCCGCGTCGGTCTTGGGAGAGGATGAGGTAAAGAGCACGGCGGTGCGCTCGGCGACGAGGTCATTAAGCGCATGGACAGCCTCGGGCGACTGCGCGGCCTGGGCCGTGAGCGCGAGGTCAACGAGGTGCGTCGCCCGGACAGCGCGGGCACGGTGGGTGTAGACCGCCAGGTGCCGCCACGGATGGTCGAGCGCTTCGGCGACGGAAGAGCCGCACGCGTTGGCGTAGGCTGTGAGCAGGGCTGGCCAGTCCGTATCACTTCTCTGCTCCTGGCTGCCCGCCCCTTGGCCTCCTCCGGTGTCCTGGTCGCGGCTGAGCGCATCACCGTCAAGAAGCCGGATGGCGGCGTCCACCCGCTCGGAGGTGGGGTAGGCGAGCAATCGCCGAGCAACCCTCCGAGGAAGCCAGCCCGAAAGCGTAGCATCCAGTAGAGCTATGTCGCCGGGGTCGCCCCCTAGAGCGCCGGGGATGCACGCCCAGAGCGCGAGGCCGGTTCGCACCGTTGCGGGCTTGACCTCCACGCTCTGGCCACGAGCGGCCCAGCGGCGCGGGAGGATGGCGACCACCGGCACCACGTCCCGCGCCGTCCGAGCTAAGGACCAACGCTCCGAAGGCAGCATGCGTGCTCCGTACTAGGCGGGCGTCTTGCTGACGGTGCCCGCGTCCCATCCGAGCTCGGTGAGGTCGCCTGCGGCTGGCACCCCCTTGAAGAACTTGCGCGCCCACTCGGGATTCGTGGGCAGGTAGCCCGACGCGATCACCTTGTTCGTCGGCTGGCTATTGCGACTGCCCGGTGCCCCGAAACGAACGAACTCAGCGCGGTCCATCGGGAGCCCTGCCACGATCCAGATCTGCTCCGCGAGGTCGATCTTGGGAACGATGTTCCAGACCTTGGGGGCGACCCGCACACCCGCGTCGACCGGAGCCACGAGTGAGGTACCTGCGCCCGTCGTGAACGTGCTCAGCGAAGGGTAGAGCAGCTGCTGCACCTCCTCGGCCACGCCGACCGTCGGGATACTTACGGCCATCCGGTTGACGAACTCGTGGTGGTGCGTCGCCAGCGGTGCGCCGCCGCCCGAGTTGGGGAACGCGCTCGACGTTTCGACTTCGAGCGTGAGCGCGACCTGGCCTTCGAACTGGTCGGTGAAGTCCTTCATCCCGCTGGCCGCGCTCGCGTCGCCCGCAAAGATGAACACGTCGTTGAGGGAGAGATTGAGGTAGGCGTAGGCAGACATGGCAGAGAGCGCTCGGGCGGCGCAGGTTGGTGAACTAGGAGGTAGTCAGAATGCCCGCCGAGACGAGCGGCAAGGCGGCGGCGGTGGTGACTTCGCCGCGCCCCGGATTGCTTTTCACGAGCGTCAGCGTGTCGCCCGCCGTAATGGGCACGAAGTCAGGCGACGCACTCGTGCGAATGCGAGTCGTCGTCGTGACAAGGAGCGTGTCGCCTGCCTTGGGGACGTGGAGCGTTTTCGACTGCGCAGCATCGGCCTGCGCGGTGTCTGCCTGCGCAGCATCGGGGGTGTTTTTCGTGGCGCGCTTGCGCGGTGATTTCGACATACTCAGGCGGAGGCCAGATGAAGGACAAAGGGAAGCGTAAGCGTGTGAACACAGTCAACGGGATCGTAGCGGACGCCCGGCAATACGTCGGCAGCGTAGTAGCACACACCTACCGACTTGGAGCCCACGCCGAGGCCAGGCGACGACACGCCTGGCCGCCGGCCGTCAAGGGCCACCGTGGCAACGCGTGCCGCCTCGGTCACCACCACCACGGGGGCGGGGCCGCCGTACGTGCGCGCGTCGTAGTCCGGGGCCTCGATCACGACCTCGACGGCCACAGGAGCAACGCCGAGCGTAAGGCCCTGCCGAGATCCGAGGCGGCCGAGGTCGGCACGGTTGGCAAGCCGGACGAGCGCGTGGCGGTAGCCCACGTCGGCAACCTCGGGGCGCTGACTGTCAGGCCGAGCGCCAAGCGGCATCTCTTTGGGAAAGCCATAGCCGCCCTGGGGCGTGCCCTCGGTCTGTGCAAAGACGCGCCGGGTGGCCACGTCGGCCTCCCCGCCTGCGTCTGTCCCCATCGCCGCGAGGAACGCCGCGTCCGCGCGGAGCACCGCCGCCGCCCAGGCGACAGCGTCCGTGGAGCGCGGAGGCGTTCGCAGATCAGACATAGTCAGGCATTGGGCAGGGTCAGGAGCGAGCGGAGGCAAACACCTCTGGCCACGCAGCGCGCACCTCCTCGGCCGTCACCACAGCAAGGCCCGCGACGACCCACAAGCCCAGGCGCTCGACGTAGACGGCGTAGTGCGCGTCGTTGGCGAGCACCACGAGCACGTCGGTACCCATGCGCGTCACCGAATAGCGATAGCTGGACTCCATGTTAAAGGTCTGGTTGTACCAGCCTCCGGCATGCTGTCCGCCTGCGTCTGGCGTCGCCGCGTAGGCAATAGCGCGACCGGCGCCGACCTCAGCCGCTCGCTCCGCGGCCACCTTCGTGGCCGTTCGTAGCGAGCGGTAGAAGGCGCGTGTGTTCACTAGGAAAAGAACAGCCCTGATTAAGGACCGGGCGGGCCCAGACTCAGGTGTAAACGGACGCGAGCGTGCCGCCGGAGGGGCGGCCGGATTTCGTGGTGTAGCCGAGCGCATGCGGGGCGACGGTCACGAGGGCCGTGATGGCCCCATTCATCTTCTTCAGGTTGTCAGCGGCCTGCAGGCCCCAGAGGTCGTCTGGTTTGTTCTGGCCCTCTTTACACCGCACGTGGAGCGCTGCGTAGGCAAGCGCCCGTTGCAGGCCGCCCGCGAGGTCGGCGGAGGCGGCGACGGCATCGAGGATCGAGGCGGGCGAGCCTGCGCGCGCCACGAAACGGCCGAGGTGGCTCACGAGCTCGTCGGCGACGAGCCCCTTCGCGGCCGAGTCCACTGCGTCGACGGCAGCTTGGTCGGCGAGCTTGCCCGCGTCGATCTCCCGAACGACGTCGTGGCTGATGGTGAGGGCGTCCCAGGTGGGCATGGTATCTACTCACTGAAGGCGACCTTGCGGACCTGCTCGACGTCGGCGCGGACGTGCTTGTAGATGCCCTGCCCGACCCGATTCTCGCCGATGCCTGCGATGCGCGCGTCCATCTCGTCGTAGACCTGTAGGTCCGCGAACACCGCAGTGACGTTCTTGCGGCCCCGGATCGTGAGGTACGCCTCGCCCTTGGCGATGGACGGGTGCATGTACGGCACCACGTTGTCCACCACCACACCGACCGACTGGTTGTCGTTCGAGGCGGAGAGGTTGGCGTTGAGCGCGCGCAGGATGCGCTGGTTCAGGGCCGCGTCGAACGAGTTCGTGACGAGGCCGAACGTGTAGCGGTCGGCGTTCTCCTTCGTCTGCGCCTTCGACTTGGGAGCCTTCTGCTTGTAGAGCCCCTCCTTGATGGCGCTCGTGGCCGCGTTGATCGTGTTTACGACCTTCTCGCGGTCGTTCGCGCCCGTCGTGTCGAAGGCGACGGTCTTCAGGCCCCCCGCCGAGGCGGTCAGGACGGCGAAGGCGGCCTCAGCCATCTGCTCGGCATAGCGCGCGTTCATCGCGGGCAGGATCTCACCTGCGAGCGCGATGTCGGTCTGGCGGTTTACCAGCTGGTTCCACTGGAGACCACCCGCGACGATCTCGCCCTCGAACCACTCGCTCTTCGACTCCACGGGACGCAGCTCGATACGCTCGCCCTGCTGGTACACCTTGAACTCGACGGCCGAGTAGGCGTCCGCGATGCGGAACGCCAGGTTGTCGGTCTGGCTGCGGCGGTCCTGGACCGTGAAGAGCTCGCGCCACGAGGTGTCGGCAACGAAGCGGTCCGACTCGCCGAACTGCACCGCGATGGGGATGCCCGCATCGCGCCCGTCCGACACGATGCCGGGAGCGGAGAGGCTTACGCCGTGGACGCGGCCTGCCGAGAGCAGATGATTGGTGAACGAGGCCCCGACGAGGTTGAGGAAGCGGCCTGCCTTGGCCTGCTGCGCGGGGTCGCCCGAGGCGAGCATCTGCGCGAGTTTGCGGCTGTCGGCGACGGTCGAACCGTTGGCAGCAAGGACCGAGAGGAGGATTTGGTAGCGGTTCATGGCGCTGGTTGGTGTACGCGGGAACGTGATAGCTCACCGATGGTGAGTGCGTGGCGTGCCTATGCGCCCGTGAGGTGGACGACAGCCTCTTCGTCCGTGTCGGCGGTGGCCTCAGCGAAGTAGCCGATGAAGGTGTTGTCCGTCGGCACGTTGGTCACTGCGCCCGTGCCCGCCGTGCCGCCCACAGGGTCGCCGTCGGCGTCCCAGTAGGCCGAGGCGTGCTGAGCCGAGGCGACGGCGGCGTTGGGCATGAGGATGCCCTTCTCGTCGGTGCGGACGTAGGCCACACCGGTCTCGCCTGTGGCAGTGTCGCCGAAGGCCACGCCCACGCGGTCGCCGATCACGACGACATCGCCGTCGACGACGTCGGCAGCAGCGGTGAAGGAAACACGTTCGGCGGCAGTGTCTGCACCGCGCAGCTTGAGGAAGCTCATAGGTCTTTAGGTTGCGCAACCCGAGTCTCGGCGCTCTGGCCGACCTGGTCGCCGTAGTTACTTGGTGGTGACGGTCTTCCAGGCGTCGTCCTCGCCCGAGCCAGCGCCGAGCTGCGCGCTCTTCTCAGGCCCCTCGCCGCTCGTCTTCTGCGTGACGGTGACGTTGGCCGACGCGGCGCGCTGGTAGTGGAGCTTCAGCTTCGCAGGCGGAAGCGTAGCCAGGAAGGCGGTATGGTCCTCCGCGTCGAAGTCACCCTCGGCGTCTCCTGCCTCGACGAGCGCCGCATGACGGAACGTCTCCACGCGGACGATCTCGCCGATCACCATGTCTCGGAAGGCTTCACGTGCCTCCGTGGCGGCGGTGAGTTGGGCTTGGAGCGGGCGTGTCGCCTCGTCTCGTGCGAGGTCGAGCGCGCGGTGCAGTTCCGGCTCGAAGTTGTCGCTCTCGGTGTTGAGGTGAACCGACTGGGTTGAGCCGTCAGCGGCACTGAATCGTAGGTAGGCAGAAGCCATGGTCGTGCGTGTTGGTGAAGGTGCCGGGGCCGACATGCCCCGCCCTGAAAACTTGTGGTCACCCGCGCCCTGAGCGGCACCGAGGTAGACCCGGCTGTACTCGGTGAGGTTGAGGTCGTCGGCCGTATCGATGAGCCAGAAGTAGCTCCACTCGCCGTCCGGGTCTTCGACCTCCTGGAAGTCCCACTGCCCACCCAGCGGTGCGCACGAGCCGTAGCGCAGGACACCAGACCGGCAGTCCTGGATGAGTTGGCGGCGCTCCGCCGACGTGTCCTCGTTGAGAACGGCGTACCAACGAAGGCGCAGCCAGGCCGTCTCGATGTCGCGCACGGTCGCGTCGACGACGTCGGCCGCGAAGACGGCACCGAGCGGCCGGTCAGCCTGGTGGTCGAAGAGCACGGTGCGGCCCTCGCGTGCGCGCTTAGCAAGCGTCTGGAGGGCCGCGCGCGTAAACTGGAGGGGGCGACGTGCGAGGCGCTGGGTGTGCAGCGCGTAGTCCTGGAAGATGACGACGTCGTCAGCCGCTAATTCGACGCCAGAGTGTCGGGCGTTAATCGTGCGCAGGTCGTCCGCGCTTGGGGCGATGGCTTCACCTGCCGCCTGCATGGAGAGGCGCAGCGCGCCGTCATCCTGCGTGGCCTCGTCGCGCCACGCGTCCGCACTCGCTCGAAGCGAGACGGCGCGGGTCGGTGGGGCAGGGCTGTTGAGGACGACGATCATGCTCCGATGATCGGAGTCCATCCGCGCGACTCCGTGGCACGGGTGCCGTTCTAGCCGCTCAGGGTGATCCGGTCGTGCTTCACTGGTCCTGCTGAGTTCGATACTGTGCGAGGAAGCGCGCCGCCAGCGCGCCCGCCAGAAGCGCAGTCGGGATGTCGCGAGAGATGACGGCACAGACGCCCAGTGTCGCGAAGAGCGCAGCGAGGTAGGGCGGGTGAAACATCACAGCACCCCATGCTCGGCGAGGTAGTCCGCCGCCGCGCCCGTGTAGCGCGGCGCACCCGTCTCGTCGAACAGCGCCTCCGCGTTGGCGATGACCGTGGACGCAGCTTCGGCTTCCTCGCTGCGGAGTTGGGCATAGGCCATGTCGTCCACAATGCTTACGACATCGAACCCGATGTCGTAGCGCCCAATCTGCCTGGCCTCACCGCGCAGCGTGAGGAGTAGATCAAGTACCGCCTTCGCGACGGCGCGCTTTTTTTGGTTGCGCTTTCGGGCGGCGACGCCTGCGAGGATCGTCTGGTTGGTCGAGAGCGCGCCGCCGATGCCGTCGCCCGAGCGCTCCAAGCTGGGGTACATCCACGCGGGCGTGTCCGAGCGCTCGACGATGTAGGACCCGAATGTGCTCGCGTGCTCGCGAAAGAAGCGGGCCATGGACTGATCCACAGAGCCCAGTACCTCGCTCTTGATGTCGGCGTTGAACGCCTCGGCGTAGGCATCGGCGGCGTAGCCGAGCCTGCGCGCCTGCATGGCTTCGTCAATGGCGGCCTTGGTCGAGACAAGCGCGGTGGTTACCTCAACCGCGCTGTCGCCCTCGCCTACGCTCGTCACGTCGGGAGCCTGGTCGTTTTCACCGAGGGTGTACGCGAGCGTCGTGAGGAGGGTCGGGTCGCCGAAGCGCCACCACCCCTGCACCACCGACTGGTACATGCGCATGAGCACCTCGCCCGCCTGCACGAGGCTCCACGCGAGCGGACGCGGCCACGGCTGCTCGGCATCGGGCACGAAGGCCAGCGTCTGTATGGTCGGCCCGTCTAGGACCACCTGGCCTCGACTGTCCGTCTGGACGAGTTGGCGCATGTCGCGCTCCTGGCCCTGGGCTGCCGGGATGCAGCGCAGCCCGAGCGTGCGCGGGCACGGGACGAGGAGTCGCGCGATGTCGCGAGCATCGTCGGTAAGGAGCGCTTCGCCTGCGGCGAGGCCGTATTCGTCAGTGGCAGAGGCGAGCGTGTCGATGTAGTCAGCCAGGCCACAGAGGGGACCACCGTCGATCCCTGCGTCCACGTAGCCGACCGGGACTGCCTCCGCCCACTCGGTGAGCATGGCCGCGAGGCCGTCGTCGTCGGACGTGATGACGAGCGATCCTTCGAGCTGCCGTCGGTTGTGGATCGCGCTGTCGAGCGTCGGCAGGTAAACCCGGAGCGCGTGGTAGACCGCGAGCTGCACCTGGTGGGCGAGGCCATCGCCGGGGCGACGCTCCGCCAGCGCCAGGATGGGGTGCCGGTGCTGCTGCTGGAGTCCAGCGATGGTCGCGCTCTGGCTGGGCGTCGTGCTCAGCTGAACGCCCAGGCTCCGCGCGGCGTGCATGCGCATACCAGCGGTACGCCGCTCGGCGGCACGCTCGGCGAGGCGGTCCCCACTTCGGGAAGACGGGAATACACGGGCGGCGAGGCTGCTCAGGTCGAATCGGGCCATGCGGGAAAAGTCCGACCCTTATGCCCCGGCGCCAGTGACGGGGTGCCGTTCTGGGTGCTGATGCGTCCCGGTGCTCTGCTATCGTGATCAGGGCTGGGCTACTGGCCCCGGCGGCCGACGAGGCCGCCGCCGCCGGGTAGCTTGCGCTTGACGAGGAGATCGGTGAGCGCCCACACGAGCGCGTCCATGCGGTTGGGCGACCAATCGCACGTGTCGGGATCCCACTCGCACATCTCGTCCTCGAGCTTCGAGAAGGCACCGACGTGATGGACGCGGCCCTGCTCGTAGAGCGCAGCCACCGGTTCGGCCCGCCGCTGCTTTCCCCGGCTGGCAGTGACCATTCGGACGGGCAGCGAGGCGCGGACGGTGTGGAGCGTGTGCTTCACCATGTCGCCGCCGAAGTTGCGCTCCGCCACAACACGGTCGGCTTCCGCGCGGTCGTACGCAGAGACGGCGGCCTTCCCCCATGCTGAAGGCGATCCACTGAGCGAGCGGTCGGCGGTCACGTAGTAGTGGCCATCTGTGCCGACGCCCGCGACGACGATACCGACCTCGTCGTCGCCGCCAGACGGGTCCACGGCGACGACGACGCGGCGCAGCGCCGGAGCGTCGCCCACCCGGCAGCGGTGCTCGTCGATGAGGTCATGGGTCCAAAGTGCCCCGGGGTTGTCCGTCAGGAGTTCCGCGTGCAGTTCCTGCCGTCCGAGGCGCGTCCCCTCGTACTTGGCGATGACGCGCTCGCGAAATCGGTCGGAGAGGTTGGCCGCGTTGTCGTACGTTGAGCCGGAGGTGGTGACGCAGTCGTCGTCGTCCACGAGGCTCTTGATGAGCCGCGTCGGTCGGGGTGTCGTCGTCGCGCAGCAACGAGGGTCGTCGGAGAGGCGTAGGCCCATCTCCATGTTGTCCCAAGCGTCCACGGCGTAGCGCCACTTCGCCGGTTCGTCTGCCCAGACTGTAGCGTGCTGGGGTCCGCGCAGCTGGTCGGGCTTATCGCCTGAGAAGGTGGTTGCCGTCACTCCGTTGGGCCACGTCAGCCGCCGCTTAGACGGCTCGTAGGTGGGCATGAAATCCGGCGGTGAGCACTTGAGGATCGACGAATCACCGATCTCTACCATCACGTCGCGCACGTCGGCCGCCGTCTCGCCGATGAGCGCGATGGGGCCAAGCCCTGCGCGAGCACGCTCGATCACCCACTCAGCTCCGGCCCGGGTCTTCCCGAAACCGCGCCCTGCAAGGATGAGCCACACGAACCAATCACCTTCGGGAGCGCGCTGGTTGGCGCGGGCCCAGAAGTGCCAGTCATGCTGAAGGGCGACAATCTCCTCGTCGGACAGGGACTCAAGGAACGCCGCCTGTTCAGTTGGTGGCAGCGATGCGAGCGAGCTTGCGCTGTATGTCGGTTCGGATATGCTCAACAGACCGGGTCTCGGTGATCTCGGTGGACTCGCCGCGAAGGAGCCGAGCCTTGTCGACAGCGATGCCGATGGCCGTCGCTACGTCCTTCACGTTGCCGACGCGGCGCTCTGGCTTCGCGAGGTCATTGATCAGGTCATGGGCGAGGGCTTCGAGTCGGTCGGCGAGCCCTGCTTTTTTTTCGTGGCGCAGTTGCGCCGGGGCGGCTCGATCCCGGTCTTCGTCCCACCGCCGGATGGTGCCCCTGGGGATGCCTGTCTGCCTCGACGTCGCGGTGTACCCGCCTTCGCCATTCTGGTCACGGTTGGCGTCAAGCGCAGCGAGTGCTTCTGCTCGCTGCTCATCGCTGTAGTGTCGGCGTGGCATACTCATGCAGGCTGGCTACACACCTGGTCCGCAAAGCGTAGCCAGTGGACGTCGGTGTAGACGAAAAGCTGGTCTCCACTGGCTCGCGCTGCGATGAGTCCGACGCGGTGGGCGGCGCGCACGTCATCCGCCGTGATGCGAGCCCTCCCGGGGCCGCTCTGGTTGCCCCGTCGTCGAGGCACGTTCAGGAGCCTGAAGCGATGCCAGCGCGCGTAGCGCAGGGCAAAGGCGTCGAGGTCTTCGGAGCCGTCGCCTGTGAGCGGCAGTCGTCCGCCGTCGGTTGTTGGGAGGACCCCACTCTCTATCGCGCGGAGCACGACCTTCTCGCCGAGACCGAGCAGGCGCGCGCAGGTTTTGGGCGCGATGGTGATGCCCGTCGCCATGACGGTGCGCGGGCGGCCGTGCGGGTCGGCGCTTGTAATGAGAAGATGTTGCTCCAGTCGAACGCCCTCGCTCAGGAGCCGCCGCAGCCGCGTTATCTCGGCCGCGGTGTTGACGGGTACGTCCTCGATGCCGGTGTGGAGCGTGATGGCGTTTTGCAAAGCCGTCACCGACGTGATGGGGCGGCTGAAACGGTGCAGCACAGGACGGTCGCCCATGGAGGGCGGAGGGCGCGAGGCGGGCTGCAGAACGTAGACCGAGCGCGTCATGCAGGCGCAGGCGGGACAACAGAGACTCCAGACAAGCCAAGTTAGAGTTTCAGGGACCCGTTAGCCGAGTCAGAAACCCTACGCCGCAATGATGTTGTGATTTTAGGCCATATGCGCGGGTTTTCCTGAGCGGGTTCGACTCCCGGCATCTCCACACAAAAGTGCCCTATTTCGCCCAAAATAGCTGAAATAGGGCACTTTTCGTTTAGGCACTGCCGGAAACACTGCGGTTTTTGTCGACCTGCGCTTGCGCTTGGGGTGCTAAGCCGCC
>JBCDFO010000147.1:0-10453 GCA_039177895.1 Bacteroidota bacterium
CGTCTCGCAGTCGGAGATGCTCTACCGCAGCCTCAAGGTGCTGGAGCGCCCCGTCGAGTACGTCCGCTACCCGAACGCGGGCCACGACCTCTCGCGCACCGGCGACCCCGACCAGCGCCTCGACCGCCTGCTGCGGATTCGGGAATTCCTGGGACGATTCGTGGAGTAGGGGGCTGTTGGCTGTCAGCTATCGGCTCTTGGCTGTCAGCTTTTGGCACCTACCGCGACACTGCCGCACTGCAACACGCTTCTTGCCATGCGTCTCTGCCTCAGCTTGCTCCTAATCGCTGCGGCGGCGCTGCCTCTCGCGGCGGTCGCTCAGCGCCCTGCGATAGATCGCCAGGTCGCGGTGACCGTGGACGACCTTCCTAGCGCGGCCCTCGTGTCGCCCGAGGACCCGCCGAACTACTGCGACGCTGCGCTGCACCAGGATCTGACGCAGCGGCTGCTCGCTCAGTTCGAGGGCATCCCGGTCACCGGGTTCGTTGCCGAAGGGGCGGCAATCTGCGATGACCTGCGCGTGACGCTGCTGCCGGACCTGCTGCGCGCTTGGCTCGACGCGGGCCACGACCTTGGCAACCACACGTTCTCCCACCGCGCCTTCGAGAACGTCGGACGTACTGCGTTCGAGATCGATGTCGTGCGCGGGGAGGCGACCACGGCTTATGTGATGGCCGAACGCGGGCAGCAGGCGCGGTACTTCCGCTACCCCTTCCTCCACGCCCCAGCCGATGCCGCCGACAAAATCGCGTTCGAGCGCTTCCTGGACGAGCGCGGCTACCGCGTGGCCCCCGTCACCTTCGACGGCGGCGAGTGGATTTACGCGAGCGCCTATTCGAAGGCTTTGCGCCGAGGCGATACCGAGGCGGCGGAGCGCGTGGCCGCCGATTACCTCCGCTACATGAGCGACGTCTTCGCGTTCAACGAGGCCTTCTCCCGAGACCTCCTGGGACGCGAGCTTCCGCAGATCCTGCTGCTCCACGCGAACCCACTCAACGCGGACCACTTCGACGACCTCAAGGCCCTGCTGGAAGCGCGTGGCTACCGCTTCGTCTCGCTCGACACCGCGATGGCCGACGAAGCCTACGACCGTCCCGATCCCTACCTCGGTGAGCGGGGACTATCCTGGCTGCAGCGCCTGGCCGTCGGAATCGAGGGGAAGACGCGGCCCGAGCCCTCCGCACCGCAGTGGGTCCGTGACGCAGCCGGTCTCGCACGCTAGCTGGGCTGCACTGCCACACGGCCTCACTCCCTTCGCTCTACAGACACGAGCCGCCAGGTCACGTCGCCGTAAATCTGAGAGGAAAGCGTGACCTCCGTCTTCCCGATACCTCGCTCGTAGACCTCGCGCCGGGGCACGTCGTTGAGCCACTGCCACCTTGCAATGGCTCGGTTGCCTTCCACAACCACGGACCGAGCGTACCCGAATGGGGCATCCTGCAGACCAAGGTAGGCGAGATCATCGGGATAGTTGCTGTAGGTGTGGCGCAGGTCGACGACGGAGAACTCCTGGCTACCGTCACGCGAAACCAGCACGTCATCGACGGAGCGGACCGGCATCGCGACCACCTCGCGAATCAGCGGAAAGTATTCCTCAACGAGGTGGTACTCGACTCCGCCAATACGCTCGGCGTGGAGGACGCGGATTTCGAACTGCTCTGGATAGAGGCTGTCTGCCATCACAAACTGCGTCGCCCGCGATGGCACCACCTCGTACGTCCAGACAAGCCCCGGGGCGAGCGGGAAGAAGTCCCGCTCGAATCCCCGGATCGGCTCAATGCGGACTGGATCGACTTCCGGGACGGCATCCGGCTCGGTTGCCTCCGCCGACTGCTCGCGGTCGCGCTCGGCAATGCTGATGAGCGAGTCGATGTAGGCCGGGCTGGGGCGCGTCGGCCCCGAAGACGCGGCCTCAGGAGCACGCGGAGGCGACGCACAGCCGAGGCCGGTCAGCCCGAGCACAGCGATGGCGAGCGCTTGTAGTCCCTGTCGCAGATCCATTCGGCTTGACTCGTGCTGTATGTGTTCGGCACCTATGACCACGATCTCTGCCAAAAGTATCCCTCCGTACCCACTGCAACACGGCCGCACCGCACCACGGCCGCACGCTCCCCCACCCTGCAACACCGCTTCACTTCGCAAACGGAACTGCCGATTCCAGATGCGGTACTGTCCGCCCACCACGTTGTCCACCCAACGCCGACTGCCATGAGTGTCGACACTGCTGTTGCTCCTCCCCAGAAAAAGAAGCGGCCGAACCCGGTCATCCTCTCCGAGCGCGCCGCGTCGGAGGTGAAGCGGATCGTTGCCAACAAGCAGATCCCCGACGGCTACGGGCTGCGCGTGGGCGTGCGCGGCGGCGGCTGCTCGGGCATGAGCTACATCCTCGGCTTTGACAAGCAGAAGGAGCACGACCTCCAGTTCGAGCAGGACGGCGTCGCCATCTTCATGGACAAGCGCCACGGGCTCTACCTCATGGGCACGACCGTCGACTACCACGACGGCCTCGACGCGCGCGGCTTCGTGTTCGAGAACCCGAACGCGACCCAGACCTGCGGCTGCGGCTCCAGCTTCGGCGCATAGCGCCCTCGTCGCACACCCGCCCTTGACCTTCCCCTTCCCTGAACGGACCGCCTCGGTGGTCCGTTCGGCGTTTCGTGCCGACCGCTCAGGAGGTCGTTTTGCCGTCGGCGCTGTCGAACGCCTCCTACCCGTTTTACGGGGCGTCTGCCTCGGAACAGCGCACAGAGGGTCTGGTTGGACACGTCCCGCCGCACGCCGGGCTCCTTCTAGGTTGCCGGGCTCTGGTCTGGCTTGCTTTTTGACGAGCCTTGTGTTGTCCGGCCATGGTCGGCGGGGTAAACCTTCGGGTATCGGCCTGCCGACGTGCTCGCTTAAGTGACTTCCGCGTAAGTGACTGCGTGAGCCGCCCCGCTCTCTTCATCCTGCTTAGCCGACTCCGCATGGAAGGCAACTTCTCCAACCGCGTCCGCGACGTCATCTCCTACAGCCGCGAAGAAGCCATCCGGCTCGGGCATGACTACATCGGCACCGAGCACCTCCTGCTCGGCATCATCCGCGAGGGTGAAGGCATCGCCGTCAAGATCCTCCGGAACCTCGGAGCCGACCTCTTCAAGCTGAAGAAGGCCGTCGAGGACACGGTCCGCTCGACGGGCGGCACACTGACGGTCGGCAATATTCCGTTGACCAAGCAGGCGGAGAAGGTGCTCAAGATCACCTACCTCGAAGCCAAGCTCTACAAGTCCGACGTCATCGGCACCGAGCACCTGCTGCTGTCGCTGCTGCGCGACGACGAGAACATCGCCGCGCAGATCCTCCAGCAGGGCTTCAGTGTCACCTACGACGCCGTGCGCGCCGAACTCGACGCCATCGTGTCCGGCTCGTCCTCTCCTCGGAGCGGCCCCGAATCCAAGGGCGGCTCCTCCTCCCGCTCCAGACGCGAACGCCAGAACATGCCAGAGAAAAGCAAGACGCCCGTGCTCGACAACTTCGGCCGCGACCTGACGTCGCTCGCTGAGGAGGACAAGCTCGACCCCGTCGTGGGCCGCGAGCAGGAGATCGAGCGCGTTGCGCAAGTCCTGTCCCGCCGCAAGAAGAACAACCCCGTGCTCATCGGTGAGCCCGGCGTCGGCAAGACGGCCATCGCCGAGGGCCTCGCCATGCGTATCACGCAGCGCAAGGTCAGCCGGGTGCTCTACGACAAGCGCATCGTGACACTCGACCTCGCCGCCCTTGTGGCGGGGACGAAGTACCGCGGCCAATTCGAGGAGCGGATGAAGGCCGTCATGAACGAACTGGAGAAGTCGCCCGACGTGATCCTGTTCATCGACGAGCTCCACACGCTCGTGGGCGCAGGCGGCGCGTCCGGCTCGCTCGACGCAAGCAACATGTTTAAGCCTGCTCTCGCGCGCGGTGAGATCCAGTGCATCGGCGCAACCACGCTGGATGAGTACCGCCAGTACATCGAGAAGGACGGCGCGCTCGACCGCCGCTTCCAGAAGATCGTCGTGGACCCGGCGACGCCCGAGGAGGCCGTTGAGATCCTGACACAGATCCGGCCGAAGTACGAGGAGCACCACAACGTCAACTACTCCGACGAGGGCCTCGAACTCGCCGTCCGCCTCGCGGACCGCTACATCACCGACCGCCACCTCCCCGACAAGGCCATAGACGTGATGGACGAGGCGGGCGCGCGCGTCCACCTCGCCAACATCAAGGTGCCGCCGGAGATCGTCGAACTCGAAGAGAAGATCGAGGCGGTCAAGGAGGAGAAGAACCAGGTCGTCAAGCAGCAGCAGTTCGAGGAAGCCGCCCGCCTCCGCGACTCCGAGAAGAAGCTCCAGGAGGAACTGGAGAACGCCAAGGAGGAGTGGGAGCGCCAGGCCGACACACAGGTCTACGACGTCACCGACGAGGACATCGCCCAGGTCGTCGCCATGATGACCGGCATCCCCGTCGACAAGGTGGCCGTGACGGAGGGCAAGAAGCTGATGAACATGGAGGAGGCGCTCCAGGGCACAGTGGTCGGCCAGGACGAGCCGATCCAGAAGCTCAGCCGCGCCATCCGCCGCACCCGCGCGGGCCTCAAGGACCCGAAGCGGCCCATCGGCTCGTTCATCTTCCTCGGCCCCACAGGCGTCGGTAAGACCGAACTCGCGAAGCGGCTCACCGAATACCTCTTCGACAGCCAGGACTCGCTCATCCGCATCGACATGTCGGAGTACATGGAGAAGTTCTCCGTGTCCCGCCTCGTGGGTGCGCCTCCCGGCTACGTCGGCTACGAGGAGGGTGGCCAGCTCACCGAGAAAGTCCGCCGCAAGCCCTACTCGGTCGTGCTCCTCGACGAGATCGAGAAGGCGCACCCGGACGTGTTTAACATCCTGCTCCAGGTGCTCGACGACGGCATCCTCACCGACGGCCTCGGCCGCCGGGTGGACTTCCGCAACACGATCATCATCATGACCTCGAACATCGGGGCGCGGGACATCAAGAACCTCGGCAAGGGCATCGGCTTCTCGACCGACTCGGCGAGCGACTTCGACTACACCCGGATGAAGTCCACCGTGGAGGACGCGCTCAAGCGGGTCTTCAACCCGGAGTTCCTCAACCGCATCGACGACGTGATCGTCTTCCACCCGCTGGAGAAGAGCCACATTCTGGAGATCATCGAGATCATGCAGAAGGACCTCTTCGCACGGATCCACGAGCTCGGCATCGAGATCGAGGTCACGGACGCCGCGAAGGCGTTCCTCGTGGAGAAGGGCTACGATCCGCAGTTCGGGGCCCGTCCGCTCCGCCGCGCGATCCAGAAGTACGTCGAGGATCCGATGGCGGAGTCCATCCTCCAGAACGACCTCGCCGAGGGCGCGCACATCACGGTGGACCACAAGAAGGACGCGGAGGAGCTCTCGTTCAAGACGAAGAAGGCCAAGCGCAAGAAGGCCGCGCCGAAGGCCGATGCCGAACCCAAGGCCGAAGCACCTGAGACGGAGCAGCCTGCCTCAGAGGAGCAAGAGTAGCGCTCCGCCTCAAACCAACCAGCGCGCCCCGCTCTCCCTCGTGGATGGCGGGGCGCTCTCTTTTCGCGCGAACGCTACGCCGCCTCAGCGATCTCGACGTACGCTGAACGCGTTGCTGGTTCGGGAACCGGATAGCCTTCAAGGCGAAGCCCTTCGACGTGGAACGTCATGGCCTCCTGCATCTCTTGCTCGACGTGCGCGATCGTCTTGCCCGTGGCGACACAGCCGGGCAGGTCCGGTGAGTAGGCAGAGAAACCCGTCTCCGTCGGCTCGATCACCACGAGGTACTTCATTGTTTCAACCCAGCCTGCTTGAGGATGCCTGGCGCAAGTTCGTCACCGTGTTTGAACTGCCGGTAGCTTCCGTCGGTCCGGGCAAGAACCCACCCGTCTTTCCGAAGCATTTTGAGCACGTCCCGAACCTTCATGCCGCAAGCTACGACCGCTTCGGCATCGTCCAGCACAACGCCGCGCAAGTCCGGGTCACCACGGATGCGCTAGATCCCCGCCCCCAGCGCAGCAAACGGCCCGTTCTTGTGCACGACCTCGACCCACTCGAACCCGACCGCCCGAAGGAGATCGACGTGGTACAGCACCGAGCGCGGCGAGTCCTCGCGGTCGATGTAGGCGAAGACGTGGTCGCGATAGGCGTCGTCGCGGAGCGCGCTGAGGTGGGCCCCGTAGCGCTCCCACAGCACGTCGCCAATGACGGTGTGGTCGTGCGCAACCAGATCGCTGATCCAGAACGAGCCGCCTGGTTTCAGTGCCCGCCGGATCGACCGAAAGACGGCCTCCCACTCGTCGTCGTCCCGGAGGTGATGCAAGACGGTCGCCGCCAGGACGATGTCGTACTGCCCCGCACCGAAGTCAAGACTGCGAATGTTGCCCTGGATCGCCCGGACTCTTCCCGAGGTAGCCTCGCCCACACGCTCCGTAGCGCGGTCCAGCATCGGCTGGCTCAGGTCGACGAGGTCCACGTCGATCTCGGGGAGGCGGCCCGCGAGCTTAATGCTGTAGTTGCCCGCGCCACATCCGATGTCCAGCACGCGACAGGCGCTGGGCGTAGCACGCGCGGCGGTCGCCGTCACCAGGTCGAGTACGAGCGCGGCGTCAATGGTCGCAGACTGGCCCGTTTCGAGGTTAGCGAACCGCTCAACGTCGTCGTCGAACCGTGCCCGGATCTCGTCGACCGTTGATTTCGCCTTCACGACCGCTGCGGCATGAGCCCTGCTTGCCGCGCGTATTCGAACACGTTCCCGGCCTCCAGAATCGCCGCCACATCGCCGAGCGGATCGAGGAGGAACGTCTCGCCGGTCGTGCGATTGGTGAGCTGCGCGGCCTTCGTGTCGAGCACGAGGTCGTCGCCCGTGCGGATGCGCTCGACGAGGCGCTCGCGCGTCTCGAACGGGACGAGGAAGCCCCCGTCGATGGCGTTGCGGTAGAAGATCCGCGCGTAGCTCGACGCCACGACGGCCTCGATGCCCGCCACCTGGAGCGCGAACGGCGCGTGCTCCCGTGACGACCCACAGCCAAAGTTGTCGCCGCCGATGACGATGCGGTAGTCGCTCGTGTAGGCGTCGGGCTGCGTGAGCGGCCGATCGCCGAAGGGCAGCCCCTGCTGGCCGGGCGGGACCGCGCTGAGGGCGTAGCGCCCGTAGAGCCGCCGCTCCTCAGGCAGCGTCATGCTGTAGACGAGGTGCTCGGCCGGGATGATCTGGTCCGTGTCGATGTGGTCGCCGAGGACGTAGGCGCTGCCTTCGATGATCGGGGTCATGGGTCGTGCGTCATGGGTCGTGGGTCCGTTGAATAAGCCAGTTCGAGAGCGACCCACGACTCTCGACCCGGGACCCTAGACCAAGACTTCGCGCGGGTCCGTGATAACGCCGGTGAGCGCGGAGGCGGCGGTGGTGAGCGGCGAGGCGAGGTAGACGGCGGCCTGCTTCGAGCCCATGCGGCCGGGGTAGTTTCGGTTCGTCGTCGAGATCACGACCTCGGTGCCGTGGGTGCGCCCGAACGTGTCGACGGGGCCGCCGAGGCACGCCGCGCAGCTCGACTTGCCAACCTGGCAGCCCGACGCCTTGAAGATGTCGAAGAGCGTCTGCCCGTCGACCATGACCTCGTGGAGCTGCCGCCCAACTTCCGTCGTCGCCGGGACGATGAACGTGTCGATCACGACCTCCTGCCCTTGCAGCACGCGCGCCGCCGCGACGAAGTCTTCGAGCTTGCCGCCCGTGCACGAGCCGACGTAGGCGCGGTCGAGCTTTGTGCCCGCGACCTCGCTCACGGCGGCCTTGTTATCCGGCGCGTGCGGCTTCGCCACGACGGGCTCCATCGTCGCGACATCGTAGACGTGCTCAGAGTAATAGCGCGCGTCCGGGTCTCCGTAGACCGGCGTGTAGTCCGCGCGGTTCGTCCCCGCGGTGCGCTCGTTGACGTAGGCGAACGTCTTCTCGTCCGGCGCGATGATGCCGTTCTTGCCGCCCGCCTCGATGGCCATGTTGCAGAGCGTCATGCGCTCCTCCATCGAGAGGTCGTAGACCGCTTCGCCGTCGAACTCCAGCGCGCGGTACGTCGCCCCGTCCGTGCCGATGTCGCCGATGGCGGCGAGGATGAGGTCCTTCGCCATGAGATACGGCGGCAGTTCGCCCTCGAAAACAAACCGCATCGTGGCGGGCACCTTCACCCAGATCTTGCCGGTGCCCATGATGAGCGCCGCGTCGGTGTTGCCCACGCCCGTCGAGAAGAGCCCGAACGCGCCGCTTGTGCACGTGTGGCTGTCCGTACCAAAGAGCGTGATGCCGGGGCGATTGAAGCCCTCCTCCGCGAGGCCGATGTGGCAGACGCCTTTGTAGCGGTCCGTGCCGACGTCGTAGTAGTGGGGCAGGTCGTGTTCCTTTGCGAAGGCCCGCAGGATGTCGACGTTGCGGTTGGCGTGGTGGTTGGTGGTGAAGATGTAGTGGTCGGGCATGATGACCAGCTTGTCGCGGTCCCACACGGGCGCGTCCGCGCCGAACTCGCGCTGGAAGATGCCGATGGTGGGCGGCCCGCAGACGTCGTGCGTCATCAGCACGTCCACGTCGATCCACATCGTCTCGCCGGGGGCGACGCGGTCCCGCCCTGCATGCTGGGCGAGGATTTTTTCGGTGATGGTCAAGGGTCTTGGGTCGAGGGTCAGGGGTTGCCTTCTTTGGCGACCACGGATGCGTCTGACCAGGTTCTCAGAACGGACGAGGCATAGGTCGCGTCGAGCAGCAATGGTGCCGGTCGGGAGACCGACCCAAGACCCTCGACCCAGGACCCACGACCTCGCTACGCAAACGACTGCATAATGCCGTCTGTGACGAAGGCCGCGCTGTCGGTCTCGTCGGCGTGGGCGGCGAGGCGGTTGAGCGCGTCGAGGTAGGCAGCGGCGGAGGCACGGAGCACGTCCGTAGAACGCGCGCTGCCGCGGAACGCGAGGCCGTTGTCGTTCTTGATGACCACGTTCACCTCGCCGAGCGCATCGGCCCCCTCTGAGACCGAGCGGATGGTGTAACTCGCGAGGTCGTGCGTGCCGCCGACGGCGGTTCGAATAGCGCGGTAGAGCGCGTCCACAGGACCGTCGCCCGAGGCGGACTGCTCGGTCGCGCTGTCTGACTTGCGGCTGTAGAGCGTGATCGTGGCCGTCGGCTCCTGGTCGCTGCCGGTCGCGACGTGCATCGCGTCGAGACGGTAGGTGGCCGTGGCGACGGGCCGCTGCTGGTCGTTGACGAGCGCGAGCAGGTCCTCGTCGTAGATTTCCTTCTTCTGGTCGGCGAGGGCGACGAACCGCTCGTAGATGCCGTCTTTCTCGGCTTCGGTGAGCACCACGCCCAGACCGTCGAGGCGGCTGAAAAGACCGTGGCGACCGGAGTGGCGGCCGAGGCGGATCTGCGCGGGGGCTTGGCCGACGTCCTCGGCGCGCATGATCTCGTAGGTGTCGCGACGTTTCAGCACGCCGTGCTGGTGAATGCCCGCCTCGTGGCTGAACGCGTTCTTGCCGACGATGGCCTTGTTCGGAGGCACGGCGAAGCCCACCGTCACGGCGACGAGCTTACTCGCCTCGGTGAGGTGCGGCGTCGCGATGTTGGTGTGGACGCCCATCTGGTCACCGCGCGTGCGAATCGCCATCGCGATCTCTTCGAGAGCCGCGTTGCCCGCCCGCTCGCCGATGCCGTTGAGGGTGCACTCGATCTGCCGTGCGCCAGCCGAGACGGCCGCGAGCGAGTTGGCGCAGGCCAGCCCGAGGTCGTCGTGGCAGTGCGCGGAGAGGATGACATGCGGGAAGTCCTTGAGACACGCCTTGGCTGCCGCGAAGTGCGCCGCGTACTCGTGCGGCAGGCAGTAGCCCGTCGTGTCCGGAATGTTGATCGTCGTAGCTCCAGCTTCCGCCGCCGCGACCACGATTTCACAGAGGTAGCTCGCGTCGGTACGCCCGGCGTCCTCGGCGCTGAACTCGACGTCGTCGGTGTAGGTCTTGGCGAGACGCACGGCGTCCTGCGCCATCCGCATCACCGTCTGCCGCTTCTCCGCAAGCGTGTTGCCGAAGCGCGGGTGCCCGAACTTGGCATCGAGGTGGATGTCGCTCGTGGCGATGAAGGTGTGGATCCGGGTGCGCTGCCCCTCGCGGAGCGCGTCGCCGCAGGCATGGATGTCGGCTTCGGTGGCACGGCCGAGCGCCGCGATGACGGGGATATGCCCTGTTGGATTCTCGGGGCCGTCAGCGAGGGTCGCAACGACGCGGCGCACGGCCTCGCGCTGGCCGGGCGACGAGATCGGGAAGCCCGCTTCGATGACGTCCACGCGCAGCCGCGCGAGGTGCCGAGCGATCTCGACTTTCTCGGCGAGCGTCATCGACGCGCCGGGTGCTTGTTCGCCGTCGCGCAGCGTGGTGTC
>JBCDFO010000148.1:0-10368 GCA_039177895.1 Bacteroidota bacterium
CGAGGCCGCTCACGATGCCCGCCGTGACGGTGTTGCCGAGGTTCTCGGAAAGTGGGCTCCCGAAGGCCAGCACCCACTGCCCGATGTGGATGTCCTTCACGTCGCCGTAGCCGACGTAGGGCACCGTCGCGTCGGGGTCGATCTTGAGCACGGCGAGGTCGCTGAACGGGTCGGCCCCGATGACTTCGGCCTCGTACTCGGAGCCGTCGAGGAGGCGCACCGTGAGCTCGTCGGCCCCGTCGATGACGTGGTTGTTGGTGATGAGGTGGCCGTCAGCGCGGATGAAGACGCCGGAGCCGAGGCCGCTCTGCACGCGGGGCATGCCTTGCCCGCCACCAGGGCTGGGGAACATGCCTTCGAAGGGCGTCCCCTCGAACGGGTTGCCGTCGAACCGGTCGGCGCGCTCGGCGACGCGGGCGGACGCAATCTGGACGACAGCCGGGTTGATCGCCTCGGCGACGGTCTGGAACGCCTGGCCAAGCTCGGAGGCGGCCTCGATCTCGTCGGTGACGGGCGGGGCCACCTGCGCCTCGGCTTGGCTGCTCGTGACCACGTCGAGCAGATCGCTGCCCGCCGTGACGAAAGCGATGCCGCCGAGGAAGGCGGCGAGGACAAGAACGAAGAGGAAGGCGGAGCGGCGGAAGCCGGAGCGGGGCGCGTCGGGGCGTTGGGTGCCGGTGCTCATCGTCGGAGTTTGTGGATGAAGGGAAAGGGGACGTGCGCGCTAGGTACGAGCCGGAGGGCCGTGCGGTTCGTCCTGGTGCGCACCGGAACGTGTTCCAACAGAGAACGTGCGCGTTCCCGGATTGCGTATGCTAAAAAATCAGCAAGGTGCTCTGTGCCTCACTGCCTTGGTGCCTCAGCGCCGCGCGCCCACGCGCTCGACGTTGCACATCGCGTGGAGCCGCGAGGTGGTCCGGAGAAACTTCTCCGCGATGCTCGCCTCCAGGCCCACGTGCACATCGTCGGCGTTGAACCACGTCTCGGGCATCGCGGTCGCGGTGAAGTGGAGGACGGGCGGCGGGTCGGCCGTGTAGAGGTCGTCCACGACGCGCAGCAGCCGGAGCGCATCGTCGGTGTTGTCCACAGCGATGTCGGCGAGGTAGAGCGCGTCGGGTTCGAGTAGCTGCGCGAGCAGCGTCGAGCGCTCCGTGTTGGTGGCGAGGTGCAGCAGGTCCTCGAAGTCGATCCAGCGCTTCGCGCGCGTGTCCGCGTCGAAGGCGAGCCGCATCGCCGCCTGGGTGGCCTCGCGCAGGCCGATCCACGCCTTGCCGGGCTTGGCGAGGCGCTGCCGGAAGTCTGCGCCGCCCACGAAGACGACGTGGTACGTGTTGCGAAACTCCTCGGAGATGAACCGCTCCAGCCGATCCCTTCCAAACTGCGCCGAGACGAACTTCTCCGGCTCCGCATTGGAGGTCGCGGCTACCGTCACGCCGAGGTCGCGCAACGTCTTGAGCACGTGGATAAGCCGCACCTCGGCCGCCGGGTCGTCCAGTTCCACCTCGTCGATGAGCAGCACGCGGGCGCGCTCGGCGAGGCCGCGGGCGTAGTCCTCGGGGCGTTGCCGCGCGCGGAAGAGGTCGCTCGAATGCGTGAAGGCGCACGGCACGTCCGGGTGCAGCGCGTGGTAGATCGAGGCCAGCAGGTGCGTCTTTCCGGTGCCTACAGGGCCCACGAGGTACAGCCCGCCGCGTAGCTCGTCTTCCCCATTGCCGAAGACACGCTTCCACCAAGGCGCGGTGTAGCGGTCGCGAATCTGCCCGGCCAGCCGCTCGGCCTCGCGCAGCGCCTCCGCCTGCATGTCGTTCTGTGGACGGTACGTCGAGAAGCGCACCTCCGCAAACCGAGTCGGCGGGGTGAGCGCAGGGGGCACCCCCGATGTCGGCTGCGTCACGACCGTTCCCGGTTCAGCTTGCGGAAGAGGAGCCCGTTCGTCACCGCGATCAGGAGCGCGAAGATGCCCACGCTGCCCAGAAACGGGCTCGCGCCCACGCGCAGCGTCGCCACGACGACCATCACGAAGGCCGCCGCCCCACCGAGTGCCGCCGCGAAAGCGAGGCCGCGCACGAGGTCTTCAGGCTTGCGATGGTCCGGTTCAAGGGGGCGCATAGAATGTCGAGGGTCACGGGTCGAGGGTCACGGGTCAACGGGCGAGGGGGGACAAAGCCAGACCCGCGACACGCGACCCCAGACTCACGACCCAAAATCAGGATAGCTCACCATGTTGGCGACGAGCCGCCACGCGCCGGGGTTGAACTGCTGAAGCTGGCGGTACCACCCGAGCGCGGTGTAGAGGTAGCTCCCGTCGCCGACGGTGGCGAAGAGGGTAGACGAACGCAGCGAGGCTTCGTTGGGATCGGCCATCGCGAAGAGTTCGAGGTAGCGCTCGTCGTAGGTGGCGGGGAAGTAGAGGCCGCGCTCCTGGATCCAGCCGTCCCAGTCGGCGTCCGTGATCGCGTTGGGCGCGGTCACGAGCGGATGCGTCGGCACCAGTACCTCGACGGCGGCTTCCTCCACGGTCACGCGGTCGCGGCCGAGCGTGAGGGGGTAGGGCGCGTACGCCGCGTTGGGCGGACCGCCGCCAGTGGGGTGCGGGTTGCCCTCGTTCCACTCGAACGTCTTGTTGTACATCACCACGAGGTGGCCGCCGCGTTCCACCCAGGCGAGGAGGCGGTCGTTGTGGCGGCGGAGGTCGTTGCGCACGAGGTAGGCGCGGATGTCGAGCACGATGGTGTCGTAGGCGCTCAGGTCGGTTGCGAGCGCGGTCGAGTCGATTTCGGTGACCGCGAAGCCCATCGCGCGGAGGGCGTCGAGCGTGGCGTCGTCGTAGCTCTTCACGAAGCCGACCTGCACGTCCTCGGCGATGGCGATCTCGGGCAGCACGCGCGCCTCCGCTCGCACCTCGTCGTAGCCCGTCCCGGTCGAGCCACCCGCTCCCTGCGCCTCGACGGTGGCGACGAAGCGGTAGAGGCCCGGTTCGAGGTCGGCCTTAACTTCGAGCGCCGCCGCGTCGGCGACGTAGGTGAAGCGGCCGTCGGCGTCGGGCGTCAGCAGCGTGTCGACGCGCCAGAACGGACGGTAGCGGACACGCGGGTCGGGCGTGTGGACGACGACCGAGGCGAACACGCGCACCTGCTCGATCGCCTCGTCATAGACCTCCCCCGCTACCGTGATCGGGGCCGCGCCCTCGCCGAGGCGCACCACATCGGGGAGGTCCTCCAGCACGACCGGCGGCGCGATCTCGACGGGGAGGTAGTCAGCCTCCGCACCGTCGTTGAGCGCGAGCGTGATTGGCGGGCTTGCGAGGCGGCGGCGGTACTGCGCGCGGTACTTCGGCAGCGTCGGCTCGGCGATGGCAGGCAGCACGAGGTCGAGCGTCAGCGGGGCACCGCCGTCGCTGGGCACGACCTGGATCGTGGTGTCGACGGCCCCACCGAAGGCGAAGCGGCGCCCGCTTCCGGGCCAGTTCACGAGGCAGTCTCCCTGCGTCATCGTCACCTGGATCGTGTCGCCTGGCACCGCGATGGAAGGGGTGGCCTCGAAGCCAAAGCAGTTCCGCTCCGCCTCCGGCGCGCTGAAAAGCCGCCGCGTGCGTTCGGAGTCGATACGATAGCGAAGGCTCGTCTGAGCGGCGTGCGGGTTCGGCGGGAGCCCCGCGGCGAAGTCAGTGGCGTCCTCCGAGAGCGGCGCGATGCCCTCCGCGCGGCGTAGCTCGACGAAGAACGTCGAGTCGCGGCGGAAGCGGGGGGCGAACTTGTCGAAGCCCTGCGAGCGGTGCTGCGCGGCGGCCCGCACGGCGCGGTCGGCCGCAGCCTCGCCCAGCCTCGGGATTTCCGCCCCGACGGGAATCGCCACAACGGAGCCGGACACGTCGGCGCGAGCGCGGAGGTCGTCGCGGGAGCGCGCCCGCCAGTCGCGTAGTAGGAGCCGCTTCGGCTGCCAGAGGTCCACGCCCGGCTCCGCAAGCTGCTCGGGGTGGTACGACGCGTCGGCGGCGAGGGCGAAGGCGTCGTACGCGCTCAGGCCGACGACCTGGTGCTGGCCGTGCTGGCGACGCGGTCCGGTCGTGAGCGTGTCGTGGTTCGTGAAAATGACATCGGGCTTCAGCTTTCGGATGTGGTACACGAGCCGCGCCGTGACGGTGTCGCGCCCGCCCCACTTCGCGAACGACTCGGCGGCTGTTTTCGAGTAGCCGAAGTCCACGAAGTCGAGGAAGAAGACTTGCGTGCCGAGGATGCGCGCGGCGGCCTCCGTCTCGGCCGTGCGGATGGCCCCGAGGCGCTCGTAGAGGTCGGGCCCGATCTCGTTCTGGCCGCCCTCGCCGCGGTTGTAGATCACGCTGTAGGCGACCGCGTTGTGCGCGTGGCGGTAGTGTGCGAGCGTCAGCCCGTCCTCGTCGTCGGGGTGCGAGGCGAGGTTCATCACCACGAGCGGAGCCGTCGGCGGGGGCGGGGCGGGAAGGGGCGCGTCGCGCTGGACGGAGCGGGCGCAGCCGGCCAGCAGCACGGCGGCGAGCAGGACAGATGCGAAGCGGACGGACGCGCGGCGGGAGAGAGGCATGAGATGGGCGGCGGTGACGAGCGCGATGAGACCCGAAGTTAACGGTCCACCCCACGCGCCGAGTGCCTTCGTGTCTCAGCCGTGTCGTCTATCTCAAACCGCTGACCGTAGACAACGCAGGTACGAGTGACCTCAGGGTACCGGCTTATCCCGCACGGTGGCCGCTCGAAGCGAACCACGCCGCGTCCCGTACCCCGCACGATGCTAGCAAAAGATGCAGAGCATGGGACGTGGGACCCACCACCTTCCCGAAGTTCGCCCCACGCTCTGCAAGAAATCGTGTCAGGAGGCCTCGCCCGCAGCCTCTGGCTCTACGAGGCCGTGCTCCCACATCCACGCCACCACGCGGGGGCGCGTCGGGAGGTCAAGCTTCTCGAAGATGGCATTGACGTGCTTCTTGACCGTGCTCAGGCTGATGAAGAGTGCCTCGGCGATCTCCGCATTGGAGCGCCCCCGTGCGACCTCGACGGCCACCTCGCGCTCACGGGGGGAGAGCGGGGCGAGCAGGTGCGGCTCGCTACGCCGCCGCCAGCGGCCCCGTCGGACAAGATCGGCGATGCGTCGGCTCAGCCAGCCGGTCTCGCCACCGGCCACGCCCCGGATGGCGTCGAGGATGGTGCCCAGCGGCTCGCGCTTGATGAGGTAGCCTGCCGCGCCGTGCTCCAGCGCGCCGAAGATGTAGTCCTGGTCCTGGTAGGCGCTCAGGATGAGCACCTGGGTCGGTTCGCCCCGGAGCGCCTCGGCCACGGCGATGCCGGTCATCTCCGGCATTTCGAGGTCGAGCACGAGCACATCGGGGCGCTCGCGCCGGGTGAGGTCGAGCGCTGCCTGCCCGTCCGTGGCTGTCCCGGCGAGGACGAGGTCCTCCTGCTCCGCCAAAAACGTAGCGAGGCCGTTGAGGAAGACGGGGTGGTCGTCGGCGAGGACGACGCGGATGGGGGGGGACATGGGAGATGGTACGGAGGGGGAGAGCGGCCCGTCGGAGCGACGCGTGCCCGCGCCCGCGCCGGTGTGCGGAGCCGCTCTCCCCAGATTGGATCGACCCAGGGGTCAGCGAACGACGACGACGCGCTGGGTGAGGGCATGGTCGTCGGCCGTCACACGGGCCCAGTACGCGCCCGCGCCCAGGCCGTCCACACGGAGTTCGAGGGCTCCCGAGGCATCCGGGTCGTCCTCCCACGTCCGCAGCACGCGGCCCAGCACGTCGTAGAGGACGATGCGGATCGGGGCAGCCTGCTGCGTGGAAGCTCGCAGCGTGAAACCACGCCTGGCGATGGAGGGGTTGGGCACCGCCGACACGCGCAACGCTTCAGCCTGAGCGACGGTCACCTCAACCTGCTCTGACAACTCCTGTGTCCCGTCGAAATCGACCTGGCGTAGGCGGAACCGGTGCGTGCCCGGCACAAGCGCGTCTGTCTGGAAGGCGTAACGCTGCGTCGTCGCCGTAGTGCCAGCTCCGTCTACGAAGCCGAGCGCTGCAAACACGTCGGCATTCGATGCACGGTGCTCGACGTGGAAGCCCGCGTTGTTCGTCTCGCTTGCCGTGGACCATGTCAGTCGTGCGGCCTCGCCGGACAGGACGGCGGAGAATGCTGTCAACTCAACGGGCACCACGCCGAGGTCGAAGTCCTCAACGGCGACGGCCTGCGTCGGGCCGGACGCGACGGTCGTGCAGGTGAACGTCCCGATGCCGTTGTTGAAGCACGCTTGGGCGTCCTCGCCCAGCCCAGCGTTAGCGAAGACGAGGTCGAAGTCGCCATCGCCGTCGATGTTGGCGGCGGCGACGCCCACCGAGTTAGCCGTGCCTGTGGTCAACGTCTGACACTGCAACGTGGGCTTCAGGCAGGCCACGTTCGCGCCGTCGTTGGCGAACACCACGTCGTCGTCCTGGTCGCCATCGATGTCCACAGCCACGATATCGTTGGAGGGGCTGGCGAAGCCGAAGCCGAGGATGGAGCAGGCGAAGTCGTAGGTGGGCGGTCCTTGGTTGATGCAGATGCGGTTCTGGCCGGTGCCGAAGCCGGCGCGCGGCGTATTGGCAATGACGAGATCGACGAGCGTATCGAAGTTGAGCGGTATGGCGAGAATGGCGCGCGAGTCGAACACGTCGGCGGCGATGCTGCGGCAGGCGAACGTGCCGGTGCCGTCGTTGTCGCAGCGGATGTTCGGCCCCGACGCGTCCGAGAACGCGAGGTCGGGGCTGCCGTCGGCGTTGAGGTCGCCCACGGTCACGTCCGACGAGGTGCCGAGCGAGCCGGGGATATCCGCGCAGGTGAAGGCACCAAGGCCATCGCCGAGGCAGCGCTGGTTGTTCGGCCCTTCGTTGGCAAGCGCGAGGTCCGCGATAGTATCTCCGTTGAAGTCACCCACGGCGACGGCGTTGGCCGTCGTCGCCGTGGTGCTGATGGCAGCGCACGTGTAGCGTCCGGTGCCGTCGTTGAGGCAAACCTGCGCGGGGCCGCCCTGGACGGCGTAGGCGAGGTCAGGGCTACTGTCCCCGTTGAAGTCGCCCGTCGCCACGTCGCGCGAGGCGGTGGTGGTGGCTCGTGCGTTCCTGCAGGCGAGCAGGCCCGTGCCGTCGTTGAGGCACAGTGGGTCCGAGGTGCTGAGCGTCGCAAAGGCCGCGTCGAGCGTGACAGGTGGGGCCACCGGGCCCTGGAAGTCGAACGTGACGACCATATCCTGGCCGAAGATCGTGCTGGTGCCGAAATACAACTCCCCGCCGGTGTAGGTCCCGCGGTCCTCGCGGATGAAGTACGCCGAGCCGACCGTCGTCGTCGAGAAGAACACCGTGTAGACGCGTCCCGGCGATACGGGCGCCGGCGTCGTGAGCGAGATCGTGTTGGTGCCGACGCGGGGAGTGAACTGCCCCGTGCCGATCACGGGCCCGGAGCGGCCTGCTCCGTCGTAGACCGTGACATCGCTGGTGAGCGAGCCCTGCACCACGCGCACCTCAAGGGTGAGACGCGTGAGCAGACCGCTGCACGTTGCGGTGAAGCTCTGGCCCGGATTGAGCTGTCGTGTGCTCACCTCGACCGTCGTGAACGAGCCTGGTCGGAGCGTGTTGGCAACGATGGGTGCACAGGCCTGGGCTCGAGCTTCGACGGTAGGCGCAACGCAGGCCATCGTCAGGGCAGCCAGAACAAGGAGACGCAGCAGCATGGGAGGGATGAAGCAGGGAGGGAAAGGAGACCGCGCGACGGAGCGACCTGCCCGCAGGCACCACCTTGCCTACAAGCAGACCGCTCGTCGCAGGGATCGGTCAGCGAACGACGGTGAAGCGGTGCACCAGCGCACCATCGGCACCCGTTGCGCGGATCGCGTAGACGCCAGCGGCCAGCCCATCCGTCCCCACGCGGAGCGACGCGCTCCCGGAGACGAGGCCGTCGTGCAGCACGGCGACCTCGCGGCCGAGTGCGTCGTAGAGCGCGACACGCACGTGCTGCGGCGCGACGACATCGACAGCAACGGTGGTGTGGGTGCGCGTCGGATTCGGAGCCGGAGCCGATAGTGAGAAGGCGGCGGGCACACCCGGCGGCTCAGTCGCGACAGGCGTGCTCGTGCGGAAGAGGTAGGCTTTGCCTCGGCCTCCGTCGGCGAAGGGCGCACCGGTGAGCACCCGGCCCCCGTCCATGGCGAGGCTGGTCCCAAGGCGGGCACCGTCGCCAGCGCTCGAGACGAGGAGGGTGTCGGCCAGCGCCCAGACCGCGCCTCGCTTCTGGAAGAGGAACACCGCGCCGGCGCTGCGGCCCCCCGCGTCGCCGCCGGGCGCGGCCACGCTCGCCCAGTCGCGGTCGAGGGCGACGGTCTGTCCGTAGTCGGCTTCGAAGGGGAGGTCGGGCACAACGAGTCGCTGCTCCGCCGTCCACTGGGTACCGTCGAACTCGTAGAGCCACGCCGCGCCCGGTACGGCGTCATCGCCTCCGGGAGCCCCAACCACGATCCGGTCTCCATCGATAGCTACTGCCTGGCCAAAGCCCAGGGCAAGTCCAGGGGCGACCAGTCTGGCTTCCAGAACGGGCACGAACTGCTCGGAATCGTCGAAGTCGAATCGGTAGACGTACACAGCCCCAGTGGGGACGCCATCGACGCGTTCGCCCGGAACCCCCACAACGAACCGCTCGCCAGCAAGGGCCACAGCCGCGCCGAACCGCCGCTCCGGGGTGGCCCCCGGCGTCACGAGACGCCCAATGAACTCGAAGCGCGCGTCTCCCTCGGACGGAGTCGGGTTGTACAGGTACGCGTAGACAGCACCGCTTTCGGGCGCGCCGCTGTTCTCCTGCGGGGCCCCGACGACCGCGAAGACGCCCTCCGTGGCAACGGCAGCCCCGAAGCCGGCCGCGTCCGTCCTCGACGGCGTGAGCGTACGACTAGGGACCCACACCGGCCCATCACGCAGATAGTGGTAGACGGCACCCCCACCAAGTCGACCGGGTGCGCCGACGAGTAGGCTGGGCTGCGCGTCGTCGTCATCGCCAAACAGGGCACCTAGGGAGACGGCGGCCCCGAACAGATCTCCGGCGTCCCGATCAGCGACGAGGGGACGTTCCACGAGCGTCCACTGGTCCTCGATCAACTCGTAGAGGACGACCTCGCCCGCGTCTGCAGCGCCAGGCAGGTCGAAGGCCGCTCCAAACGCAGCGATGTCTCCCGCCAGCGCTACGCTGCGGGCGAACTCGGTGCCAGGTTCGCTACTCGCGTCAGGCGAGAACGCGACGGGTCCTGGCTGCGCCTGAAGTGCCTGCGAGAGGGCAGCGAGTTGGAGCAGCAGCACAAGCGTGATGCCCGAGGCAGCGCAGCGGCCAAGACGCAGGAAGCGGCATCTGCGGGCATGCAACGCAGGCATACACGACGTGAGGAAGGGGGGCGAGACCAGAGCTATCACAGGAGGGTGCGATGCGGGACACGGTGCTTCTGTGCGGCCAATAGGGTAGGGGACTCCAACGCCGAACGCATGGGCCTGGGGTACCATATGTGCAGGTGAGCAGAGCGGTACCTTCTGCCATGTGCGTGCCTCGCCTCCTCATGCGGATCCTGCTGCTCCTGGCCGTCGCGTTTGGGACGCCTCTGCAGGCGCAGGTTTTCGAGCGCTTCGGCATCCGCGAGGGGCTGCCCTCCGAGGTCGTCAACGACGTCGCGCTGGGACCGGACGGCCTACTGTGGGTGGCCACGGATGGAGGCTTGGCGCGCTACGACGGCCACGGCTTCACGGTCTGGAGCCACCACCCGGACGACCTGTCCACACTGCCGTCTAGCCGGATCTTCGCTGTGGCTCCAGCTGCAGGCGAAGTCTGGGTTGGCACCGTCGAAGGACTTGCTCGCCTCGACCTCCGAACAGGAGCATCGCATCATATCGGTGCGATGCCGACATCACGTGTAGAGGACATCGTTGCGGATGCTGACGGCACGCTCTGGGTCGGCTATCGCGGTGCTGGGCTCTGGCGGTACCGTCCCGCGAGAGACGAGGCCACGCTCGTGCCATTCGCGCGAGACGGGGTGCCATATCGCGGCCGCATCATTTCGCTGGCGGCCCACGACGGCGCCGTCTGGGCCGCGCTCGGCACTGCATCGGACCAGTCTGCTGTGGTGTGCCGCGTTGATCCCGTTCGGCTGGCCTGTGCCGACACGCATTTGGGAGAGGACTGGCGCCTGCTCGAGGACGCCGGGCAGGCGGTGCTCCTTCATACAGATCCCGACACGGGTTCGTCCCATCTCGATTGGCTCAACGCGGGGGAGCGCTGGGTGCTTTCGCCTTCGGTGAACGCTGAGGAGGCCTTTCGGTCAATCCTGCGCACGAGCCCAGACCAG
>JBCDFO010000149.1:0-10305 GCA_039177895.1 Bacteroidota bacterium
GGAGCGCCATCGGCATCTCGGCAAGCACGGCGTCGAGCGCCCAGCAGACGCTGCATGTCGTCATGAGCTGCCAGAGGCGCAGGTTCTGGAGGTCGAGCGGCGTGAAGGTGCCGTCTTCGAGGAGCGACGTGCCCGCGTAGATCGTGTAGTCGACGCCGTCGGTCTTGTACTTCTCGAAGAAGTGCGGGACGAGGCGCTGCGCCCACGCCTGCTGCCGGTCCAGCACGTCGGCGACGGTGTCGTTGATGAGCGTGACCGAGTCCTCGTAGCGCTTGCGCTCGCGGTAGAGCACGCCCACCTTCGGATCGAGCGCGGCGCGGTAGGCGGCGACGGCCAGCGCGGCCTCGTCGCTGCGGGCCGCTAGCACGTCGAGGTGCGGCTCCACCTCAGCGTGGAGGAACGTCACGGCGTTCGACTCGTCACCCACGTTGGGGCTCTCGCGGTCGAGCGCGTCGAGGGCCTGCTCGATGCGGAAGGCCAGGTGGTCGAACGCCGGAGCCGGGCTCTCCGTCTGGGCCGCCTGGAGCACCGCGCGCGCGAGGGTGAGCTGTTCGCGGCTGTCGGTGCGGATCGCCTCCACACGCGCCTCCGACGAGCCGCGGATGTCGGACTGGCCGTAGAGCGCGTGCACCCCGTCGAACGCGATGGACGCGAGGCGCGGCTGCTCACCCGCCACCTGCTGCCGGAGCATCGACCGCGCGGCCTGCAGGAAGCGCCACTCGACCGACGGGTGGATAGCGGTGTACTGCTGCTTGATGAGCGCCTGGAGGCGGTTCTCCTCGGCGTCGCGGTTGCGCTTGAGGGCGCTCGCGAAGAGCGTGGCGATCTCCTCGATCTCGCGGACGTTGAGCGTGGAGAGCACGCCGGGCCGCGTGGAGCCGAGTTCCAGAAAACCCACAAAGTCGTCGCCCACCCGCAGCGGGGCTACCACGAGGGTGCGGTAGCCCGCCTCGGCCAGCTTCTGCCCGAGTACGGAGCACGTCTGCTGCTGCAGGTCGTCGACGAAGACCGGGGCCGTGAGCGCCTCGCTGTAGAAGGACGAGGTCCAGGCCTCGACATGCGTTGCGTCCTGAGCGCAGATCCCGCAGGCGTCGCCGAGGAGCAGGCTCCGCCCGACGGGGGCGCCGTGGCGGATGCCGTTCGCGTCAGGTCGCGCGAGGCGCAGCACGCCCAGGTCGAGGTCGGGCTGCCGGAAGACCGTGCGCAGGCGCTGCTCCAGATGCTCGATGGCCTCGGCCCCCACCATCGCGTCGGCCTCCACGAGGTCGCGGCGGAGCGCCGAGAGTTCCTCGGTCATCGTGACCTCGGCGGCCTCCATGACTGCGAAGCCGCGCAGCGTGTAGTGCTCGGGCGGCAGCGTCGCCGTCCAGCGTTCGAGGTCGGTGCGGTCGGCGAGCAGGTGGCGCAGTACGTCTTCTGACACGGCCTCGGGCGCGGCGTCAGCCTTCACGACCTCGCAGAACCGCACGTCGAAGCGGAGTTGGAAGTGGCGCGGCAGGCCGGTAGGGTCGTCCGGGTCGACCAGCGTGACCAGGAAGGGCACCATCTGGGCGTCGGCCCCATACGCCTCGGTGAGGACGTAGTCGTACGCCTTGAAGACGTGCTTGCTCGCCATGCCCGGTTCGCTGAGAAACGCCAGGAGCGCGTCCACCAATCCGAGCCGCTTTGCCGTGGGCGTCTCGAAGAAGGGAGCGAGGTCGAACGGCGGGATGGCGAATGCGAGGCGGTCGTCCAGCCAGCCCGACGGGATGAGCGCACTCATCAGCGCCTGCACGAGATCGCTGTGCTCCTGCAGCACCGCCGGGTCGTCGATGTCGCCGAGCAGGGCCGGGGTCGCCTCCACCGCCGCCACGAGCGCGCGAGCCTGCTCGGCCTCGAACCCGGTAGCGTCCTGCGCTTGCTGGCGCCAGAAGTCGGTCAGCGGGTCCAGGCTGAGCACCCGGCGGAACGGAAAGTCCTCCTCGAACAACGTAGGCAGCCCCTCCGAAGGCGTCGGGGTTACGGAAAGCGGATCGGAGAGCGTAGCGGACGAGGCCATGCGAGCGTCGGACGGGTGCGCGATGCTAGGGGCCCCGTGTCACGTTCGATACGTCTACGGGGATCCAAGCCGCCCGAGTCCCTGGCCGCCGAGCCTACCCAACCAAGATGCCTTCGGGAATGGCGCAGAGGCGGTGGAAGTCGGCCACGCGCGCATCGATCTCGTCGCGCGTGAGCAGCATCAGCCGTTCGGGGCCGAGCGCCTCCACGCAGAACGACGCCACGACGCTCCCCATCACGATGGCTTGCTTCATGGTCGTCGCGTCGATGGTCGGCTGCCCGGCGAGGTAGCCCGCGAAGCCGCCGAGGAAGGCGTCACCCGCGCCGGTGGGGTCGTAGACGTCTTCCAGCGGGTAGGCGGGGGCGGCGAACACCTCGTCGCCCGCGAAGAGGAGCGCGCCGTGTTCGCCCTTCTTCACGACGAGCGTCTCCGGCCCGAGGCCTCGCACCTTGCGCGCCGCCTTGATCAGGTTCGACTCGCCCGCGAGCTGGCGCACCTCGGCGTCGTTGATCACGAGCACGTCCACCCGGCGGAGCGTCTCCGCGAGCGTGTCGGGCGTGTTCTCGATCCAGAAGTTCATCGTGTCCGCGATCACGAGGTCGGCGTCCGGCACCTGGTCCATGACCTTCTGCTGCACGGTCGGGTCGAGGTTGCCCAGGCAGACGATGCGGCGCGACTGGTAGGCCTCTGGCACGACGGGGTCGAACGTCGCGAGGACGTTGAGCTGCGTGTCGAGCGTATCGCGGTTGTTGAGGTCGTAGTGGTAGCGTCCGGCCCAAAAAAACGTCTTGCCGTCCGGCTCGATGACGAGGCCTTCGGTGCCGATGCCGCGCTCCTGGAGTTCGATGATGTACGCCTCCGGGAAGTCGCCCCCGACGACGGCGACGAGGCCCACGTCTTCGGTGAGGAAGCGCGCGGCGAGCGTGAGGTAGGTCGCCGAGCCGCCGAGGATGCGGTCGGTCTGGGCGAAGGGCGTCTCGATGGCGTCGAAGGCGACGGTGCCGACGGCGACGATGCTCATGGTGTCGGGGGTCGTGGGTCGTAGGTCGCAGGTCGGTCCCGGACCGGGGGCGCGGCACCCCCAAAACAGCGCCAAAATAGCCGCCCCCTGGAGCGGACGCCGTGAGTTTTAGGCTGAGAGGCGCTTCGTCTCTGTTCGGAATGGCGGCATCGCGCACAGCCTCAACAGAAAAGGCAACCGTGCCGTAGCACCGTTGCCTTTTCTGTTGATGGAAGCTTGGGTAGCTGCCGACGGGGCGTAGAATCGAACCAGCCGTCCGCAGCCAACCGTCGCGCTACCGCTTCAGCTTGTCGAACCAGTCATCGGTCTTCTTCGCGACGACGCCCAGCACGGCGGCCTTCACCGCGTCGGCGACCACGTCGGCGAAGTCCTTCGCCTTCTCGTAGCCCTCCTCGGCGCGCTCGGCGGCCACCTCCGCCACATCGCCAAGCTTGTCGCCGGCCTCCTGAAGGCGCTCGCGGAGCACGTCGCCTGCCTCGCTCGCTGCTGCGCTTGCGGCAACACTTCCCTTCGCGGCCATCACACGACCCTTTTCGGCAGCGGTCTGGCTGCGCTTGGCGATCTCGTCGCCGAGTTCGCGCGCGCGCTCCTCAACGCGTTCGGTGAGGCTCGGCGGCGGCGGGGCTTTGAACGCGCCCGAGAGCACGCGGCCCAGCGTCAGGCCGACACCGACGGCCGCCGTGATGGCGAGCGCGGGGTGTGCCTCGACCCAGGTGCGGGTGCGTGTGAGCCAGTCCTGCGAGGCGGGCTCGGGGAGCGAGTAGGTGGGAACGGTGAACGACGGCGAGGGCGGCGGGACACTCGGCGCGGGCGGCGGCGGGAGCGGGCGGCTGCCGATGGTCTTCGTCGCGGTGTCCACGGCAGCAGGCGCGTCGCCAGCAAGGGCGTCCGTGTCGGCGGTCGCCTCGGGGGCGGCGTCCTCCTGGGCCGGAGCCTGGTCGTCGGTGGGTTTCGTCGTGTCGGTGCTCATGGGAGAGGGGCTGTGGGCCGGAGGAATGGATGCGGATGGAGACGTGGTTTCCGCGCCGAATCGGAACGGAGGTGTTCCCGCACGCCACGCTGAGCGCCCTGCGAGCGTGGAGGCTCGGATGTTGGACTCAGACGCGAGGGACGGGTAGTGATATACAACGTGTGCCGCCCGGTCCGTTGTTTCGAGGCCGCGAGGAGCTAGCCGGTTCTGCTGCAACCTCCACGGCGTCTTTGCCGAAGGGGGGTCCGGTCTTTGCTAGGACGATCCCACCGAAGCCCGCCCTAGGTCGTGGCCACCCCTCCTGCCAGCGAAGGCTCCCGGCCCGCCCGCGCTCCCCCCTGCCCTGCCCACGATATCTTGGCCGCGCGCCTCCGGGGTGCCTCCCGCGTCATTGCTCGCTCGATCCGCTCGCTTATGCCCCGCCCCACCCCGCTCCGGTCCGCGCCGCCCCGCGTTCCGACATCAGACGTTCCGACCCCCGGCGTTCCGGTGCACCGCCAGCTCGCGCTCCGCCGGTTCTCACACGGCCTCGTGGCACTCGCGGCGATCCTGCTGACCGTGCTCTCCGGGCTGGCCCACGCCCAGCCGAGCCCGCCTGCCTCGCCCGATGCCACCTACGCGGACGCGCAAGACCTCTACGAGCAGCGGCTCTACGGTCAGGCCTCGCGCGCCCTGGGGGCGTTCGTCGCGACCTACCCGACGCACCCGCGCCACCCCGACGCGCTTTACTTCGGCGGCCTCGCCGCCCTAGGCGCAGGCGATGTCACCACAGCCGAGCGCCGCTTCGAGACGTTCCGCGCGCAGTACCCGAACTATCCCCTCTCGGGGCAAGTCCGCCTTGCGCTCGGCGACTACTACTTCGGGGCCGAGGACTACGTGCAGGCCGAGCGCTACCTCTCTGACGCCCTCCGCGATGACCTCGAAGACGAGGACGCGGCGCGGGTCCGGTACCTCCTCGGCCGTACCCAACTCAAACTTGGCCGTACCACGACGGCGCTCGGCTACTTCACCCGCACCGCCACGCTCTATCCGGAGACCACGTTCGCGCCGCGCGCCCTCTACGACGCAGGCCGCGTCGCGGGCGACCTCGGCCAGCACGAGCGCGCCGCCGCTGCCCTCGGCCAACTCGTCGCCGACTACCCGGACGCCCCCGAGAATGCCCGCATCGGGCTCGCCCTGGCCAACGCGCTCCTACGCACCGGGCAGTACGAAGAGGCGGTGGCCGAGCTAGACCAGCGCCTCTCCACGCTCAGCGGCGCTTCCCGTGACGAGGGCTACTTCCTCCTCGGCGAGGCGCACGTACGGCTTGCGGATGCCGCTGAAGCAGCCATCCCCGACGCCGAACTCCAGACCGAACAGGACGAGCTTGCCGAAGCGGCAGAGGGCCACCTCGACGCGGCAACGACGGCCTACGCACAGATCACGTACGCCAGCCGGTTCGGCCGCCGCGCCCGCTTCGCGCTCGGCCGCCTGGCCTACCGCACCGAGCGCTACGATTCCGCACTGGAATACTTCTCCGGCCTCGTCGGGACGCTACCGAATGGGATCTACGACGAGGTCGCGCACCAGGCTGACTACTACGCTGGGCTGGCCGAGCGCCGCCTGGGCAACCTGGGCGCTGCCGAGGACCGCTTGGCGCAGGCGCACAGCCGCCGCCCGACCGGTCCCTTCGCCGACGCCGCGCTGCTTGAACTCGGCATCTTGCGCTACGAGCGCCGCCGCTTTGACCCCGCCCGCGAGGCCCTGCGGGAGTTGCTCGACGCCTACCCGGCTTCGCCCCACCGCGGCGAAGCGGCACGCATGCTCGGGGAGACGTTCGCTGCGCTGGGGCGCTTCGACCGCGCCCGCGAGTTCTCGGACCTCGCCGATGTGCTCGGCACGCCGTCCGAAGAACTGGCCGCTGAGGTCGATTTCCAGGACGCTTACGCACTCTACACGGAGGGCAACTTCGAGGACGCGGCGGAATCGCTCTACACCGTCTACACGAGCGCACCACGCGGCCCCCGCGCTGCCGAGGCGCTCTTCTGGGCCGCCGATGCCGCCTTCCGCAACGGCCAGCAGGGCAACCCACGCGCCTATGCCCTCGCCGAACGCAACGCGCAGCTCTATCTCCAGCGCTTCCCCCTCCACCGCCTCGCCGACGCCGGGCGCTATGTCCTTGGCTGGACCTACTTCAAGCAGGGCAACTTCACGCAGGCTGCCGAAGCCTTCGAGACATTCCTAGCGGCCTACGAGGTCAACCTGACGCGCGAGTCGGTGCCCTACGCGGCCGACGGGCGGCTCCGCCTCGGCGACAGCTACTTCGCGCTCGGGCGCTACGACTTCGCCATCGCAAGTTACAGCCTCGTGCGGGGTCGGGGCGAGGACTACGCGCTCTTCCAGACGGCGCAAGCTCGCGCTGCCCAAGGTGACCTCGCGGCGGCGCTCAACGTCTACGACCGCCTCCTCGCCGAATTCCCGCAGTCGGCGCTCAAGCCCGAGGCGCGGTTTGCGCGGGCCCAGGTCCTGTTCCAGAGTGAGGAATATGCGGGCGCCATCGATGCCTTCGAGGCACTGGCCGCCGACCTGCCCAACCACCCGCTCGCGGCCAAGGCGCTCTACAGCATCGGCGACGCGCACTACAACAGCGACCGCCTCGCCGACGCCGAGGACAGCTACCGCGCCGTGCTGCGCCGCTACCCCGACAGCCCCTTCGTGGCCGACGCGCTCACGGGCATCCAGTTCGTGTTGCTCGCCGAGGGCCGCACCGTCGAGGCCGACAGCCTCGTGAGCGACTTCACGGCGCTCTACCCCGACCTCGACGCGGAGGCGCTGCGCTTCCGCCAGGCCGAGTTCCGCCTCCAGAGCGGCGACGCCCAGGGCGGCATCACGTCGCTGGAGTCGCAGCTCGAACGCACGGAGGTGACGCCGCAGCAGCGCGCGGAGATCACGCTCACGCTGGCCCGCGCCTACGCCAACGAGGGGCGTATCGACGAGGCCACCGACCGGCTCGCCGCGCTCCTTGACGACCTAGGCGACCGCCGCGAACTCGGGACGGTGCGCTACGCCGCCGCCAACGAACTCGGGCGACTCTATCTCGACAGCGGACGGTTCCGAGAGGCGCGCGACACCTACGAAGCCGTCGAGCTCGACGCGCCGGACACGCAGGCCGTGCTCGCCGCGCGGATGGGGCAGGCCCGGGCGCTGGCGGGCCTCGGACGCCAAGCCGACGCCATCGAACTCTACTTGACGGTGGTGGACGCGGGCGGCACAGCAGGCGAGCGCGCCCAGCTTGGCCTCGCGAAGGTCTACGAAGGCGACGAACTGTTCGCCGATGCGGTCGGGGCCTACGAACCGCTCCTCCAGGCGCGGGACGCCGCCGTGCGCGCGGAGGCGACCGTGCGCCTCGGGGTCCTTAACCACACGATAGGCGACCACAACCGTGCCCTCGCGCTGCTCGACGGCGTGGAGCAGCGCTTCGTCGCCTTCCCGATGCTCGTCGCGGAGGGACTCCTGACGACGGCACGCGCCTACCGCGAGCTCGGCATGGACGAGCAGGCGACGGCCCGCTACCGGCGCGTCGTCACCAATTTCGAGGGAACGCCCTTCGCAGCCGCCGCCCGTGCTGAGGAGCCTGATCTGTAACCGGGCTCTTTGCCCCGCCACCCCTTCCCTTGGACCCTTCGGTCCACGACGCAGAACCCCGACGTAGAACCCATGCGTGTCCTCTTCCTGCTGCTCCTCGCTGGACTACTCAGCCTGGCTCCGACGCCGAGCCAGGCCCAGGAGGCCCTTCCCGACCTCACCCCGCGTGAGTTCGAGATCCAGGGCGATCTCCAGGTCGACTTCTCGGGCATCCGCCGCCAGCCGCTCTCGGGCTTCGGACCGCCGCCCCGCGCCTACGTCGTCCCCGCTGAGCGCGCGCCGACCGAGCGCGTCTACGGCTTCCCACTCGAACAGATCGAGCCCCCTGAGCTTCCGGCGCAGCCCATCCCGAAGACGGACCTGCTCCGCCCCCTCACGGGCACCGTCGAGGGCCTGGCGGGCGTCTACGCTGCGCGAGCGGCCCGCCTCCGCCTCCAGCAAAGCGGCGCGACGGGCGCGTTCTTCCTCGATGCTGACTACGACGGCCTGAGCACCTACAGCCCCTTCGACGCGGCGGTGTCGTCGGGCACGGCGATCTACAACCGAGCGGGGGGCACCGTCGGCTATGAGAGCAGCGCCGGGTGGCAGATTGAGGCAGGCGGGCAATTCGTAGATCACGAACTGTACGGGGCCGCCTTTGCCGCACCGGGAGCCTTGGCGGGCAGCGCGCTCCCAGACCAACCCACGCGCACCACCGTCCACGGCCATCTCCTGGCGCGCTTCGGCGACGCCGAGAGCCCCGCCTCTGGAACGCTCCGCTACGACTACGCCTCGACGGCGACCGACCTCGACGCCTTCGCGACGCCCGCAACGCTCGCTGCGGACGACCCGACCGAGGGCCGTCTGACCGCCTCGGGGCACGCCACATGGCGCCGTCTCCACCTCGACGGGCACGGTAGCATCGCCGGGGCTGACGCCGCCGTGGGGACCGACATCGTCGGCGCAGGGGCCGGGCTCGCCCTCGCTCTCCGGCAGACGCGTACGAGTTCGCTCCGCCTCGGCGCCCGCGTCCTGTTTACCGAGGGTGTCCTCGGCACCACCACGGCCGTCGGCCCGCTCGTCGCCTTCGAGCTGCGCCCGCGCCGGGGCACCGTCCGCGTGTTCGCCGAGAACAGCCCGCGCGTCGTCCACCAGGGCCTTGCGTCGGTGTTCGCTGCCAATCCCTTTGCGGAACGCGCGCCGCTCATCATGCCCGAGATCCGCCCCGTTGATGCCAGGGCGGGCGTCCGGACGCAGTTTGGCGAGATCCAGGCTACCGTCTACGGCGGCGCGCAGTGGGGCGACCACGCGCAGTTCTTCGAGCGCAACGCGCAGACCGGACTCTTCACCGTGGGCTACGACGAAGCGCAGCGTTTCTTCGGGGGCGTCGAGGCCGCGTTCGGCAGTCCGGACCGCATCGAGGCCACGGTAGGCGTCGAAGCCCGCTCGGGACGGCTCGTGGATGCGGATGCGGACCTCCCCTACTACGCGCCCGTGGTAGCGACGGCGAGCGTGGCGACGGCGCTGCTGAACGAGCGGCTGCGCCTCGGCCTCCACGCGCGCGCCGAGGGCGTGCGGCCAGCCAGCGTGGCGGGCGACGAGGCACCCGGCTTCCTCGACCTCAGCGCGGAGGCGAGCTACCGGTTCAACGAGCGCTTCGACGTGGTCGTGCGCGGCGGCGGCCTTGCCGGCGAGGTGGAACGTTGGGACGGCTACCCGGAGGCCCCGTTCACTATGCTAGGTGGCCTTCGCGCGCGCTGGTAAACGCAGCATAACGTCGCTGTGCTGTCGGGAGCGCGGCTGATTTCGCGGCGGTGCGCCGTGGTGGTATCTTGCGTCCATTCGCTTTTCGCGCCCTGCTCTTGGCCGCCGTCCGGCCTGTCTCCCCGCTAGGCTCCCGCCATGCCTGCCACCGACGCCGACGTACTCCGCGCCTTTGCCGACGCCCTCCGCGAGGGTCTTGCCCGCGACCACGCCGTCAGTGTCGACGGCCTCGGTACGTTTCACCGCGAGCACGAGCCCAGCCGCTTCGACGACTCCGTCGTGCCGCCGCGCCTGCTCCCGCCGCGCGAGGTCGTGCGCTTCGTCCCGGACCCGCGTCCCGCCGAGCCACCGCGCTGACGCCCTCACGGCCCCTCCACCTGTCCCGTGCCCATGCAGCCCGACTTGCTCGCCCGCTTCGCTGAACCGCTCGGGCTGGCCCCTGCCGAAGCGCGGCCCGTCCTTGCTCGGCTCGTCGCCAGCATCCACCGCACCATCGAGACGCAGGGCGGCGTGTTCGTGCCAGGCGTGGGGACGTTCCGCCGCCAGGGCGACGCCCTCACGTTCGAGGCCACGCCCGACCTCGCGGACGCCGTAAACCACCGCTATGCGGGCCTGGCCCCGCTCGCGCCGCAGACGACCGACCACGCCGAGACGCCCCTCCCCGCACTCGAACTCGACGCCCCGCTTCGGCTCAACCTGCCTGCGCCATCGCCGCTGCGTGACCTCGGCGACCAGCCCGCGCCGCCCGCCGAGGACGTGCGCCTCCCCGACGAGCGCGTGCCCGACCTCGCGCCGCCGCCGCCCGCGCTCCCGACCGAGCCCTTCACGCTCTCGCTCGACAGCGCGCCGGACGACCTCCCCACCTTGGACGACTCGGAGGACCTGCTCGATGACGTGTGGACCTCGGCA
>JBCDFO010000150.1:0-10288 GCA_039177895.1 Bacteroidota bacterium
AGCCGCTCGGCCCAGTATGCATCGCGGTGCTGGAGCCGCACGAGGAGGGCTTCGGCGGTCGCCTCGTCGCCGAGGCCTAGGTAAGCGTAGGCGAGGAGATAGAGGGCGGGCGCGTAGTCCGGGTCGTGGTGGAGCACCGGCCGCAGCGCCTCGATGGCGGCCGTGTAGTCGAAGCGCTCGGCGTGGCTGCGGGCGAGCCCGAGCGCGGCGAGGTGCCGGTAGCCTGGATGGTCGGCGGTGCGCCGGAAGTAGGCGTCGGCCTCGTCGAACTGGCCGTTGCGGAGGTGGTGGTGACCCAGTGCGTAGGCGGCGGGGAAGAAGCCGTCGGCGTGGTCCAGGGCGTCGGCGAACGCCTCGGCCGCCGCCGCCTGGTCTCCGACGAAGTCGAGCGTGGTGCCGAGCAGGAAGAGCATGGCGGGGTCCTGCTGGGTACGTGCCGCCGCGTCGAGCAGGTCAGCGAGGATGGGCCGGGCGTCGCTGCGGTCGCGACCACGTGCGCGCCCAGCCTGCAGCGACGCGACGGCGCGGAGCATCTGCGCGTGCGGAGCCGATGCCTCCAGCAACGCCAGGCTGGCCCGGAGCGGGCGCGGAGCCTCGCGGGCCGCCAGCGCTGCCAGCGCCGGACGGAGGTCGGTTGTGAGGCAGAGGTCTTGGCGGAGCAGATTATCGTCGCCGCGCGTGTTCCGGCCGGAGACGACCACGCCGAGCACACGGCCCTCGGTGTCGAGGAGCGGCCCCCCGCTGTCGCCTGGCCCGACGGCGTTGGCGCTCACCCGGAGCGGATAGCCCAGGTGGAGGTCTGCATAGCGAGGGGCCTCGGTGGTGTGCTGTGCCGCATCGCGCCAGCCCGCGGTGAGGGCGACGGTGCTCCCCTGCTCCTCGTCGCGTGTCTTCACCGCCATCGGTGTGACGCCGGCAGCCTGCATCCGCTCCGGGTTCACCCGCAGGATGGCGACATCGCGGGCGGGGTCCAGGACCCACGCCTCGTCGGCTACGGTGGTGCGGCCGTCCGGCAGCGTGACCTTCACCCGGTCCGACCCCACGACGACGTGGTAGGCCGTCACGAGCGCATCGTCGGCGACGAGGAAGCCTGATCCGGCGCGGCGCAGCGTGCGATCACGGTTCGTCGCCACGAGCGGTAGCACGTTGCGGCGCACCGTGTAGAACGTCTGGTCGAGCGCGTACACCTGCATCGCGAGCGGCGTTGCCTCTACGCGCTGCGTGCCGACGTGCATGGCAGGTGCCTCGCTCTGCATCGTACCCACCTCGTTCACCCGCACAACGAAGCGCCGCGCTAGCGCGAGCACCCGCCCTTCGGCGACGTCCTCGACCCGGGTGGTGACGGGGGCCTCGCGGAGGACCTCCCACGGATCAGCAAACGGCCGCACAGCCGCGAAGGCGTCGCGCCACGCCTGCTCGTCGCCACCGGCTACGGTCGCGAGAAACTCGACCTCCACCGTGAGCGGGGAGCCGACCTGGACGACCTCGCGGTCCGCATGGATGAACAGGAACGGGGTCCCGGACGAGGTCGCCTGCCCCTGAACCGGCCCGGCGCTAAGGCTTGCCACCAGAAGCCAGAGCGCCACCCACCCGAGGATTCGCCCGACCCAGCCTTGCACAGGCGCGAGCGTGCGGCACAGTGAGGGTCGATGCGGGGCGGACTGGTGGGCGGAGGCTGGATACGTCATGGCGATCCCCAGGGTCAGGGCTAGCGTGGCTGCACGCACCCCGAGGTCACCTACCTCCGGGGCGAGGTCAACTGCGCTGGCCGATACAAAAAGGCTTCATCCCAGCTTGACAAAAAGTGCGCCTTTCAGGCAACAGGCGCGTATGTGGTGAGTTGGTAACATTAAGGTAACATGACATCCGAGTCAGACGCAACCCATTTCGCCGCCCCTTCCGGGGCGCGTTTCGTTGTACCCGACCTGCCTCGGAGGTGCGATCGTCAGGCGGTGCCGTCGGCCACGATGGCGCGGAGCCACGCCGTCAGCCGTTCTCGGACCTGCTGCCCGACCTCCATCACTTCCTCGTGGTTGAGCGGCGTCGCGTGGAGCCCAGCCGCGAGGTTGGTGATCGTCGAGATGCCGAGCGTGCGCATCCCGAGCGCGGCGGCTTGGATGGCCTCGGGCACGGTGCTCATCCCGACAGCATCGGCCCCGAGCGTGCGGAAGGCATGGATCTCGGCGGGTGTCTCGTAGCTCGGCCCGAGCGTCCAGAGGTAGACCCCGCGCCGCACGGCGAGCCCCTGCTGGAGCGCCAGTTCCTCCGCGCGGTCCGTCCACGCCGCGTCGAACGGCTCCACGAGGTCGGGCCAGCGAGGCTCGCCCTCGCGGACAGGCCCCGCCATCGGGCTGGTGAAGGCGAAGTTGATGTGGTCGGTGATGAGCATGAGCGTCCCCGGCACGAAGCGCGGGTCGATGCCCCCGGCGGCGTTGGTGAGCACGAGGTCGCGCGCCCCGAGCGCATGCGCTAGCCGCACGGGGAACGCCAGCGTCGAGGCGGGGTGGCCTTCGTAGGCATGGACGCGCCCCTGCACGAACAGCACCGACTGGCCTTCGAGCGTCCCAAACACGAGACGCCCCGCGTGACCCTGTACGGTCGAGTGCGGGTAGCCGGGGATCTCGGTCGTCGGGATCGCTACGGCGTCCTCGGCGCTCTCGGCGAGCGCGCCCAGCCCGGAGCCGAGCACCAGCGCCATCGACGGCACTGCGTCGGTGTGGGCACGGACGGCGGCGACGGCAGCAGCGAGATCGGACATGACGGCGGGAGAGGAGGCAAGGGGGACAGGAAGACGAGCAAAGGTAGGCGAAGTCACCCGCCTCGCTCTCGCCGAGCCGGATCCTTGCCTCACCGCTGCACCACGTCACATACACCGCGTCACTCGCGTTCGAGCACGAGCAGGTCGTCCTCGGGCGTGAGCGTGGCGGAGAAGCTGCGCGGCGGATGGAGACGGACGCCGCTGCGGCGGGCGCGCTCGGCGTGGAGGCGGACGCCAAGGAACACCTCGCCACGCTGTGCGGCAGCGCTGCGGAGCACGTCCACTCCGACCGGGCGGCCTGTGAGCCCGTACGCCTTCGCCGACCGGAAGCGGAGCTGCGGGCCGCCCGCCTGAAACAGCGTCTCGTAGACCGGCAGCAGCTCCCGCCGGAGCGCGACGTGCGCCAGCATGTGGCTCACCATCAGCGGGCTGAGGATGACCTCCGCCGGGTCGTCGTCGTAGAGCACCGCGTTGTCCTCGTCGGTGAGCTCGATGAGCATCGCGGGGGCGGCATCGCCGGTGAGCCCGGCCTCGTCGAAGAGGTCGCGGAGGAGGACGTGCGCGTAGATCGTCCGCGCGTCGGAGGTCGCCCCCGAGGCCTGCGCGGCGGCGACGAGCAGGACGTTGGTGTAGCTCCCGAGGTCGAGCGGTGCAAGGTCAGCGGCCACCGTCGGGTCGCCGATGCGGTGCCGGAGATCGAGCCCGGCGAGGTCGTAGCCGGAGCGCACGACGGCTCGCTCGCGGTGCGCTACCGATTCGGGTGCGAGGAGGTCCACCTGCACCGCCTCGCCGGGCCACGCAGCGAGCGCTTCGAGGATGGCCGGGGCGCGGTGACTCCAGCCGAGCATCAGCACACGGTGCTCTGACGCAGGAGCCACGCGCACCGCCTCGCGTCCCGAGGACCCTGCGGCCCGCGTCGTCGGCGCGACGGGATCCGTGTCGGCGAGGTGCTCCGCGATGACGGCCAGCCGGTCGCCGGGTTCGACGCGCAGGTCCGTCGGCGGGGCGAGCATCGGCGCGAACCCCTCGCCCTCAGGTCGGACGATGCCCAGCACGGCGGCCTTTGGGAAGCGCGCCTGCACCTCGCCGAACGCCAGCCCGACCACCTCCGGAGGCTCCACGACGTAGATCTCGTTCTTCGCGCCGAACGTGAGCAGCTCGGTGAAGACCTGCGCGAGGCCCGGCTGCAGGAGCGCCTGCGCGACGAGTTGCCCGCTCACGCCGTCGCTCACCACCATCCGACGGTCGCCCGTGTAGACGCGTGCGGCGAGGCCGAGGCTGCGCTTGTCGAACACCTCGGCGACGAGCGCAGGCGGCGCGGCATCGCTGCGGACGTAGTGCCCGATGAGCGCGAGCGTCTTCAGGATGCGCTCGTCGGTGTCGTCGTCGGAGGCGTTGGGGTAAGCGGCCCCGGGCAGGATGACGGCCGAGGCTCGGCGGAAGGCGGCGCGTTCGAGGTGGTCGTAGACCAGCGGCGAGCCTGCGCGGAGGATGACGCGGTGCTCGTCCCAGTAGGAGCCCGCGCGCGTCCGCAGAATGTCGAGGAGGCCGAGGTCCACCTGCTCGGCTAGCACCACGATCCGGAACCGCTTCGCACCCCGCCGCGCGAGGAACCGCTTCACGCGCTCCTCCGCGCGCAGCAGCTCCTCCACGATCACCGGCGTCCGGCTCGTCCAGCCGAGTACGAGCAGGTGGTCCTCGTCGGCGATGGGCGTGAGGCCGCGCTCCAGGTCGCGGATCGTCTCGTTGAGCCACTGCGTCATCACGGCCACGAGCGCGCCCACGAAGAACACGCAGCCAAGCAGCGTGACTACCGTGGCGATAGTGCGCAGGGCTGTGCCCTCGTCGTCGCCGAGGTAGCCGGGGTCGGAGAGATGCAAGAACGCCCACCACACGGCCTCGCCCACGGTGTCGAACGCTCCGATGGCGTAGGCGAGCAGCCCGCCGCCGACCGCGATCCCGACCAGGATGAGCGCCACGAGGAGCAGCCGGTAGGGCACCCCGCGCACGAGCAGGCGCTCCATCACGTAGCGGATCCGGTCGCTGAAGCGCATGGGCAGAGGGCTATGGGCTGTCGGCTATCAGCTTCAGGTACGGACCTGCTTCCGCGTCTATCGAACGGAGCTCAAAGTACCCCGCCGGGCGGGAGCGGGACGGTCGGCGCATCGGGATGGGCGACGATGCGGACGCGGTCGGGCGGCAGCGCGGTGTCGGCGTAGCCTACGGGCAGCCCGGTCGGCGCAGAGGCGTCGAGCATGGCGGCATACCAGCGCGCGTAGGCCTTGTCGGCTGCATAGGCCGCGTCCGCGATGGCGGGGAGGCGAACGGTGAACTTCTCCGCGAGCGCCTCGGCATCGTCGGCGTGGGCGTCGTCCCAGCCGAAGAACTGCGTGCCGGACGTGCTGGCGTAGGCGGCCGCGTCGGTGAGCCGCGTGCCGTCTGGGGCGTAGGCCGCGATGGCGCACTGCCACGCCGCGCCCGACGGCGCGAGCCCCGCGCCGAGCCGCAGCCGCTCGTAGCCCCGCGCGTGCAGCACGCCGACCATCTCCACGACGCGCCGCGCCGCGCCCTCCGGCGTCGCAAGCGGTAGCGCCTCCAGTGCTTCGTCATCGCGTTCGTCCTCGGTGTCTGTGCCGGGCTTCGTGGGCGTCCCCACGGCCCCCACGTAGATCGTCAGCAGCACCATCATCCCGACGAGCAGCGCATACGGCAAGGCCGGCCGTATGACAGGCACGCGGACATCCAGCGTCAGGTCCACGATCATCAGCGCCAGCGCGGAGAGCGTCAGGAAGAGACTGAAGAGAAACAGGCGGCGGAGCAACGGGGACATGCAGGGGACGGGAGAACGCGGAGATAGGCCGTCGGCGATGAGGCGCACACGGAATCACTGAGCTACCGGAGCACCGAATCACCCTCGGTGACAAACGATGACGAGGCCGGTGACGCCTGGTGACACGCTGCAAGCTAGCCCCGCGTATACTGCCTCGTTTCGGGTGAAGTTTGCCGCCGCGCGGCACTCCGCCCGCGCTCGTCCCCCTGCTGTCTGCTCCTCGCCGTTGTGCGCGCCCACCATCGCATCGGGCTGATCCTGCTCGCGCTCGTGCTCGTGCCGACGCTCGGCTACGTCGCCTACGAGGCGAACGCACTCAACGCGAACGAGGCGCTGCTCGAATCGATCTACACGCAGCAGCTTGACGACCTGTTGTTCTCGGTCAACCAGTATGCCTTCACCGTCACGGACAGCTGGGCGCAGGAGTTGACGGGTGACTTGCAGAAGGTGCAGCTCGACGGGCGCCCGCTGGAGGCCGCGCTCGATAGTGCCCTCGCCCGTGATGGGGCCATCGTAGGTGCCTTCGTCGCCGACACGACGCTCCAGCGCACCACCGCTGTTGGAGCGGACGCTGCCGCCGCGCCGCCGTTCGACACCGCTTTCGTGCGTCGTCTCCTCGACCGCTACCGGGTCGGGTATCGCCAGCTTGCCCCGAGCACGCTGTGGGTGGACGGCACCACGGCGCGGACGGACCGCATCGCGCTCGCATTCGTCGGCAGCACGCCGCTGCCGGCCCTCGGCGACGCCCCCTACGTCGCCGGCTTCATCCTGGACGTCCCCACTTTCATCAACGACGTCCTCGGGCCCAAGATGGCGACCGTCGGACGGGGAACGTTCGTCCTCAGCGTCGCCGACACGGCGGGCACCGTCGTCTACCGCACCGAGGGCATGCGTGACGCCGACGACCCGCTCGACGTAGCCGCCGCTCCTCCGTCGCCGAACGGCCGCGCTCGTTCGGGGGCTCCGTCGCTGTCCGACAGCACCGCTGCGGTCGTGCCCGTGGCCGACATCGCGCGCAAGCGGCTGTGGATCCTGCCGGCGCACACGGTTGGTATCGGCGTCCCCGGCGAAGGCATCGGCGCGACGTTGCAGCGGCGCTTCCGGCGCAACCTGCTCATGATCGGACTGCTCGGACTGCTGCTGCTCGGTGCGGCGGTGTTCGCCTACCGGAGCGTGGAGCAGGAGATCGAGCTTGCCCGCGTCCGCGCCCGGCTGGTGTCGAACGTGTCGCACGAGCTACGCACGCCGCTGGCGCTTATCCGGATGTATGCCGAGACGCTCGAAGCAGGCCGCGTGCCGGACAAGCGGCGGCCGGAGTACCTCGGCGTGATCGCCCGCGAGAGCGAGCGCCTGAGCCGCCTCATCGACACGCTGCTCAACTTCTCGCGCATCGAGGCGGGCCGCGAGCGCTTTGACCTCGCGCCGACCGACCTCAACGCGCTCGCCCGCGACGTGACGGCCCGCTTCGCCCTCCCGGCCGAGCGCGACGGCTTCACCATCGAGACGGCCTTCGCGGACACCATGCCTACCGTGGAGGCCGACGCCGAGGCGCTGACGGAAGCACTTGTCAACCTGGTGGACAACGCGTTGAAATACTCCAAGCCACACCCCGATGCGCGCCGCGTGGCGATCCGCACGGGCGTGCACCGCAACGGGAGCCGCAAGCCGCAGGCCTTCGTGGAGGTCGAGGACGACGGCCCTGGCATCGCAGTCGCCCACCAGCGCCAGGTCTTCGAGCCGTTCTTCCGCGTCGGCGACGACGCCCGCGATGACCTCGTCCACGAGACGAAGGGCACCGGCCTCGGCCTCGCGCTCGTCGCCCGCATCGCCGAGGCGCACGGCGGCCGCATCGACCTCCACAGCGCCCCCGGCGACGGTGCCCGCTTCCGGTTGCTCTTGCCGGTGGCGAACGAGCAGACGCAAAGGACTAGTGACCCCTGACCAACGACCCATGCCCCACATCCTCATCGTCGAAGACGAACCCGCCATGCGCGACGGGCTGCGCGACAACCTCGAGTTCGAGGGCTATGACGTGGATACCGCTGCCGACGGCGAGGCGGGCCTCGCTGCCCTCCGAGGGAAGCGCTATGACCTCTGTCTCCTCGACGTGATGATGCCCGTCCGCTCGGGCTTCGACGTGTGCCGCACCGCCCGCGCTGAGGGCGTCACGACGCCCATCATCATGCTCACCGCCAAGGGGCAGGAGCTCGACAAGGTGCGCGGGCTGGAATACGGCGCCGACGACTACGTGGTGAAGCCGTTCAGCCTCCGCGAACTGCTCGCCCGCGTGAAGGCCGTCCTCCGCCGCGGCGCGCCCGCCGAGGCGAGCGACCAGGCCACCGTCGGGCGGCTGCACGTCGATTTCCACACCTACGAGGCCACGCTCGACGGCGACCCGGCGACGCTCACGCACCTGGAGTTCGAGGTGCTGCGCTACTTCCACACGCGCCCCTCCGAGCCGATCTCGCGCGACCAACTCCTCACCGACGTCTGGGGCTACGACGGCGACGACCTCCCGACGACGCGCACCGTGGACAACTTCATCCTGAAGCTCCGCCAGAAGCTCGAACCCGACCCCGCGCGGCCTCGGCATCTGCTCACCGTGCACGGCGTGGGGTACAAGTATGTGCCGTGAGCCGGTGTGCCGCGCGTGTTACCACAGGGTCGAGACACCGTAGGGCGAGAACGCACCGTCGCGGCTCACGAGGGTCAGGCCGTCGGCCTCGGCTTGAGCCAGCAGCAGTCGGTCGAACGGGTCGCGGTGGTGCAGCGGTAGCGCGTCCAGTGCGTAGACATGGCGTGGCTCGACGGGTAGGACCACGAAGCCATTGGCCGCACACTGCTCATTGACTAGGTCGGAGAGAGGCATTGTCAGCGAGAGCTTTCCGATCTGGACTTTGATCTGGATCTCCCAGAGCACGACTACGCTGAGAAACGTCGCGTTCGCGTCAGACGAAAGTGCTCGGTGTGCAGCATCCGAGAGCCGCGTCGGTTCGGTCGCCCACCACAGAAATGTGTGCGTGTCGAAGAGGAGGCTCACTGGTAGAGTGGGTCCGTATCCTCGTCCCCGAGCCAGAAGGAGTCGGGGAGCGGCTCATCAAAGTCGTCGGCCATGTAGAGGACGGCTCCCTTGTGGAGCCCGGCGACGCGCTTCTTAGGCGGGGTAGGCTCGGGCACGGTGACCTGAATGCGGTAGGTCGCACCGTCGCCGGTTTCGATGACGAGGTCGTCGCCCTGCGCGGCCTGTTCGAGCAGCGCGCCGAGGCGTTCCTGGGCTTCGTGGAGCGAGACTTTCATAGCATGCAGGGCAGATGTATGTCATGCTTGAAGCCGTCGCCTGGCCGCAGGTTCGGCCTCCGGACTCACGACCTGTAGCATCGTGGCTCGAACGCTGCGCTCTGCACTTCGGGAGTTCGTCAGCTAGGCCGCCTTTCCCGCTGTCGGAGCGGCGCAGCTACCGGGGCAGCGCGGCCTCGACCGCGACGGGCAGCGTGAGCGTGACCCGCGTCCCGACGTCTTTCTCGCTCTCGATGGCGAGCGTCCCGTCCATCGCGTCCACGAGGCGCTTCACGATGGCGAGGCCGAGCCCGGAGCCGTCGTACGAACGGTTGAGGCGGTGGTCCTCCTGCGTGAAGGGCTCGAACAGCCCGCTGAGGAACTCCGCCGCGATGCCGCAGCCGGTGTCCTCCACGACGTAGACCACGGCCGCGTCCTCCAGCCGCGTCGTGACCGTCACAGCACCGCGGTCGGTGAACTTGACCGCGTTCGACAGGAGCTGCTCCACCACCTGCTCGATACGGTAGGGGTCGCCGAGCACGACGGGCTGGCCGGGGTCCCGCTCCCAGTGGAAGCCGACGCCCTTCGCGTCGAGGTCGAGTTGGGCCCGGTGGGCAACGCGCTCGACGACGTCGTGGAAGAAGACGGGCGTGTGCTGGAGCCGGAGCGCGCCCGTTTCGAGCTTCGAGAGGTCGAAGAGGTCGTTGACGAGCCGCAGCGCGCGCTTCGCGTTCTCCTGGATCACCTCCACGAACTCGATGACAGGCGGCGGCAGCGCTACCTCGTCGGTGGTTTCGAGCTCGCGGACCTCCTCGCGGAGCAGCTCCGAGAAGCCGTTGATCGCGCCCAGCGGGGTGCGAACCTCGTGGCTCATCGTGGACATGAACGAGGTCTTGGCCTGGCTGGCGCGCTCGGCGGCGAGCTTGGCCTGGAGGAGCGAGGCATCGGCCTGCTTCTGCTCGGTGACGTCGGCGAGGATACCACCCACGACGAGGCGGTCGGCGGCGTCGTAGTCTGGCGTAGCGCGCTCGCGCAGCCAACGGACGGAGCCGTCGGCGCGGCGGAGGCGGTAGTCGAGCGTGCTCTCGCGCCCGGCTTGGAGGCGGAGCTCGTGCGCGGCGAAGGCGGCGCGGTCGTCGGGGTGGACGAGGTCGTGCGCCCAGTCAAAGCGGTCGGCCTGGCCGGTGAGGCGCTCCAGGGAGCAGCCGGCGAGCTGCTCGATCTGGTGGGTGGCGAACTCGTAGCGGCGCGCTGGCGCGCTCGTCCCGTCGCCCTGCGAGAGCGTGGCGTAGGTGAAGCTGAAGAGCCCGTCGTCGAGGCCGTCGACGGTTTGCCGGAAGCGCGTCTCGGCGCGGCTCCAGGCCCAGAGCGTCTCGAAGAGCCCGGCAAGCTGCCCGACAGCGACGCGCTCAGCCCGCCGCCAC